>QHZR01000138.1 GCA_003224755.1 Acidobacteriota bacterium
CCATCCGCCGAGGTGCCGCTCATCACCCCCGCGACAATCATTGTCCAGCCCCGGCGGACGTGGCCACGAGCTTTTGCAAGCGGACCTGCTCGCTGAACTCCCAAAGTTGAGTGGAAAGACGGGAGACCTTTTCGGGGGAGGGCAATGCAGGGCGTCTTTTGAGTCCAACCGATTTTCGCTTGAAGGCGGAAACTCGCTTTGCTGATTCGAGCACGCGCCGTCGAAATCTTGCGTCGCGCTCGGCGGTGCGGACGAGCTTCTCATATGCCCGCTCGACATACTCCCGCTGATGGCAGATCAGGCACAAGTCTCCGCCCGCCCGAACGAACTCGACCGCAGCTTCTTCGATCGGAGCAGCTTTGAGCACCCCGCCCATCTCAAGATCGTCCGAAACGACGAGCCCGCGATAGCCGATGCGCCGGCGAAGTACATCGGTGATCCATTTGTTCGAGAGCGAGGCCGGCAACCGGTCATGCGTGACCGCTGCATAACTCGCATGATTGACCAGCACCATGGGGAGCTCCCGCTTCATGGTGCGGTAGGGAACCAGGTCTTCTGCCCAAAGTCTGTTGTAAGACTTCATGATTATTGGCAAATCATGGTGCGAATCAAGGTTGCCTTCGCCGAGACCAGGAAAGTGCTTGCCCGCGCCAATGACGCCCGCAGATCGCAGTCCCGCCAGGAACTCTCGCGCATAGCGGACCACGGCTTTGGGGTCGGTCGAAAAAGCCCGCGAACTCATGACCGGGCGCGAAGCCGGGAAAGCCAGATCGAGCACGGGAGCGAAGTCCACATTAAAGCCCAGAGCGCTGCAGATCTTTCCGATTACCGCTCCGTGTTTGCGAAATAGCTTGCGATCGCCAGTGGCAAACGCGTCTGCCGCCGAGGGCGCCGGCCCCATCACATTGCGGAAGCGATCCACCCTCCCGCCTTCGACGTCCACGCAGGTAAACAACCGCTGGCTTACGCATGCCTGACAGTCGTTGAGCAGTTTGTAAGTCTGCTGTGCGTTTACGATGTTGCGTGCGAACAGAATCACACCGGCGGGCTGGATACGGCTGAGCACAGCGGCGAGACCCTTGGACATCTCGGTCCCGTCAAATCCGAGGATCAGAAGTTGGCCGATGTTCTCAGAGGAGGCAAGTCGTGGCATGAAAGTAGCGATATTTTACTTGACAGCTACAGTGGTCGAAGCACAAGTAGTATTTCACCACGGAGCACGGAGACACGGACAAGGCAAAATCGAAGCCCGATTTGTCGAGTTTCTTGTGGGTGTTCAGGTGTGCAATGGTGACCATATCGAAAGGCGCTTGAAGCGTACTTTTCCATGTCTGTGTGAGCAGATCAGATCCGCGTTTATCCGCGTGAATCCCCGGCGAGGGAGTCATTGCACCTGCTGCTTCAACTCGGCCAGCAGATTCAAGGCGTCGAGCGGCGTGAGCCGGTTGAGATCCAGTTCGCGAAGGCGCTCCAGCACCGGCTGCGACAAGGGCGTGAAAATGGTGAGCTGTGCGGCTCGCGGGGTCGGGGCATCCGCTCCGGACAGCTGCGCGGTAACTTGGGCTTCTGCGTTCTCGTGCTCCGCCAATACCTCCCGCGCCCGCCGCACCACTTCCTCCGGCAGTCCGGCAAGTTTAGCCACTTCGATCCCGTAACTGCGATCGGCGGCGCCCGGCTGCACTTTTCTCAGAAACGCGATTCCAGTTCCGGTTTCTTTCACTGCTACGTGATAGTTCTTCACTCCCGCAAGCTGCTCCGCCAGCCCTGTCAATTCGAAGTAGTGCGTGGCAAAAAGTGTCTTGGCACCTATTCGCGTGTCGAGGTACTCGATGGCCGCCCAGGCAATGGCCAAGCCGTCGTAGGTGGCGGTGCCGCGTCCCACTTCGTCGAGCAGGATTAGAGATTTTGAGGGCGCGGTATTCAGGATGGCCGCGGTTTCGGTCATCTCCACCATAAACGTCGAGCGTCCGCGTGCCAGATTGTCGCTGGCCCCGATCCGGGTGAAGACGCGGTCCACAATGCCCAGTCTGGCTTTGCTGGCAGGGACGAAGCAGCCCATCTGCGCCATGATCACAATCAGCGCTGTCTGCCGCAGGTACGTGGATTTGCCCCCCATGTTGGGCCCAGTGAGAAGCAGAATCCTGTGCGTGGTCGAGTTCAGGAAAAGATCGTTGGGCACAAAGCGGGCGTTTTTAGAAGAATCGTAAACCGAAAAATCGTGCCCAGCAAAATCCGGTGGGGAAAAATCCTGCTGCTCAATCACGGGATGCCTCCCGGCGACAATTTCAATATCGGAGGAATTGTCGAACTCGGGACGGCAGTAGTTGCGCAGGCTGGCGAGATGCGAAAAAGCCGCCAGCACGTCCACTTCGGCGAGCGCCAGCGCGGTCTGGCGGATGCGGCGGGCTTCTCCGGCGATCAAAGTCCGCAGCTGGGCGAACATTCGCCGCTCGATTTCGACGATCTTCTCCTGCGCATCCAGAATCTTGGCCTCGTATTGCTTGAGTTCCGGCGTCGAGAAGCGCTCAGCGTTGACCAAGGTCTGGCGGCGCTCGTAGTCGGGCGGCACCAACTGCAGGTTCGCCTTCGAGACTTCGAGGTAGTAACCGAAAACTGAATTGAAGCGCACCTTTAACGAAGAAATTCCCGTACGCTCGCGCTCTCTCTGCTCCATCTGCGCCAGAAATTGCTTGCCGTTGCGGCTGAGCTCGCGCAGTTCGTCGAGTTCGCAGTCGGCCCCGGGCTGGACCACGCCGCCCTCGTTCAACGAAATCGGAGGCTCGGGAATGATCGTCTGCTCGATTCGCGTGCGCACGTCGTTGAGCTCGTCCATTGCGACGTGCAGTGATTGCAGCCGCTCCGACGAGAGTGGCGCCAGAGCAGATCGCACCACGGGAATTCTCGCGAGCGACGCCGCCAGCGCCCCCAGATCGCGCGGGTTTACGGTCTCAAGCGTGACCCGGCTTAACAGGCGCTCGAGATCGAGCACGCCCGCGAGCGCTCGCCGCAACTCTTCCCGGGCGATGGTCTGCTTTACCTGCTCTTCGACAGCATCCAGTCGCTGGTTGATTTCGATTGCGTCTAACGAAGGCCGCAGCAACCACGCCCGCAGCAGCCGCTTGCCCATGGGCGTGACCGTCGCGCCAATCGAACGAAACAAAGTCACGCCGGCATCGGTTGCGGCAAACAGCGGCTCGATCAGCTCGAGGTTGCGCACCGTGACCGCATCGAGCACCAGGCAATTCTGCCGCTCGTAGAAGCCTATGCGGTCCACGTGATCGAGCGTGCCGCGCTGGGTGGAGCGCACGTAGTAGAGGATCGCTCCGGCTGCCGCGGCTGCCGCCGGCTTTCCCGCCAAGCCAAAGCCTTCGAGCGAAAGAACGCCGAAGTGGTTTTCGAGGAGCGGAATGGCATGGTCGGAGGAAAAGATCCAGTCCTCCAGCGGAGTTGATGCCCAAGCCCGTGAATCCGGCAGTGGCCGTGGGGGTAGGGGCGCTGCTCCCGTGCATGAAACTTCGGATTTATCAAACAGCGGTGCCGAGCTTGCATAGAGCACTTCTTTGGGCCGCAGCTGCTCGAGCTCATCCTGAATGCGCCGGTCTGCGCCTTCGCCAGAAAACTCGGTGGCGCGAAACTCCCCAGTGGATAGATCGAGCGCGGCAAATCCGGCGCGGGCTTTCTTCGTCTCACCCCGCTCCTGATTGATGCCATGGCTCGCCGGCGGCGCCGCGAGCGATACCACTGCGGCCAAAAAGTTATTTTCTTCCGAATCCAGCGAAGAATTGGCCGTGCCCGGCGTTACCACCCGGGTCACCTCCCGCCGCACCAGGGTCTTTGCTAACCGGGGGTCTTCCACTTGGTCGCAAATGGCGACTTTGTAGCCCCGTCGGATCAGCTTTGAAATGTAGCCCTCGGCGGCGTGGTAAGGTACGCCGCACATGGGAATGGCCATGCCCTTTTCTTTATTGCGCGAGGTGAGCGTGATCTGCAGTTCTTTCGCCGCTACCAGCGCATCGTCGAAAAACATTTCGTAGAAATCGCCCAAACGAAAAAACAACAGCGCAGAGGGGTGCTCTTTTTTGATGGTGGAGTATTGCCGCATCAGCGGCGTGGAGGGTTCGGTCATGAAATCTGAGGAAACTTTGTGCTGTGAGCTATGAGCAACGAGCTGTGAGCGATCAGAACTTGAAACTTGAAAGCTCGTAGCTCAAGGCGCACTGCGCAGTGCTTCTTTTTCGCGAATTATAGCAACGAGTTTACCTGTGCCATCCGTGGAAAACTGGTCCCTTACTACCTTCGTGCAAAAAGCGCTTTACCGCCGAGATCGGTGAGTTCGCCGAGTAACCAAATTCCTAGCCACTGATCAACGCAGATTTCCACGAATCAAGTCAATGACAAGCAAAAATCCGTTTGAATCCATGGTGGTCCGTGCTCGATGTTTTCTCTGCGTACTCGGGGTTCTCTGCGGTGAATGGTTTTAAATGCATGGGCTCTTACTACCTTCGTGCGAAAAGCGTGTTACCGCCGAGTTCGCAGAGAAACCAAATTCCTGGCCACTGATTTCCACGGATTAAGTCAATGACAAGCAAAACTCAGTGAATCCATGGTGGTCCGTGCTCGGTGTTTTCTCTGCGTACTCGGCGTTCTCCGCGGTGAATGGTTTTAAATGCGATAATCGTGTGCTCCGATGGAACTGCGTAAAGATCCCCTGACCCGCTCCTGGGTGCTCACCGGCGACGCTGTTCCGGAAACCGCCCCGCGCCCTGCCACTGAATGCCGGCTCTGTCCTGCTTCGCCGGCCCGTTTACAGCAGGTCTCGAGCCGGGCCGCGATTCACGGGGGCCCATGGTCGGCGCGCGCCGTGGTCCATCCCCAAGCGGTTTATCACATTGAGGGTGCTGCCGATAGGCGGGGTGAGGGTCTCTACGACCGCATGCCGACGCTGGGTGCCCACGAACTGCTGGTCGAGAACCCGCAACACGACCGTCAGCTTTGGCAAGCCGATGATGCCGAGATCGAGCAATTCCTTTTGCTGGCAGCGCAGCGCATTCAAGACTTGAAGGGCGATGCCCGCTTCCGCTACATCAGCGTCTACAAGAATTTCGGCTTGGGTTCCGGACAGGAGTTTGAGCACCCCAATTCCGAGCTGGCTGCCACCACCTTCATTCCGCGGCGCGTGCTTTACGAGTTGCGCGCTGGACTCGACTACTTCAAGCACAAGGAGCGCTGCGTCTTCTGCGACATTCTCGCTCAGGAGATGCGCACCGGGCACCGCCTGGTTGAAGTGCGCGGTGATTTGGTGGCGATTTGTCCCTACGCCACCCGCGCGCCCTACGAGACCTGGATACTCTCCCGCACCCACGACGCCTCCTTCGAGCGCTTTGCCTTGTCCCGTCCGGGGCCCATGCGCGACCTGGCCGGCCTCTTGAAACGAACCCTGCAGCGCATCCGGACCATCACCGAATCTTTTCACCTGGTGCTGCATACCTCCCCCAACCGCTCGCACCAGTCGGCGAGCCTGGGATACTGGAAGACGCTCGACGACGACTACCATTGGCACCTCGAGATCCTCCCCATTCTCTCCGCCAAGGCGAAGTCCTACACCTTCAAAGAGGTCTATTACTCGCCAGTGTCGCCAGAAACCGCGGCCAGGCGGCTGCGGGAAGCGAAGCTGGAGACTTAGTCATTGCGATCGCTAATGGCAGGCTGCTTTTTTTTGATCGTCTCTCAGGCCTTGTTTAACGCCGCCCAGCCCAGGCCGAGCTTCTACCGCGACGTTCTCCCCATTCTTCAGGGACACTGCCAGTCTTGCCATCGTCCGGATGCGATCGCGCCTTTTTCCTTGATGACTTATCGCGAGACACGGCTTCGGGCGCAGGCGATCGGTGCTGCCGGCGAAAGCCGCAAGATGCCGCCCTGGTTTGCCGACCCCTGCTGTGGGCACTTTGCCAACGATCCTTCACTGACTCCGGAGCAGATCGCCGCCATCAAAGACTGGATTGAGGCTGGCGCGCCCGAAGGCAATCGTAACGATGGTCCCCCGACGCTGCACTGGACTGCAGGCTGGAACGTTCCTCGTCCCGATCTGGTGCTCAAGATGCCGGTTCCGGTCCGCCTCCCCGCCGCAGGAGATGTTGAGTACACCTACGAGATCGTCCCAACCGATTTCGCCGAGGGCCGATGGGTGCAGATGTCAGAATTGCGCCCATTGGCACGCGACCACGTGCACCACGCTGTCGTCTACATCCGGCCGCCGGAATCGAATTGGCTGCGCGGCGCGCCCATTGGTGTCCCGTTCACCGCCTCAACCCTGCACGATCCTCACTTGATGCACGAGGCCCACTCAACCACCAGCGATCTTTTGCTGGTATATGCGCCGGGGAGCTCTCCCGACAACTGGCCGGAAGGAATGGCCAAATACATTCCCGCGCACTCGGATCTTATCTTCCAGATGCACTACACCACCAACGGCCAGCCGGCGTCCGACCAGACCAGTCTGGGCGTGAGGTTTGCCAGAACGCCGCCCGCTAAAAGGGTGCTCACCCTGCAACTCGCCAACGACAGCGACCGCATTCCGATTCCGCCGAACGCGAGCAACTATCGGGTGGCCGTCGAAGGTACTTTGCCCAACGATGCCGAGCTTCTGAGCTTTTTCCCGCACATGCACCTGCGCGGGAAAAATTTTGAATACAACATCGGTCATGCAGACGGGACGCAAGAGACTCTGCTACGGGTGAACTATGATTTCTACTGGCAGTTAAGTTATCTGCCTGTCGGGGCCGCGGTTTCTGCCCGCCGGCACCAAGCTCGAAGCCATCGCCCGGTATGACAACTCCAGAAACAATCCGCACAATCCCGATCCCGACAGTCCAGTTCAATGGGGTGACCAGACCTACAACGAAATGATGGTGGGCTTCTTCGATGTGGCGGTGCCGGCAGATATGGACAAAGAAAAATTCTTCGTGCGCGCGGAAAACCGCTAGGCCGAAAGATCAAAAGCTTTAAATGCAAAGATCGCGAAGGATTCGCAAAGTCGAAAATGGCTTTTCTCCGCGTACTCTGCGTTCTCGGCGGTTAAAAGCTTTTGTTTTTAGGCCCCCAGCTTCTCAAAGAAGAGGCAAATAGATTCAATCCCGCGATAAAAATTCGGGATGTGGAACTTCTCATTGGGTGCGTGCAGGTTGTCGTCCGGAAGCCCGAAGCCCATCATCACCGAAGGAATCTTCAGCACGTCCTGAAAGTCAGTGACGATTGGAATCGATCCGCCAGAGCGGATGAAGACCGTGTCTTTGTTGAATACATCATGCAGAGCTTCCGTCGCCGCCTTGATGTATTCGTTATCCGTCCCCACCACGCATGCCGGTCCTTTGCTCCACACTTTGATCTTGGTCTCGATGCCCTTGGGCGTGAGTTTCTTCACGAAGGCCGTGTAGCGCTTCAGGATGTCGTCAGGATCCTGATTGGGTACCAGCCGCATGGAAACTTTCGCTTGCGCTCTAGCCGGAATAACCGTCTTTGCACCCGGAGCGGTAAAGCCCCCGGGCATGCCGTGGACCTCGAGGGTAGGCCGTGCCCAGGTGCGATACAAAACCGAATAGCCCGATTCCCCTGTTAGTTTCGACGATCCCACTTCGGTCTTGCGATAATGCTCTTCGTTGAACGGCAGGCGCTTCCAGGCTTTGAGTTCGGCTGCACTCGGGGCCTTTACGTTCTTATAAAATCCGGGAAGGAGGACCTTTCCCTTGGAATCTTTCAGCTTGCTGATAATTTCAATCAGCGCGAAAAATGGGTTCGGCGCCGCCCCGCCGTACATGCCGGAGTGCAAGTCCACCTTCGGGCCCATGGCTTCAATTTCGGTATAAACCAGCCCGCGCAGTCCTACGCACAAAGTCGGCAGATCGGGGGCGAATAATTCCGTGTCGCACACCAGCGCGAAATCTGCCTTGAGCTTCGCCTTCTGCTTGCGAACATATTCCGCGATGGATTCGCCACCAACCTCTTCTTCGCCTTCGATGATGAATTTCACATTGATCGGCAGCTTGGGTTTGTGTGCGGCGGGCGCCTCGCTCGCCTTCATCAATGATTCAATCGCTTTGATCTCCATCCACAGCTGCCCTTTGTCATCCACCGCGCCCCGCGCATAGATGTTGTTGTTGCGTTCGGCGGGCTCAAATGGCGGCGAGATCCACTCGTTCAGGGGATCGGGCGGCTGCACATCATAGTGCGCATAGCACAGCACGGTTGGCTTCCCCGCGGCATGCAGCCAGTCGGCATAAATCAATGGATGACCTTTGGTCGGGATGACCTCGACACTCTCCATGCCGATGCGGCGCAACTCGCTGGCGACGTAATCGGCAGCCCGCTGGACATCGGATTTGTGCTCGGGCGCGGTGCTGACGCTGGGAATGCGCAGCAGATCTTTTAATTCGTTCAAGAATCGTTGCTGGTTCTGGCGGGCAAAATCAACCGCTGGAGAGGCCATAGAAAATCCTTTACTGTTGTACGTTTAACGCATACCGTTATAACAATAACTCTGGGCGATGATCAAGAGCTTCCGGTCGAAGGACATACAGAGGCTCCATCAGCGGGAAAAAGTTCCGCGTTTTCGAGCCATCGAACGGATCGCGCAAAGAAAGCTGAGGCAACTCGATGCCGCGGTTTCCCTCGGCGATTTGGCCTCCGCGCCAGGCAATCGCCTGCAAGCGTTGAAGGGTGAGCGAGCAGGTCAACACAGCATTCGCATCAATGATCAGTGGCGCCTGTGTTTTCGCTGGAGAAACAGAGACGCCTACGAGGTCGAGATCGTGGATTATCACTAGGAGGACATGTGGCCAAGGCGCAAAACGCGAGAGCAAAGTTGCCCCCGATTCACCCCGGAGAGATCCTCCGCGAAGATTATATGAAACCGCTTCGGCTTTCTATGAACCGGCTTGCGCTGGCGCTTCATGTTCCCGTCACCCGGATTTCAGAAATCGTGCATGAACGCCGTTCCATAAGTGCCGATACCGCTCTTCGGCTTGGCAGGTATTTCAAAACCAGTGCGAGGTTTTGGCTGAACCTGCAGGCGGCCTACGATTTAGAAGTGACCGGAGACCGCGCGCTTCCGCAAATCGAGCGTGAGGTGCAGGTAATGGAATCAGCTGGATTGCAGGCATAATAGTCCTGCCGCTCAAGAGAAGCGATCCGGAGCTAATGACGCGAAGTTGTGATGTGGAGCATTAACTAGGATCAAGTCCGACATAATCTGTGCGGTAACCGGCGCCAGCAGAATGCCGTCGCGATAGTGGCCGGTTGCGACAAAATAGCCTTTGAGCGATGTCTCTCCCAAAATTGGCAATGCGTCGGGCGTGCCTGGCCGCAGGCCCGCCCAAGCCTCGTGCTTTTTCGCTGTGGTGAGACCGGGCACGAGTTCAACCGCAGCTTGAAACAGCCGCTGGATCGTATCTACATCGGTTTGCTTGTTGTATCCGGCATTTTCCAGAGTCGAGCCGATTACCAGCCGACCATCGCTGCGAGGCACCAGATACACCTTTTCCGATCGCACCACGTGATCAACTTTAGGGCCGCCGACGATTGCCAGCATTTGTCCTTTGACCGGCATGACCGGAAATCGCTCTGGCCCGACACAGCCTGCCCAAGCACCCGCGCAGTTCACCACGACGGGCGCTGCATAAGAAGTCTTGTCGGTTTCAACGCCGGTAATACGGTTGTGCTCAACCAACACGGCCTTGACCTCGGCACCGGCGGAAATATCTACGTTTCGATGTTTGGCGGCCTTGATCGCCGCCAGAACCAGCGCACGCGGGTCGACTGAACGCTCGCTAACATACGCAGCTACAATTTCACGCTGATCGTGTGGGGGCGGCCCTCCAGGACCGCCCCTGCCAGCGCCGGAGATTCCTGTCTCGGCGAGCGCAGGTTCGGTCGCCGCCAATTGCTCAATCGACATCAATTCTGCCGCGCCTGGAAACTCTCTACCTTGCGAAACCAGAATCGTCCCGTGCTCGCGCAAGTCAACTTTGATCCCCGACTCGTCTTCAAGTTCATGCACGAATTCGGGATAGAGCCGCGCGCTCTCCTCCGCTAGCGGCCGAAGCAGCGGCGGAATCTCAAGGCCCGACCCCGCCAGCATTCCCGCCGCGGCATGCGACGCCTCGCGTCCCGGCTCGCCGCGCTCCACAATCAGGACCCGCAGCCCCTGTTTGCGCAGAGAGATCGCGAGAGACAGCCCGATGATTCCGCCGCCGATGATGATCGCGTCCCAAGATTTCACGACAGAATTGTAAAAGACTCGATCGATTACCGGGCTTCGCGGGTTCCGCCGCAGAACCGTCGCTCGCGAATTTGTGAGCTTAATGCGGACCTAAGCGACTGACCGGATTTCAGACCGAGTCACGTTTTTCTTGCCTATGATGCCGATTGCGAGTGGAATCGTGGTGAAGCCTCCTACAACCGTCAGAGCTAATCCGGCCGCCTTCATCGCGTCCTTGCTAAGCCCTCTTGAAATCAACAGACCTATGCCCGTGCCAAGCGCGATACGCGTCCCCGTCCAAAGAATCATTTCTGGCAAAGTGATGTTCCGTTCAATCATGGCGCCTCCTCGGATTGTGAATGTGGTGGTTGGATGCGAGGGCATAACGACGGGATTGCCAAGCAAAAAACGCAATATCTATCCGACCGCGCTAAGTAGGAAATTCGAGGCTGACGCTGAACTTATATTGAACTGAACTTATATTGAACTCCGGGGGTTCTCATAGCCGGCTCAAATATTCGACAACCTCTGTCTGGTTCCAGTCCACCGGGCCAATGAACTTGCGGCGAATCACCCCGCCGCGGTCAATGATGTATGTCTCGGGTACTTTGATGGTGCCGTATCGCGATGAAACCGGGGCGATAACGCCGGTGGGCGTGCGTTGCCCTGATTCGCGCACGGTGAGCAGATCAATGCTGTGGTCTTTTAGAAATTTGTGGTAATCGTTGGGATCATCGTCGACACTGACCGCCAGCACCGTAATCCCCTTGTCTTGCATTTTCTTCTGCATCTGGACCAGAGACGGCATTTCTTCAATGCAAGGCGGGCACCAGGTGGCCCAGAAATTCAGCACGACGATTTTGCCGCGCAACTGGCTCAGGGTGACGCTGTGCTCGGAATCCTGAATGGTGAAATCGGGAGCGCGCGTATTGATACTGGAAGGCTTGGAGCGGCCATAACAGCCGCTCAGCACCAGGGCTGCAGTAAAGGCAAGAACGAGGACGTAATTACGCACCCCGATATAATAAACAACTCATAGCGATGCTCACGAACCGGTGCCTGGGCGTGCGACTTCTTGATTTTGATTGTCATCCCGTTATTCTTGGTTGTCATCCCTCTGCTGCCCGCCGAAGGAGGGCAACAGAGGGACCTTACGTCACAGGGCACTGCCGGTGCAGTTGCGAGGATGTCGAGCAAGGTACGGAGTCGTCGCAAGCACGTCGGTGATGCACACCATCGTATAGTCCCTGTCTCGCCCGCTTTCAGCTCGCGAGTTCGAGATGATAAGAGATACTTGCAAGTTCGAGATTACGGGAGAAAAGTGCTAGCCGGGGATAAGGGGAGAAACTGTCAGGATGCAGCCCGCAAGGGCGGTATGGGAAAGCCCGGCACGGAAGAGTCTGTGTGAAAACTCAAACTCCAAACCACAAGTGGCAAGCGAATCGTAATTCCAGCCGCGAAGCGGCGCCAGAATACAGCCCAGGGCGGAAGCCCTGGGTGCAAGTGGGAAATGACTCAGCCCCAAAGGGGCGTAAGAAGCGTTCTCACACAGACTCGGTAGTGCCGGGTAGCTGGAGAAGGATCCAAGTCCCGTGAGGGACGCCACTTAACACCACTCTCCACCATGAGCACCGAGAACAATCCGTTGGTCTCCGTCATCGTTCCCGCGCGAAACGAAGAGGCTTGCCTCGGCCTCTGCCTGGAATCGCTGGTTGCACAAACAGGAATTGATTTTGAAATCATTGTCGTGGACGACGCCTCCACAGATCGCACCGCCGAAATCGCGAGATCATTCTCGACTGACCCTGTAGGGGCGGCCCTCCAGGCCCTCCCGTCAAATTTGGATTTTGGGGCGGGCGTCACCGCCCGCCATCAACTGACAGTGCTTTCCGCCCCACCCCTCCCCGACAACTGGACCGGCAAAAACAACGCCATGTCCACGGGCGCGAAGATCGCAAAAGGGAAATGGCTGCTATTCACTGACGCCGATACCGTCCACAAACCCGGCTCGCTCGCCCGCGCCGTGGCCGAAGCCGAGCAGCACGGGGCCGCGCTGCTTTCCTATTCTCCCGAGCAGGAGGTGCGCACGTTCTGGGAGAAGGCCGTCATGCCGGTGATCTTTGCTGAACTTGCGGCCACCTATCCCCCGAAGAAGATGAACGACCTGGCTTCTCCCATCGCCGCCGCCAACGGACAATATCTGCTGATCTCGCGCGAAGCTTACGACGCAGTCGGCGGCCACACAACAATCGCCAGCGACCTGCTCGAAGACGTAGCCATGGCGCGCCTGGTGAAGTCCTCCGGCCGCAAGATTTTCTTCCGCTACGGCGGCGACGCTGTCCGTACCCGCATGTACCGCAGATGGGCGCAGATGAAGGAGGGCTGGACCAAGAATTTGGCGCTGCTGTTCCCAAGGCCGCGAGGTTTGGCGTTGTTGCGCTCCGCGGAATTCATGCTAATCACTGGAAACTTCGTTGCCGCGATTTGGGCCAGCTTATCAGGAAGGTCTAGGTTTGCCCTGGAGGCGATTTTGCTTACGATTATTCTTGTCGGCTGGTTCTGGATGCGGATTCGCAGAGCGAATTTTTCTCAAACGACCAGCTTCCTCGCGATGGGAGGTTTGCCTATCTTCGCGTATTTGTTGGTTCGTTCGACCCGTTTTCATCGAAGTCACAATGTGAGTTGGAAAGGCAGACAATATGGGGATATCCCGGCGCGAGCGATGACGCATAAACCGCCTCACCCTAGCTCCGGAGGAGCGGTACATAGATAGCCCGGCACGGCAGTGCCGGGTGCTCGGCAGAGCGAGACCGAGTCCCGTTAGGGACGGCACACGAACGGCATGACAATTTGTGCCTCGCTTCGGGACTCCCAATCGTTTCGAACGCTTCCCGGCACTGGGCCTGCCCTGAGAGGCTGTGACTAAATTCGGTTTTCGTCTGCAGCCATCAATAGTTCTTAGTTTCGTGCGATGGATCGTACGGTGGCGCAGTCGCGGGCGAGGGCTGAGTTTTGCCGGCTTGCCCGTCCTTGTCTCGCGGTTTTTGGCGAGAGCGGGGATTTTGACTTTCAGTTCGGGAAATTTGAGAGAAGGTGAGATCAAAACCCTAGGCAGCAAAGAACGCGGCAAGGGTAGGGCAACCTCGTTTAAGATATCAGCGAAAACGTGGGCGAGCGGCCGAATGTGGAGGGCTGCAATGGACGAGCAACAAGTTCGATGTTATGGGCATAGTCCCAGGCTCCGCTGGGCGGGCATCATATGGCCTGCGTAATGGCGCTCGCGACACTCCAGACAATCTGGAAACAGGGACTTAGAAATTGGGACTGGGTCGAACACGCGTGGTTGGCTGCGATGGCTTTTTGGATTGCATCAGATGCGTGGCAACATCAACACAGGACTTGGAACTGGCGATCCAGGCTTTTCTATCTCGGTTGGGGAATCCTATTCGGAGTTTGGATCGGACATGTGAACGGATGGATTCCAGGAGTTTGCATAATCGCGCTGTTTGCGTTGTTCGCCATGGATGGCAAGTCCGACTGGTCGACCTCGGACATGAAGAGACCCGGTGGAGTACTAGAGCTGGTGCTGATTTTGATTATCGCAGGCTGGTTTGTGAGAACGGTGCGGGAATGGATTCCTCTCGGCTGCATTGTCGCCCTCATGTTGTTCCTCGCGTCAGAAAAGAAGGGCCGCCGGAGCATGAGAGAGAATATTTTGCGCCCGCCATCGCTTGCCTGGATATCAACGTGGGGTCTTGCGTTCTACTGGGCATGGAGAGAGCCAACATTCGCTAGCATCCTGATGACGATCGCTATCCTTATACTCTGGTTCGGAAATCTATTAATGCACCTCTCGCCCGGAGAACGCACCCTTGCTCTATCTCACCCGCAAAGCTGAATTCGCCGCTTCGCACTATTACCACAATCCGGAGCTTTCTCCGGAGGAGAACCGGCGCCTGTTCGGCAAGTGCAATAACCCCAACGGGCACGGGCACAACTACGTGCTCGAAGTCACGGTGAAAGGCGAGGTTGATCCGCGCTCCGGGTTCGTGGTTGACCTGAAGCAACTCAAGGAAACCATGCACCGCGAGGTACTCGACGCCATGGACCACCGCTTCCTGAACAAAGAAGTCGCGGAATTTGCCACACGCATTCCCACCACCGAGAACGTGGCCATCGCCATCTGGCAGCGCCTCGGGCCCAAGCTGACCAACGCCAAGCTGCACCGGGTGCGGGTGTACGAGAACCATGATTTGTTCGTGGATTTTTATGGTGAGGAGTGAAGAATTGGGTAATTTTGTAATTTGATAACTTGTAATTTGGGTTTCTCTGTGATCTCTACGGCTTTTCTTTGCGATCTCTGCGGTTAAAAGCCTTTGACCGCAAACTGCGCCAAGTCTTCGCAAAGAACGCGAAGGAACCTTTTCAAATTACCCGATTACAAAATTATCCAATTGCCAAATTACCCAATTACCAAATGGCAAAAGCCCACCTCCATCGCCGCTACCGCTTTTCGGCTTCGCATCGCCTCCATAGCGAGCAAATGTCACCTGCCGAGAATCAGTCCACCTACGGCAAATGCAATAATCCGCACGGGCACGGTCACAACTACGTCCTCGAAGTAACGGTCAGCGGACAGGTAGATGAAAACGGTATTGTCTGCAATCTGGTTGATCTGGATGAATGCGTGCAACGAGAGATTGTCACGCGATTTGATCTGGAAAATCTCAATATGAGGCCGGAATTCGCGGATTCCGTGCCCACGACAGAAAATCTCTGTACGGTTGTTTACGATATTTTGAAGCGAGGGTTTGGCCAAGCACATCTGGAAAGAGTGCGGCTGGAAGAGACCATGATGAATGCCTTTGAGTACGATGGAAGCTGAGTAGCGAAGATTTTGTAATTTGGTAATTTTGTAATCGGGCAATTGAAAACCAGAGGCGAGGAGTTGTGGCCTCCAATGACCAAATCACAAAGTTACTCAATTACCAAATTTGACATCACCGTATGACGCCTAAACTCCAAACCACGAACCCGACCCTCACCAGCGCGACTTTCGAAGACCTCGTGCGAGAAATGCTCGTCCGTCTCGACGAAGATCCCGAGCGCGAGGGCCTCCAGCGCACTCCTGCCCGTGTGCATAAGGCGTTTGAGTTTCTTACTCGCGGCTACAGCGAAGACCCCGAGTCCATGTTGAAGAATGCCCTCTTCACCGTCACTTACGACGAAATGGTGATCGTGAAAGACGTCGAGATGTTCAGCTTGTGTGAGCACCACATGCTGCCGTTTTTCGGCAAGGTCCATGTCGCGTACATCCCCAACGGTCGGGTGATCGGTCTCAGCAAGATTCCTCGTTTGATTGAAATCTTTTCTCGACGCCTGCAAATCCAGGAACGCTTGACAACGCAGATCGCCGAAACAATTCAGAAAGTAATTCAGCCGCAAGGCGTCGGCGTAGTCATCGAAGCCCGCCATCTCTGCATGATGATGCGGGGGGTCGAGAAGCAGCATTCTCAGGCGGTCACGTCTTCCATGCTGGGCTGTTTCCGTGATGAGCAGGAGACGCGCACGGAATTTCTTTCCTTGATCCGTCAGCGGCCGAACGGGGTGTGAGAAACCGTCGTTGGTCGCTGGTCGTTGGTCGTTGGCAAACCCGCCCGTCCTCAATTGTTCTTCATCCCCGATTTTCTCTGCGAACTTTGTGGGTTTTCTCTGCGCGCTCTGCGGTTAAAATCTTTTCTCGGCGCAACTCAGGGAATCGGCCTGGCCATTGCACGCGCTCTGGCGGAGGAAGGCTGCAACCTCGTTGTCAGCGGGCGAGATCAAAAGCGGCTTCACCGACTTGAAGTAGATCTTGCCAAAAAGCGAATCCAAGTGCTGGCGCATCCCTGCGATGTGCGTGACGAGAAAAGCGTCTCCGATCTCTTCCAAGCAGTGCGGCAAAAATTCCGCCGACTCGACATGCTCATCAACAACGCCGGCATCGCGCATCCCGATTTTCCAGTTGCCAAACTTC
>QHZR01000523.1 GCA_003224755.1 Acidobacteriota bacterium
TACAAGTGCAGGCTGAATGAACTCCTCTCGTGGTACGGGATTCCGCCGCGCTAGAGAATGTCCAACTGGACGGAGTGAACCTTGCGATTTCCTGCGAGCCCCTCAGCAATCTTGTTCGGCCTCGGGTTTCGATCATGTCCGTGAGCTTCTTCCCAATTGCGTCAATCCGCCCGTTCCCAATCCAAAGGAGCTTTGAACGTTCATGCTTTCATCGGCTTTTACGCCGCATGCAATTGCGAATGGTCCGTCTGCGAATCCACGGCCACTCGCGACAGCTCTGCTAGAATGCCGTCACACGTATTCCCTCTTCTGGAGCGGCCATGAGTAAGAAACGAAGAAAGCTGCCCGGTACCGTCGAACAGGTCATCAAGCCGGTTGTTCCGAGCGAACCTGAGAAGGCACAAATCGGCATTGAAGGCGCTGACCATCTATATCGAGAAATTCGCATCGAGAACACAGTAACTGATGAAAAGGGTGAGAAAGCGCGTCTGAAACCCGGAGCGCACGTCGATGTCACTATCGAAGCAGACTCGGATGCTACGATGAAGAAACCGGAGAACTGCTGAGTTTCCGTGTTCGACGCGCGGGATGCTCGGAATGCCACCTTCCCAGTCAAAACACCCTGACAACACTGCCCCGTGCGAATGTCGCTGATGGGTTTGTTCTTGTTCGGGTGATTGAATACATTGAAAACGTCGGCATGGAACTCTGCATTCTCGGATTCGCTTATGGGGAAGCGCTTAGCGACCGAGAGATTCACGTTGCTCTGACCTGGTCGCGCAATATGTTTCTTCCAACGTTGCCAAGCTCGGTGCCGAAGCTCCCGCGACAGCGCTGGGTCATTAGCGCTGGCAATCTTCTTCGAAAAATCGGCGACTTTAACATAATCCGCCTGAATCTCGCCTACGTGCAGCCGACAATCTGCGACACTCTGCGCAATGCTGCTAAGCCCTACACGTTGACTTGGGGTGCGGATCCTGCAACCCATGATCATTACACCTTTGGGCGGCATGCTGGGGAATAACGCTTGTGGCGTTTACGCCCAGACGGCGGGTAAAGCCGCCGACAATGTGCTGAAGATGCGCTCTTCGCCTTTATTGAGGTCGGTTATTCACTGAGGTAACCCTACGCCCGCCACATAGAGCACCGACTCGTTGATAGCATCCAACCTAAGGTCCTGTTCGATCACTGAATCTGCGAGCGCCATGGTACAGAAGGGTGCCAGACCGAGTGCGGTGGCTACCAGGTAGAAAACTTGACAGAGGTGACCCGCTTCCGTGAGCAACACGCGGTAGGCACGTGCCATGCGGTACTTCCATCTGCTCCGCTCAATGACGGCAGTCATGATGGAAGAGAGCAGCGGCTTTGCCTGTAAATTTCTGACCAGCGCAGTAGCGAACGGCGCAGCCCTCAACTCGGCCGGCGCGAATCCGTTCGAGAGCATGATGCCGCGGTCTACAGGGGCTCTCGGCGGACGTTCTGCTGATTTTGTTGCGGTTCTGGATAGCGACTCTGGTTCACACAGAACAGGATAGCGCATCGGTGCCGATGGAATGATCTTACAGGTCCGTCATTTGGACGACGATGAAGTTTTTGAAGTGGACCCACCGAACCTCGCATTCTCGGTGCTGAAATAGCTGTCCTTCAGCTTCTCGCGCACAAAAACAAAGCTGATGTGCTTTTCAATGAGCTTCTTGCTTTCGTTCGCGGGCTTCCCTCGAGCGGCAGCCTCGGAAGAGTATGTGTATGGCTCCTGGCCGCGAGAAAAACGCACACCAGCACAGCCAGGAAAATGCCGAGCACTATATACAAAATGGTAGATTTGCTTTTGGTTCGTTTGCCGACTAGCAAGGTCTACCACTTTCTGCACAGCCAAACTATCATCCTTTTGTCTGCAGCCTCGAAAGTCTTACTTGGGAGTCGCCCCTGTGGAATTGCTTATCGCCGCTCCAATCACGTCCCCTGATACGATTAGCTCGACTCGGCGATTCTGCTGCCTCCCCGCCGGAGTGGCGTTAGAGGCGATCGGCTCAGTAGGTCCAAAACCGCGTGTAGTCATCGACTGGGCCACACCTTGCTGGGCCAGGAACGTGCGGACGGATTCCGCACGCCGCTCCGAAAGCTTCTCGTTGTAAGTCTCGCTGCCGACATTGTCTGTGTGGCCGTCGATCTCAAGCCGGATGTCGGGGTAGGAGAGCAGGATACCGGCCACTTTGGCCAACCGCTCGCGTGCTGCGGGCTTCAGTGTTGCACTGCCAGTAGCGAACAAGACGTCGGGCATCGTGGCTATAAGACCGCGTGCCGTATCCTTGGTCTGTAAAACATTGTTCAATTGCTGCAGTAAGCGAGCCCGCAGCTGGGCCTTTTCATTTTCCGCCTGCTGACGTGCCTGCTCCGCCTGCTGAGCCGCTGACTGTGCCTGCTGTTTGGCTTGCTCTGCTTCCGTTCTTGCCTGCTGGGCCGCTGCCCGTTCCGCTTCCGCCTGCTGCCGTTGCTGGGCTTCGGCCTGTGCTGCGGCTTGGGCCTGTTGTGCTGCGGCTTGGGCCCGAGCCTCTCGCTGCGCTGCCTCGGCGCGTTCCGCTTCCGCCTGCTTTGCTTGGGTGGTGCGTGCTTCTGCTTCTGCCTTGGCTTTCGCTTCGCGCTCTGCGGCAGCGGCACGCTCCTGCTCGGCTTTTTCCTCCTGCTGTCGCTTCAAAGTCATTACTCGGGCTTCTTCG
>QHZR01000524.1 GCA_003224755.1 Acidobacteriota bacterium
TTTTCAAGACGCAAAATCGTGGTCAGTTCGACTTCCTCTTGTGGGGAGCCCTGCAAAACGGCAGTTGGGGCGTACAGACCCATCGTGCAGGAGCTTTCGTCGGAGAATTCGGCTGGCAGCCTGTCGTGCACTTTCTAAATCCCTGGTTTCGCGCGGGCTATTCCTATGGCAGCGGCGATTCCAATACCAGCGATGGACGGCATGCGACGTTCTTTCAGGTGTTACCCACGCCTCGTCCCTATGCCCGTTTCCCGTTCTACAATATGATGAACAACGAGGATTTTTACGGAACCTCGATATTCCGTCTGCCTCATTCCCTGGTGGTGCGCAGCGAGTTGCACGCGTTGCGCTTGGCTAGTTCGCAAGACCTCTGGTATGGCGGCGGAGGCGCTTTCCAGCCACGAACATTCGGCTATACCGGCCGGGCGAGTGGCGGCAACAGCAGTCTGGCAAATGTTTGGGACGTCAGCGTGGACGTGCCATTGCGTTACGGATTTAGCGTCACCACGTACTATGCGCATGCCTGGGGAAAGAGCGTTGTGGCGAGTATCTATCCGGCAGGTACGAATGCGCAGTTTGGATACGTCGAAACGAACTTTCATTTTTAGTTTCCTTTAGGAAGGATTCCATGACCGGCGCAGGTTTCGATGGCTTGCGAGTGCTGGCTCTGGAGAGCCGTCACGCCAAAGAAATATCGAAATTGATCGCCTCCTATGGAGGCCAGCCCACGGTCGCGCCCGCCATGCGGGAAGTGTCGCTCGAATCTCCTGAAGCGCTCGAGTTCGCCGCGGAATTGGTCGCCGGAAAATTCGACATGGTCATTTTTCTGACGGGTGCCGGGACCCGAGCCCTCGTCGCCGCTGTGGAAGACACCTATCCCCGCGAGCAACTCTCAGCTGCGTTGCAGCGGGTCCAAGTGGTCGCGCGGGGTCCGAAGCCAGTTTCTGCATTGCGTGAATTGGGTGTCAAGCCATCGCTGATAGCACCCGAACCGAATACCTGGCGCGAGCTTTTGCGTGTGCTCGATGATGCTGGTGCATCACAGTCCGTTAAAGGACTGCAAATCGCCGTTCAGGAATATGGCGTGCCTTCCAAGGAGTTGCTGGCCGGCTTGCGCGAGCGCGGCGCGTGCGTTACCACTGTTCCCGTTTATCAGTGGTCTTTGCCGGAAGATATTGCGCCATTGCAGGCAGCTACGCAGTCCATCAAGAGCGGCGAAGTGGACGTACTTCTTCTCACGTCCGCCATACAGATCACGCACCTTTTGCAAATTGCCGCGGACATGAGACTCGAAGACTCTGTGCTCAAAAGCCTGGAACGCCTCGTGGTTGCCTCCATCGGTCCTTCGACTTCCGAGCGCTTGCGCTCACTTGGCTTGCAGGCCGATCTCGAAGCGTCACATCCCCGCATGGGTTTTCTGGTCAAGGAAGCTGCGGAACGTTCAAAGGAAATTCTTCACCAAAAACAGAGGGACCCTACTCTTAATTTTCTACATGAACTGGGCAGCAGGATGGCATCGGCAAGTCCGCTGCGCGAAGTGCTCGATCGTGTCATCGAATTCGCTTCTGCCGTTGCAAAGTGCGACTCCTGTTTCGTCTTTGTGCTGGAGGACGACGAGCTGGTTCTGCGCGCTTCAAAAAACCCTCATCCTGACGAGGTGGATCGCCTGACTCTGCGACTAGGGGAGGGCATCACAGGCTGGGTCGCGCAACACCGCCAACCTGTCGCAGTTGCGCGTAATGCGTTCCAGGATCCTCGCTTTCAATTCTTTAACGAGCTACCCGAAGACCGCTACGAATCCTTTTTATCCGTGCCCGTTCTTTGCCGAGGCAGGCTTGTTGGCGTCATCAATCTTCAAAACCGGGGACCGCACTCCTATAGCAAACTGGAGATTCGTTTGATTTCGACCATAGGTTTGCTTGCTGGAGCAGAAATAGAAATGGCTCGTCTTGAAGAGAAAAGCTCACAACTTTCCGAAGAACTCGAAACCCGCAAAGTCGTTGAACGTGCCAAAGGAATCCTGCAGCGCCAAGCGGGCCTCAGCGAAGAGGAGGCTTACCTCAGCTTGCGGAGGCAGAGCCGCCAGCAACGCAAATCCATGAAGGAAGTGGCCGAAATTATTGTCAGCGAAGAGTTGGAACGTAGTCAGAAACGCCACCAGGCGTAATCTTCGTTGTAATCCAAAATTCTTGAGCAAATCATTTAAGTTTTCTGGTTACTTCGCAGACTGAATTGTCTCTGCCGACTCTTCCCACGGTTCGAGACGGTTCTCGACCAGCGCGAAGTCAAATGTGAATGCTGGTGAAGGGGTCGAATCTTTAGAACCTGCAACGCTGCTCGCCTGTCCAATATATTTTGCCGCTACTGATCCGACAATCAGCAACACAGGTGCTGGGTAATGCG
>QHZR01000525.1 GCA_003224755.1 Acidobacteriota bacterium
ATTCTCCTCGTGATTTTGGCTGCATTTCCGGGCTGCTCACGAAAGACTCCAGCGCCGGTTGACGCAGCAGCACTCTTTCGCACCAGATGCTCGAGTTGTCATCACGACGACAATGACATGCGCGCGCCGGAGCCAGAAGCTCTGAAGGAAATGTCGCACTCGGCGATTCGGTCTGCGCTCGAAACCGGCCGAATGAAGTGGGAAGCGAGGACGCTTTCCAAAACCGAGAAAACTGCCATTGCGGACTACCTGGGCAAATCGGACGTGGCGATTTCCGCAAAGCTGACCGGAGTTTGTCCACGCGATCTCGATCCCCCAGCGCATCCGCCAATCTGGGCGGGCTGGGGAGTGGATCTGCGAAATACTCGTTTCCAGCCGGCGGCGGGTCTCGGCCGCGAGCAAATCAAAACTCTAAAGCTGAAGTGGGCATTTGGTTTCCCCGGCGCGGCAGCAAGCTATGGCCAACCAACGTCGTTTGCGGGCATGGTATTTGTGGGAAGCGAAGATGGCACAGTGTATGCGCTTGACGCCGCAACAGGATGCAGTTGGTGGACGTTTCGCGCTTCGGCGACTGTAAAGACCGCAATTTCTGTGGGCAACAACGGGCACACGGCATTTTTCGGAGATACGAACGGTTACGTTTATGGGGTCTCGGTATCCGATGGATCGCTGGTGTGGCGGGTCCATCCGGACTCGCATTCAGCAGCCAGGATCACGGGATCGCCCTTGCTGTTGGGTACGACACTATATGTGCCGATTTCATCAGGAGAGGAAGGAGCGGCCGCGGACCCACATTATCCCTGCTGCACATTCCGCGGGAGTCTGGTTGCCCTCGATACGGCATCAGGCAAGCAGATTTGGAGAAGCTTTGCCATTGACGAAACTCCGAAGCCCACGCGTCAGGGTCCGCAAGGTGTGCAGTACTCGGGACCTTCCGGAGCGGCGATCTGGTCGCCTCCGACCGCTGACCTGAAACGTCACGTGATCTATGTGGCCACCGGCAATAATTACTCCGCGCCCACAACGGATACGTCAGACGCCGTGATCGCTGTGGATATGAGATCGGGCAAAAAGCTCTGGCATCGCCAACTGATGCCGCAGGACGTGTGGAACAGCGGTTGTGTCGCGGAGCAAAAGGGTAATTGTCCTGAAAGTCATGGGGAAGATTTCGATTTTGGCGCACCGCCGATCTTGAAGACACTCTCCGACGGTCGCGACGTGCTGCTGCTGGCACAAAAATCAGGGGTGGTATATGCGCTGGATCCAGACCGTCGCGGAAGATTGCTGTGGCAAAATCGCATTGGACATGGCGGTCTGTTGGGCGGCATTCAGTGGGGAGGCGCTGCTGACAGCCACAATGCCTACTTTACGCTATCTGATTACAGCGACACCGACCCACTACTCGGGGGCGGACTGTTTGCGCTGGATCTGCGTACCGGCAAGAAAGTGTGGTATGCGGCACCGCAGAAACCCGCATGCGTGAAGGAGTACGGTTGCAGCGCGGCGCAAATGGCGCCGCCGACGGTGATTGCCGGGGTCGTTTTCGCGGGCTCTCTCGATGGGCACCTGCGGGCATATGACGCGCGCAATGGCGCCGTAGTTTGGGACTTCGACACGGATCAGGAGTTCGCAACTACGAATGGTCTGAAGGCTCACGGTGGCTCGCTTAACGGTGCTGGGCCGGCAGTTGTCAGCGGCATGGTGTACGTCAACAGCGGATATACGAACGCAATGGCGGGAAATGTGTTGCTCGCGTTTTCTGCAGAGTCGCGGTGAAAAGCTTTTAACCGCGGAGCGCGCAGAGAAATGCCGCGGAGCGCGCAGAGAGAACACTGATCCATTAAGTTCCAATTCGTGAAGACTCGGAATAGATTACAAATCGGCGTCCGCGCAGAAATCCAATCAGGGTCATGCCGAACTCGCGCGCGAGTTGGACGGCGAGGCCGGATGGCGCCGAGACTGAAGCCAGCGCCGGAACACCGGCCGCCAGCGCCTTCTGAATAATCTCGAAACCGCCGCGACCACTGACCATCAGGACGGACTCAGAAAGAGGCAGCTTGTTTTGCTGGAGTGCCCAGCCGACAACTTTGTCCACTGCATTGTGACGCCCAATGTCTTCGCGAAGGACAACCAATTCGCCGTTTTGGTTGAAGAGCGCGGCTGCGTGAAGGCCGCCAGTCCTTCCGAAGACAGCCTGACCTGCGTGAAGTTTTTCGGGAAGCGTGCAGAGAACTTCAGGATCAATGCTGAAGTGTGAATTTGGGCGACGAATGCCGCGCAGACGGACGGACTCGATGGAAGTCTTGCCACAGATGCCACAGCTAGATGTGGCGACAAAATTTCTGGGGGAATTCTCGAGGCTTTGTGACTCTTCAAGTTGAGCTTCAACTATGTTCGCTTTGTTCTTGCCGGGGATGGGACGCAGGCTGACCAGCTGGGTGGCATCGTGGATCAATCCCTCGGTGAATAGAAACCCAGCAGCCAATTCGAGATCATGCCCGGGTGTCCGCATGGTGACGGTGAGGGGCTGGCCATTCACACGAATTTCGAGCGGTTCTTCGGCGACCAGGTAATCCTGAAAGGAATGG
>QHZR01000512.1 GCA_003224755.1 Acidobacteriota bacterium
CAGGAGTCAAGGCACAGTCGGAGTCCGGAAACGAAAACGGGTCGAACCGGACTGGCGCGCTTCGGCAACTCGGAAACCAGGGTGCCGCTGGTTTCTCTGACAATGTCGGCGGTGTCAAATTCTTTTTGAAGCGCACTACTGCATGCACTCCGTGAAGAGCGCCATTTCGCTCTCGTTGTGGGTTTGCCTTTTCCAACCTAAGGCTCGCTCGTAATCGTTCAGGTCGAGAACTCGGTCCGACCCATTCGTCTCTTCGGTCCGCTACTCCTATCATGATTACTGATTCAGACTCCCCCGTGCAGGGGAGCAGGATGCCCAATCAATTACTCGATGTTCTAGTGCACACCATCGCGATTTCCGGGCTGTCCTGCATGCGAACCGAAACTTCTCGACTGCCGGTAATCCTGTCTCTCACGCCACATCCAATACAAACCAATGGCTAATCGGCGCGCCATCGCTACTTTCGCCGTCTTTCGTCCTCGGCGCATCAGTAGACGCAAATACTTGCTGCGCCACTGAGGATCGCCGCGTACGGCAGCTTGGGCCGCTTCCACCAGCAGAAAGCGTACGATCGAACTCCCTTGTTTCGTGATGTGCCCCAAGCGCCGTCGTTTCCCGCTGGACTTTTCTAGCGGTACCAGTCCCAGATAACTGGCAACCTGCTTCCCACACTGAAAACGCTCCTTGGCCGATGATCAGGACGAACGCCAGTGCGGTCAGTGGGCCGACTCCCGGATGGGTCATCAGGCGCTGTGCCTCCGGACACTTCTCCGCCTCTTGCTCGATGGCCTGACTTAACTCTTCGATCGTGGGACTCAATCGATCCAGCAACTCCAACAGGTCGCGCCGGCGCCGACTTGCCCACGGCCCCAACCGGAACGATTCCAGTTGCTGTCGTCCGCTGCCCCGCCACAACCTTTTCTTACACTGCAGGCCTTCGTTGAGTGCCACCGCCTGCAGTTGGTTCATGATGCGGACCCGCGCTTGCACCAGGCGGTGGCGATGCCACAGCAGTTGCCGCAGATCCCGGTTCTCCCAGCTCGCTACCCAGATCTTGGGAAAGTCATCTTTCAGCATGAGTTGCAGAATATGCTGCGCATCTTGTCGGTCCGTCTTCTGTTTTCGTGCGCGCTTGCGTTCGATCTCGGACGCGTCTCCGATCCATAACTCGATCTGCAACTCTGCCAGCAGACGTTCGAACCAGCGTGCGTACCCACTAGCTTCCATCCCCACTCGTATCTGAGCGCCTCGACTCGCGAGATCACGATAGAACTTCTCCGCTTCTTCGCGATGTGCCAGACGCTTTTCCTCAAATTCTCCGGTGTCGGTATCCACCGAAGCTATCTGCTGCAACCCAGGGTGAAAATCCACTCCTATAATGATCATTGCTCGGCTCCTTTCTCCGAGCCCGTTGGTTGGTTTTAGGCACCACCAACTTTACTCGGACCTGGGAGCCGACACTGTCATGGAATCAATTACACTCATCATGCCGCGCGGCGAGTACTGAGGCCCTGACTGTGTTGGACAGTCTACCGGAAGGTTTATCCACAGGAAGAAAGGTTGCAAATCCGCCGTGACTCGTGGCATAGTTGATGCCGCAAAAACTCGCGGCCGTGGAGGTCTCCAATGCTTGCGCGTCGTCTCCCTTGGCTATTGCTTTTCTTGTTCGCACCCTTCCTCACCCCGAGCCTACAAGCGGCAGTCACCACTAATGTCAAGGTTCCGGTTGACATACCCGTATTTATACCGTGTGCTGCTGGCGGAACAGGCGAACTCGTCGTCTTGCAGGGGAATTTGCACGTTCTTCTACGTTTTACGATGAGCGCCAGCGGCACCGTCCACGCAGCCGTTCATTTTCAGCCGCAAGGGATCAGTGGCGTGGGGCAAGTCACTGGGGACAAATACCAAGGAACGGGAGTGACTCAGGATGAGTTCAATGCAAGGGTCGGTGAAGAGGAGACCTTGATCAACAATTTCCGCATCATCGGCCAAGGCAATGGAAACAATTTCCTCGTTCACCAGACGTTTCACATCACCATTAATGCGAACGGAACTGTGACAGCGTTCGTCAACATGCTCAGCGTTGATTGTAGATAAGCCTTCCCTCTGGGCCGCCGAACAGATTGTCGGCTCTTTCCATGTGAGGACTGTGAGGATCGCAGCCATGACGCGGGCACGCTTGCGGCCTTCGTCCATTCGCAGGTTGTGAGTGTAAATGCCTGATTACAACAATTACCTTCCGAGTTTGGGATTCGTCCCGCCGGTCCCAGTCCACATTGTCGCTCTCCTAGTTCACTGTGATTGGTCCGCCTTCTTTCGTGGAGTGACCCGCCTTGTCCCAAACGATGTAGAGATAACGATGAGAGCCGAGAGCCAGATGTAACGAGGTATTAAGCGTGTTCGAATGGCTGGTATAGACAGGCACACCGTCGATAGTGAGCACGATGGAGCTGACTCCCACTTTAGAAGTGGCGCTGGCGCTGAAAGCGACGGGATTGCTTACAGATTGATTACTCCGAGGTGACGTGACTTTTAGCGTGGAATAGACGGGGAAAGATACGCCTCCACTCAGATGGTTCTGTACTGAAGGCTGGCCGCGCGCCTTCACGAACAGCTTGTAGTTTCCCGCTGGAAGGGCATATTGCGTTAAGTCGAGTGCGCGCGCGCTGGTGGGAGGTACCTTGAGCTGCGCAAGATTTTTGCCATCCTTAGAGATGTACACGACGAACATCGATAGAGTAGCAGCGCTCTCGGGAGTGTTTGGTGAGATTTTCCAATTTA
>QHZR01000513.1 GCA_003224755.1 Acidobacteriota bacterium
AGTCTGCGCTACCAGCGTCGTCACCTCTCTCCTTTTGCGAGTAGTTTCTAAAGTAGATGAAAATAGAATTGCGTGGGCGATGGTCTCACCTGACTTATATTTTTCCTCCTTCCAGTAGACCGGTAACGGTTTTGTCCGACACTACGACGTCGTGTTTATATCGAGACCGTTGTAGAGCTCCAGTTCGGCCCAGTCGTAGGGAACAATCCCATTAGCAAATAACCTAGTGCATCGGTCACATGGTCTAAGCCCGAGCTCTTGTCCGGGATTTTTGTCCCGTTTTTGTAGGTAAGGCCGTCTAACGCTTTGATCAAGTTTTTACACTTTGGCGAGATCAACAGCCGGCGCTGGCCTTGCGCGTCGCGCAGCTTCGCGTTGAGCGTATTAATGCGATCGACTAGCTTATATTGTTTCGCGGGGAAAACTGTCCATCCGGCTTCCTCTATAATACGGAAATCCGTTTTTCCCACAGGCGCGCTTGTTTTTCTCGCGACACCGCTAGGATCGGATCGGGATGGACGACTCCATGTCGTCCGGCATAGCGGCGATTTATTTCCCCCATCATCTCGGCCGTATTGGAGTTAGTCAGCACGACCTCATCAAAAACCTGGATTTGTTCCCCAGCTCGCTGGGCGACGATCGCAGCCATGGGGTTAATATTGAAGTCCATTCCCACCAGCACAGGAGCATCGGGCAACAGCTCTAATTCCGTGACATTGCGCTCCCGGTCAAAGGCACAGTAGACGCGGGTTTGTAGAGTCTCAAACGAAGCTAGAAATTCTTGCGCGAAGCGCTTGCCATCCATTTCTGCCTTCAACGCTGCTAGTTCGTCTGGGGCGATGTAGCCGCCGTCCTCGGTTCGAAAGTGAAAAGCTTCCCAATCACTCCTCGACTTGGCAAGGATGTAAAGTTCATAAAAATGATTGAGACCAGTCGGGGTGCTAATGAAAAATGCGCAACCTTTTCGGTCGGATAGCATTGGGCGAACCACCATGGGCCAAGTTTCAGGATCCATGAACGCATACTCGTCGAGCACTACAAAATCCAACCCCACCCCCCGGAGTGAATCGAAATTGTCCGCACCGTGCAGCTGAATGATCGATCCGTTATGTAGCTGGATCGACAACTCTTGCTCGCTGCTACGGCATCGAGCTTCAATCGGAACCAGCTGTTTCAAAACTCCCCACGCGATCCGCTTCGACTGGCGATAATTGGGGGCAACGTAGTAGCACACCCGATCATTCCCACTGAAGGCATTCACAACCAACCGCCAAAGCGCTAACCGCGTTTTTCCCCAGCGGCGTCCGGCGACAACAATGATGAATCGCTTTTTACAGCTAAATACCCTCGCCTGCCGCCACCGCAGATTCTGGTTGAGGTTTAGCTCCTCCATCGACGGCACCCGATTTCTCCAAATTGGTGTTCACGTTGATCACGGGAATTCCCTCAATTGAGGCTTCTATTGCCTTCCGTTTGGCCTGTATGTACTGAGCGAGCTCGCTATAACAACGAGCTCGCACCTCGATGGGATTCTTTTCATTCATAGCGATCCTGGCCATGCCCTCGAAGGGATCACACCCGAGCGCGTCGAGCTTTTCGGCCACCGTCTGAGTTGCCTTGTTGGGGGTTCCTTTTTTCCTGCCGCCCGTTTTGGGCAGGCCTGGCGGTCTGCCGCCTTTGCCCGTTAGCAACATAGGCGGCACCCCCCGTGCACGGGAAAATTGTTCACGCAGCGATGGCCGGGAGCTGACAACCGGGCGAAGTCTTCGCACTGAACCGCGTTTTTAGCGGCGTGGGTGTCACCGAATGGCGTGCGACCACGGCTGGGAACAACTCGGTTCGGTTGGATTACGACGACGAACGGGGCGTCAGTGGGACGGGCATGGTGGCAGGACAAGCTGCGGTATGAAAGCATTAGGCTCTCCGTGCGCACTGTCGTGCGCTCGTTAGCCCGCAGCCTTGCGTCCCGCAGAGGCGGTCGGGGTTATAGTTAGATTTATCTGGTGTCCCACCAGACCCTGAACGCCACGCCGGCGTTCTCCGCAGACCCAATTCGACCGTCCCAGTCGATAGGGCCTAGGGGCATCCCGCCCCGCAAGCGTCCCGCTTGCCACAGCCAGTCTATCAGTCGCGGCCGCTGAAGCAAGACCGAACATATTGAAGGATTGACAATCTAGATGCCTGGCACCCTTATCTAATGCCGCTTCCGATGACCGCTTCCGATGTGCCTGTTCACAGCACGTGGCGCCGACAGCGAATCTGCGTGTGCCCAGCAGTCGCCTGAAGGAGTCGCACAGCATGAAACCAACCGCCAATCATCCAGGAAACTGCGCTGTTCCCCGTGCCTCCCCTAATTGCCCTTCGCGGTGCTCGGACGACGAAGCTTCCTTGCATTGACACGTGATACATGTGCACATATACTGTGTGGATGAATGTTACCTTATCCCTCGATGAGCAGCTTGTAACTCGCGCCCGAAAGAAGGCGGATGCCCTCGGCAAGAGCCTCAACCAACTTATCCGTGACTACCTGCAAAGGTTGGCGGGCGGTGACGATCCGGAGCGGAGCATCGAGGAGTTCAAGCGCCTATCGGGTCGCGGCCACTCCCGCGGCTGGCGCTTCAATCGCAACCAGATTCATGAGCGCTCGTAGCTTCTTCGACACTAACGTTCTCGTCTA
>QHZR01000528.1 GCA_003224755.1 Acidobacteriota bacterium
CGGCCCGAAGATATCATTCCTGGGCTACATTTTATTCCCTGGAGCAAAATTTCCGGGGGTATTGCTTTACTGGCGGTTATCGCAGGACTGGCAGGAAACAAAATCAAAACAAAATTCCCTCTTGAGCTCAAGCTGCTGCTGGTCCTGTGTGCGCACCTGGTAATCACGATTCCGTTCGCGTTTTGGCGTGGTGGAGCCTTCGCTACAGTCTTCGAGAAATTCTCGAAAGAAGTGATTGTCGCGCTGCTAGTCACGTTGATCGTTCAGAACATCGATGAACTGCGGAAATTGATTTTAGTCCAGGCCGCCGCTGTGGGGGCAATGACGATCGTATCCGTCATCATCCACCCCGGTAACGTGCGACTTCAAGGCGTGCTGGGCGGTATCTTTGGGAACCCGAATGATCTTGCGATCAATATCGCCATCAATTGGCCCTTGTGCCTGACTTTCTTCTTCTTCACGCGCGGCATCGGCAAGAAGCTATTTTGGTTAGTCTGCTTACTAGGTATGCTGTACGCAGTGGTTGCGACCTATTCGCGAAGTGGCCTGATGGCGATGATCGTATCTGTGCTGGTTTGCCTTTGGGAATTCGGGATTCGCGGGAAGCGGTTTGCCATGATAATGATGGCGGGAGTTATCGGGATTGTCGGTATAGGAGTAGCGATCTCTACCCCCAACTATGTCGCTCGCGTTGAGAGTTTGTTCCGAGGCAACATCGAAGGCTCCGGAGACAAAGGCTCACTTGAGGCGAGACGGGAACTGCTCAAAGAAAGCATCCGATTAACCTTCCAACATCCGCTTTTCGGAGTGGGGCCAGGCAACTTTCCTGCCGCCACAGAATCCTGGCATGTAACCCACAATACATACACTGAGCTAAGCGCTGAGGGCGGGTTCCCTGCATTGATCTTGTTCGTCGTGATCTTGGGGCTGGCATTTCGCAACGTGCGAAGAGTGCGTAAGACCGATGAGTATCGGCGCAGCGGGGAGATTCAGCTTTTTACCAGTGCGATGTGGGCCGGCCTGGCGGCATACGTAGTGGGCGCGGCATTCGCCAGCACGGAATATCAACTATTTCCCTATTTCATGGTGGCGTACACCTCGGTGCTTTACCGCCTGGCGTCGCAGCCCATTCAAGAGGCTGAAGGCCTTCCGAGGGGGAGTCAGCGAGACCAGACTGGCCGAAGAGAGCTACGCGATGAAGCAAGAAAACCAGAATTCGCCTGGAATCGCTGAGGAAGTGCTAGCGGTTCTGCGTTGCCTTTCCTGCAAGGCCAGCCTGCGTCAGCGGGCTGATGCATTGGCATGTGAGGGTTGCGGGCGCACCTTTCCGTTCCTGCAGGGAGTTGCGCGCTTCGTCGACGCGCAACATTATGCCGGTAGTTTTGGTTTCCAGTGGCAGGTGTTTGCGCGCACGCAATTGGATACCGGCCAGAGCCACCGCTCCGAAGTTGCTTTTCGGCGCAGAACCGGCTTTTCCCCCGAGGATCTCGCAGGCAAGCTCGTGCTCGATGTTGGCTGTGGGATGGGAAGGTTTGCCGACGTTGCCACTCGCTGGGGTGCGCACGTGGTCGGCGTCGATCTTAGTCTGGCCGCCGAAGTAGCGGCACGCAACCTGGCGGACCGTTCCGCAACATTTTTCCAGACCGATGTTTTCAATCTGCCTTTTGCATCCGAGAGCTTTGATTATATCTACAGCATCGGCGTGCTGCATCACACCCCCGATTGCGAGCGGGCGTTCAAGTTGTTGCCAGCACTGCTCAAACCGGGCGGGAAAATCGCAGTCTGGCTCTACAGTGGGTACAACCGCTGGTACAGGATGAGCGATTTGTATCGCAAGGTCACGCGCCGCATGCCGCCGCGCTTACTGCACAAGCTCTGCTACGGAGTGATTCCGCTTTACGGCGTACACCAAGCGTTAAAAAAAGTCCCGCTGGTTGGCAAGCCCGCCAGTGCAGCCCTAGCCTACATGATTCCCATGCCGTTCAATCCCGATCCCAAATGGCGGGTGCTTGACACTTTTGACTGGTACTCTGCCTGGTATCAATCCAAGCACACGTACGAGCAGGTATTTAGGTGGTTTGAAAGCTGCGGATTGGAGGACCTGAAAGTCATCGATCAGCCAATCGCAGTGCAAGGACGCAAGCCTATTTCGGCAGAAAGGCAAAGGGAGCGGGGAGCCGCGGAGGTTGAACAATGTGTGGGATAGCCGGCGCGGTAGCACGCAGCGGCGAATACGTCGATCCCGCTGATGTGCATTCCATGTGTCAGACCATTGTCCACCGTGGTCCTGACGATGAAGGGATCCACGCGCAAGGGCGCGTCGGACTGGGTATGCGCAGGCTGAGCATTATTGACCTTTCTACCGGCCGTCAGCCGATACACAATGAAGATAAAAACATATGGGTTGTGTTCAACGGGGAAATTTATAATTTTCCCGAACTGCGCCATGATTTGGAGGCGCGAGGACACCAATTCTATACTCACACAGATACGGAAGTAATCGTTCACCTTTACGAAGAACTAGGCGCCGAGTGCGTTAAGAAGTTGCGCGGCATGTTCGCGATTGCACTTTATGACTTCCGCCAGGAAGTGTTGCTGCTGGCACGCGATCGATTGGGCAAGAAACCTTTGTATTACGCGCAACATCAGGGACGTTTATT
>QHZR01000529.1 GCA_003224755.1 Acidobacteriota bacterium
CGGTGACGCTGGGATCGGGAACGAACTTCGTGTGCCGGTCAAGGCGCTTGGCCAGCGATTCGCCCAGCCGCTGCTCCTTTTCGAGTGAATAAAAATTGATGCCCTTGCCGACGCCCCGCACACCGATCCGATCGATATCGTACTTTGGCTGGCGGTTCTTGATTTCGCCGCTGGAATTGTTTTGCGCAGGGGCGGTCTCAACTGGCGTTGTGTCTGGTTCCTGCGCGGTTGCTTCCGGAGATTGCTGCGCCTGCGAACTTCCGCTCCAGACCGCGCCCACAAGGAATGCGGTGCAGCTCCATCTCGCAATGCGCGCGCGCCAGGAAAAGTTGAATTCGGGATAGTTCGTGCCGGAGCAGCAAACAGAGAGGTTCGCCATGACTCACCCGCCGAGGGGAGGATTCTACTCTTCTGATGTGCAACTGTGCGGCCAAAATCTTTGCATATGGCCGTCCGAACAGGCCCTGGTAGCGTATGTTGCGGGCTAGAAAGGGCGAACTGTGCTAAATGCTCACGCCCGCACGCCTTCCCAAACCGTCCCCACGGCGGCTGAGGAAGTTTTATGCCATGATAGTGAAAGTTTTTACCCTGCCCGGGTGGCGAAACTGGCAGACGCACGGGACTTAAAATCCCGGGTCCCGAAAGGGACGTACCGGTTCGATTCCGGTCCCGGGCACCATGGCGAAGTTTCTGTGAGATCCCTCGGCTACGCTCGGGATTTCGGCTGCGGGCTCCCGCTTCGCTCACGCCCGCAATACGCTTCAACTTAAAATCCCCGGTCCCGAAAAGGACGTACCGGTTCGATTCCGGTCCCGGGCACCATGGCGGGTTCGAGATCTAAGAGCCTGCGAGATGCTCGATTGAGTTCAATCGCCATGGTGATGCCGGTCGCAATACCGGCAGTCAGGCCAAAGAAGAGACCCAGGCCGAGGCCGTAGCAGCCGATGCCGAAGACAAGCGAGTACGTTACCGCGCGGGTCAGCAGCCGCAACGGACCGTGTTGTCCGCCCAACAAATCGTACGCAAGATAGAGGCTGCCCAGCACGTCAAGACACGTACCCGTAATGCTGACGGCCGCGACTGTATGGTGGTCCCTGCAAGGATTGTAGAACTTACAGCCGAAGTAAACTGATCAGAAGGGTAGTGATCTATTTTGTGCACGCCCTCATTACGGAGTCGCTGGTGCTCACTGAGATGTTATGACATTTGATTCGCGCAAGCCGTGTCCCTGCGGGCAAGGAAATACTTACGGACAGTGCTGCGAAAATAGAGGAGACGATGCCTCCGGCAATGTCATACAGCGAGGAACTGTCCGAGTTATGCTGCCGGGCACTCGAACAGAAGTTCTGTCCAGCATGGTCAATGGGGACACAAGGCACCGAATCATTTGGAACAAGGTGTGGTCCGCACCACAAGAGCAGACATTTCATCAGTTCCTCGATGCTCTCGTCGGACAAACACTCGGGCATGATTCGTTTGAGAACCAGAAATCCTTAGCGCGTGAAGAGCAAAACGCAATAGTGCGTTGGCGGTCGGCGCTAGTCTCACTCCTGGATCGTCCAACAGACACAAGCGATGGCGGACGTATTCGTACCGGCCCGGTCGAAGCGTACTTGTCCTTGGGTTACGACCTCTTCTGGCTACAGTTGGTCTACAGGCTTCCCGACAGACTGGTCCAAAGATTGATTAATTTTGAGGAATTTCAAGGTGCTCGTTACGAAATATTGATAGCTGCTGTCTTCGCTCGGGCAGGTTTTGAAATTGACTGGCTTGACGACGTGATAATAGCAGGCAAACGTTGCGAATTCGTGGCAGTTCACAAAAGGACAAGAACTAGGGTTAGCGTCGAAGCCAAGAGTCATAGACGAGGAGGAGCCTTGCATCAGCCTGGAACCGTCGAAGCAAAAACACATTTGAAGGGCGATATTTTTGGGCTTTATGAAAAGGCTCTGCTTCAAGGCCCTACTGACGGGACACCGTTCCTCATATTCATCGACGCAAACGTACCTGCGAGTTTCCCGGCCAATGCGCTCGGCTATTCAAGTATTCCGGTGGACACATTCCCTTGGATGACTGAGATTAGGGACGGACTGGTTAAGAAGTGGAATACCTTAGGCGGAAGCACTGTCGAGACCGGCGTTTTCATCACGAATTTCGCGTTCTACTACGGCAACGACAGGGATGCTTCTCCGATTGGAATGTGCGGGTATTTCCCCTCTCCCCGTCCAATTGTAGCCTTCACCGATAGTGGGACGATTGAAGACCTCTCGTACTGTCTGCGTTTTTATGCTCAAATCCCTCGCCAGTTCTGAGAGAGCCACGGTTAAGAAAAACCGCCGGCGAGTGGCCGACCCTACACTGCATCTTGACTCCACAGGGTGCCCTGCCCAAGCTGCGCTTGGGCGGGGTTTTCTCTTCGTGGCCGCACCTGCGCCCAGCCACCACGGCTCACGTAGCCCGGACGCCCTCGTCCGGGCTGACGAGCCGTGCTCGCCAACGTCTTGCGATGCTCCGCATCGCTGGGCGGGTGAGGGCACCCGCCCCTACGTGACCTGTGCTGATGATCCATTGGCTTCCGCCACGACCACGGATATTCTCTTGCAATTCTGACCAACCCTTTGCGCACGGGATTCTGCAGAACATAATCAATCTTGGCGTCTAAGCTCTCAGACGACCGCAGCACATGATCGAACGACTCTTCCTGCCAGACCGCTTCATGGGAATGAAGCTTCCGATCGATCGCGTGCGTGGACGTTCCCTTGATTGCCTTCGCGACCTTGCGCATTCTTCGCGCGCTTCGCGGTTAGAGTCTTTGAACCTGAAACCACAACACATGGTTGATGACGAAGTGTCGGCACGGTTGACGAGATTCGGCAGCCCCGAATCACATGCGCATGCAACTCTGCGAGTTTCCAATCGGTTCGCGGTAATCCTCCACTTCTCATTCTGGCCACGCGCGTGCATACGCCTCTACACGTCTCCCAGAACTGCACGTGTTTGGTTTGAAAATCACTGACTCGTTGCCGTTCCAGGGAGACACCATGCTCAAAAAGTGCGCGAATCCCCTGTGCCCGAATGCGTTTCGGGTTCTCAGCCAGGGCAAGCTTTTTCAGATGGAGGTGGACGATTTCGTTGCGTGCGCGAACCGGAAAAATAGGTCGCCGCGCCGCGTGGAGCGCTACTGGCTTTGCGACCG
>QHZR01000530.1 GCA_003224755.1 Acidobacteriota bacterium
GTTGCCGCGCACGTCCGCTTTCGGCACTCCTGCCTTCCGGCATAGCGCCGGGATCAAGACATCGTTCAGATAGGTCGCTCCGACGAGCGTCAGCCGATACAAGAAGACAAAATCCACCAACTCTCCTGTCTTCTTGTCAGCGAGCTTGACTCCCGCTGGACGAATCTTCTCCCATGCCGAGATCGTTTCGCCAACGATCGGATCAACCGGCTTCGTAAAGGCGGCTGAAGTCTTGTTGACCGGCACGTCGAGCATGCAAACTGAGCCGCCCGGCAGCATTTCTGCGGTGCCCGGAACCGCAGCCTCCTCTTTCTGCCAGCGGATACAGCCCAGGCGCAAACGGACAATCTCGTTGTTGCGCAGGCCTGCGAACAGCCATGTAATCACGAGGGCTTTGCACATTTCGACCGGGTAGCTGCTCTCATGACTATTGCGGTGTTTCGGAATATCGTCCGCCGTGAGATTCAATCCGGCCCAGACGAGCTTGGCCCAGACATCATCAGAAATGATCCGAGGATTTGGTCCGATCTTGGCAAGCACACTCTTGGGTGCGATAAAGCTACGAATCGGATCGAAGCGCCGGGGAATCATCTCCCACTCTTGCAGGTCGCGGAAAAAGACACGAAGCATCGAGAGATGGCCGGCGTAAGTGCTGGCGGCAAGCGCCTGACCCTTGTTTTTGATATGGGCAGGAGCCTCGGTGCACCAGTCTCCTGACCGCCAGCGACATGTCACCGATACTGCTTCCGCTGCCAATTCACTGGTCCACTCGGCAGGAGAGGTAATTTTCGGATGAGTCTGCCCAAGCCAGCGGCCGATGTTCAGCAGGAAATAGTAGCTCTTGCGACGATTGCGCTCGCTGTAGGTCGCCGTGTCGAACTAACGACGACATAGGTGTGCCCATTCTGCAGGAACGCCGTCTGTAATGTTGGGAAGCTCGGCCTTCACAATGAACGGCCGTTCGATCTCCATCGGTTCAGCGAAGCTTCCGATCTTGGTGAGTACGCGCGAAATCGCATAAGCGCAATAAGTGCCGGTGCGGGGAGGCCGGCGTCCAATCACAGTGCGGAGATCGTCCAGCGTAATGTCTTTCAGATGCGGCGAGCGCACGAACAACAGGCATTCAAAGATCGTGCGCATGACTTGTGAAGTCGTGCCCCTTCCACTGTAGCCCCATTCTGAAAGCAATCCCTGAACACGATCCGAGATTCGCTTTGTGTGCTCTCGCCCAAACACTTTCCGGGCCAAACAGGAATAGACGACGTGGTCACCCTTCAACCGGTGAAGATCAGAGAAAGTGCACAAGAGGTATGCAATAGCGACGGCATGCTGCCGAGCCTTCACGCGAGCGTTAATCGTATCGATCCACTCGTCTGTGGTCCATCCCCAATAGGACCGTCCTCGTTTCTCAATCTCGCGAAGAAAGAAAAACAGTGTGTACCGGCGTTGCTTGTTCTTGATGCCGGTGTAGTCGAAAGTGTCGTTTAGCGGGCGAACCAGGCGGTCTAACTCGGTTCCAAAGTCCATCGTTCGGCCATAACGGTAAAACCGATACGCTTCGGCATATCTCGTGAGCATTCGTTCTTCGATCGGGGTCAGTCCTGGAAAGCGGTCGTATCGGTCGATGTCAACCGGCCAGTTCCAGGGCCCATCGTCAGCTTTCTTTGGCAGTTGTTTTAACGGACCCCACTGGGCGCGTGCGTTGTGCGCGGCAAGTTCAGCTCGTTTTTCGGGGTTCAATGCTGCGCGCCATTGCGCGAAGTTATCAGGCCAAGCCTGCCCGTTCTTTCTCACTCGCTTCGTCTTCAAATGTTGCTACCTGTCAGCATCGCGACTCTGCGGGCATGGATCTGGGCCATACCCGAGGCGAGCTTCCGTGATAGATCACGGCCGCTAAGGTGGATGTACAACAGGGTGGTTTGCACGCTGCGGTG
>QHZR01000139.1 GCA_003224755.1 Acidobacteriota bacterium
GAGCCTGAGGCGGCGCTTTCGCCACAACGGCAATTATCTTTTCTCGTTCTGATTTACGACGTGCTCCGCAAACACAAAGACGCACAGTTCATCATATCGAGTCACTCGCCGATTCTGCTTGGGTATCCCCAAGCACAGATTCTGTCATTCGATGGTGATCGTATTAATGAGATTTCCTACGACGAGACTGCCCCGGCCCAAATTGTGCGGCATTTCCTGAATCATTGAAAGGCTCTGGAAGAACTTTTGCACGAGACATCATGTTTGTTCGAAGAACAATCTGGATAAGCACCCTCGGCCTCAGATCTCCGCCCGCCCTTGCACTGGTTACCGTGGTGCTGCTATCTTGCCGTGACGCAGGAAGTTGCGGTCAATCCATCCCTGCACCTGACTCGTACTTCCATTAGAGAGAGCGACGGCGTTTGTCCACTGCGGCGAAAAATCTGGGGCTGAATGACGGGGCTCTCGTGTCGGCGGTCCGCTCCGGTAATCAGGATGCGATGGCGCAGCTCTACGACCGCTATTCTTCCGTGGTATATGCCGTTGCATTGCGCGTGCTGACGGATGCGGCAGCGGCGGAAGACGTGCTGCAGGAAATCTTCATGCAGCTCTGGCGTAATCCGGGATCGTTCGACGCAAGCCGTGGAAATCTGGCGCCGTGGCTGGCGGTGATCGCGCGGAACCGGGCTGTGGATTTATTGCGCAAACGCAAGCCGCAAACTGAGATCACCGAAGCCGTAGTTTCGGTCGAGCCGGATATGGCATCAGAAGCGGATCGCGGACGCACGGTTGAGAAGGTCCGCGCCGTCCTCAAAGAAATGCCGGCATCACAACGAAGCGCGTTGGAGATGGCATATTTTGAGGGGTACAGCCATTCGGAAATTGCTGAAAAGACGAAAGAGCCACTGGGGACAATCAAGACCCGCATCCGCGCTGGGCTGATGCTGTTGCGGAAAGCGGTCGAAGCGACATGAGCGTTCACGAACAATTCGCGGAAGACCTGGCGCTCTACGCGTTGGGAGCGCTCGAAGGCGGCGAAAGGGCTTCGATCGAGAAACATCTGGAGGAGTGTGCCTCGTGTCGACGCGAACTGGAGCAACTCAGTGGAGATGCAGCCCTGTTGGCTCTGACCACTTCGGGGCCACGACCGCCAGCGCGCGCGAAGTCACGATTGATGGATGCGATCGCAAGCGAGTCAAAACTCCAAACAGCGAGACCGCGCTTGCAGTGGTGGACCGCACTGGGATGGCTCACAGCGGCAGTGATGGTGGTCTTCGCGATTGGGTTTTGGAGGCAGAACAAACACCTCAGTTCCACGGTCGGTCAGTTGTCTGGAATGCTCGAAAGACAGCGGGCAGATTACGAGAAAGTGCGCCGCGTTGCCGATGTCCTGAACGCGCGAGACGCTACGCCGTACTTGGTGTTGCCGGTGTCTGTGAAAACGCTGCCGCCGAGCGGAAAAGCCATTTACTCGCGCGAGCGCAACGGACTGGTGTTCGTCGCTAGCAATCTCGGGCCGCTGCCGAGCGGCAAAGCCTACGAGCTATGGCTGGTGCCGAAGCAGGGCGCGCCAATACCTGCCGGTGTGTTTAAACCAGATGTGCACGGCGGGGCTGTCATGCTGAATCCCCCGTTGCCTGTTGGCGTTGAGGCCAAAGCTTTCGCGATCACAATTGAGCCGGAGCAGGGGTCAACCACTCCGACGCCGCCGATCATCATGATGGGAGCGGGTGGGTAAAATCATTCTGTCAAAGCGGCCAGTCAGTGATCGTGGTGGAATGCCGACTTTTCAACATTCACCTGCTTTGGCGCGAATCGCCGCAATCAGCGCTGCCGTAGTAGGAACGTCGATGCCGTGACGTTCCCCACCGCGCACAATCGGACCACCAATCGCATCCAACTCAAGCGGTCTCCCGGCGGCAAGGTCTTTCTGCATGGAGCTGCGTATGCCGGGTGGCAAGCCGTCTAGATCGCTTGGATTTGTGCAGGCGCAACTTCCGCACCGCTTGTGTCCAGCCTGTCGTGCACAATGGGGTGGGCTAAAGAAAATTGAGGGAATAACTCTTCGTCTGGCGCTTCCACATCGACGGTTTTGCCGGCATTACTTAAATACGGTCCCTGAGAGGGATCGTACATTACAAATTCCTTCTCTCCGACAATTTGGCAAAGAAGCGCATCGCTGCACCAGGGATCGGCATGCAGTCGAGTACGCGCGCCACGGGCCGAGATGAACAGCCCGCGGGTTGGAAACCAATCCCGGCTTGGATCAATTCTGCCATTTGGAGCACAGTACGGCAGAACAAAAGAATTGTCCGGGAAAAAACGGGGCGCGACCAGTCGTCTTGAAACTTGGCAAACACCTCGTCGGCCCATGGCACCCTCTCATCGTTTGCCAGATGGCAATACCACCGTACATAGGGAACTGATCCTGGGCTGGACGAAGAACAGCCGAAATATTTTTTCAGGTATTCAGAGAGGGTAGTGATGGCCGCCAAGCGGAAGAGATCGCCGTAAACCTGTACCCGCTCATTTCCGAAGCGGCTAGCCAGAGCATCGGGGTTCCAGGTTTCCAGTGCTTTCCAGTGAACCATGGCGCCGGTCACAATTACCGGACGGTTCTTTTGCAAGTATTCGGAAATAAACTCCTCGACCGACAAGTTCGAAATTCGTTCCAGCCGATTCGCAGCGCTCGCACCAAAATTCAACCGTCCCGAATTGTTGGGTTTCGATTCCTGTGACTTCTGCGCCTGTCTTTTTAGCAATGATTGTCGGCGCTAGTGCGGGGTTGTGGACCTAGTGAGCGCCTCAAACTTCTGCTTGGTTTCCGAGGACCAGCCGGAGATGAGTTGCTCCACATGGCCGTTCTGATCCACGATGACAGATAAGGGAACGGCAACTTCTTCCGTAGCGAACAGTTGCTCGATTGCGGCCGCACCTCCCTTGTAGATGGGGTAATCCACGGGAACTCTCTGTAGGAACTCGCGGATGTGCGCGTCAGGATCGGTATCAAGGTTAAGTCCGATCAGGTCCACTCCGTTTTGAGCAAAGGCTGCGCGTAGTCGGTTTAGTTCGGGCATTTCCTTTGCGCAGGGAATGCACCAAGTCGCCCACAAGTTCACAATGGCCCTCCGGCCGGGACGAACTATGTCGCGTAGGTTGACCGCCTGGCCTGAAGTGGAGTGCACCTCGATCGAAGGGAGCCGTTCTCCAATCCTGAATTTCAATCCGCGAGCCAAAGATTCTGCCTTGGTCAGAGGGTCAGGCAGTTTCGATTGTGCCAGTTCCACCTCTTCCGCCCGGCCAGTTCCGTAATGCAACCACAGCGTGCTGCCCGCCCGGGCATCAGCGGAAAAATTTTCAACTCTCCCATTTGACCAGGTAACTTCGATGCTTTGTGCGGCGGGATCCTGACCCAGGCCAAACAGAAGGCGGGGATCACTTTGCGCCAGGAAGCCTGAGCCGCCGGCTTTAACTTTGGTGAGGGTTCTGGCGGAAGTCTTCACCCGAACCACAGAGCCGTACGCGTCACGGCCGGTTTCTTTACCGCCGTCAAGAATGATGCGCAGCCAGTGATTGTCCTGGCCGACATTGTTGCGGAACAGCAAATGCCCGGGGCCCTGGATGGTGGTGAGAAATACGTCCTCGTCACCATCATTGTCAAAATCGGCAAACACGGCGGCGCGCCCGTCGCTGATGGAATCAATTCCCGAGATGCCTGAGATGTCCATGAATTTCTTGCCATCGCGATTCATGAACAGAGCGTCGCGTTCGTAGCCGCTGAAGGAGAACCCTTTCTTGAAAATCAGCCGGTTCTGATCGTTGCGCAGGGTGCCGGTTGCCTTCTGCGTATTGTTTTGCGTCACGACCTGACGCCAGAACTGGCTTCAAGTGTCGCTCATGGACTTGCCAGAGATGAAGCCGTTAGGGGTGTAAAGATCACTCCAGCCATCGTTGTCAAAATCAATGAAGCCGCCGCCCCACGCCCACCCGCCAGATAGTCCGCCCACGTCGGCGGTGACGTCTTTGTACCGGCCGTTGCCAAGGTTTTGATAGAGGCTGTTGCCCGCCGCCAGCTTCTTCAGCACGTTCTGCTGCGCTGTGGACGCAGGGAACAGTCGCGTCAAAATCCGGTTGCCCGCAGTGGACGACATGTTGGTGACGTGGAGATCGAGCAGGCCATCGTTGTTAAAGTCGCCGAACGAGACTCCCATGCCATTGCCGGGGTCGAGGACGCCCCGTTGCGCGGCTTCATCCTCGAAGTGATCGCCTTTGTTGATGAAAAGACCCTTCTCGCCAAAATCGTTCACTACGTAGAGATCCAGCTTGCCATCACCGTTGACATCCAGAAATTCTGCGGCATAACTCCAACGCCGATCATCCACGCCCCACTTGTGCGCTTCTTCCTTGAAGGTGCCATCACCCTGATTGATAAACAGCAAATTAGCGGTGCCGTTGGTCGCGTTGAACCAGGAGTTGGGAACAACCTTGCCGTAATAGTTGTAGCTGGTCACGTAAATGTCGGGCAGGCCGTCGCCGTTGACATCACCCAGGGCAGCGCTGAAGCCGATGGCGTCACGCGACACTCCGGCAGAATCGGAAACATCCTGGAATATCAACTTTCCGTCTTCCTTGAATCGATTGCGCAAGAGCATTTGCGGACCGACGCTAGTAAGAAAGACGTCCTCATTGCCATCGTTGTCGTAGTCGAGAGCCACCACGCCGACGCAGGCAGGCACGGAATCGACGCCAGCCTCGCGTGACGCGTCGTGAAAATGGCCGTGGCCGTCATTGAGATAAAGATAATTGTGGTCGAGTCCACAGACGAACAGGTCAACGAATCCGTCATTATTAAAGTCAGCGGCCGCGGCGCCATGATAGGTGAAGCTATCGTTACCAGCGGCGCCGAACGTGGACACAGTTATGGCGAGGCCAGCGGGTTCTGAGACTTCGGAGAAAATATCAGCGGTGGCCACCAGAGAGTCAAAGCTGGTGAGCTGGAAGGATTGAAATTGCCAGTGCTTATTGTCCGCGTAGCGGACATCTGCCTCTACCACTCCCCGCGCCCATTCGCGGCGATTTTCGCGATTGCGTCCAATCACAAAGAAAGCCACTCGAGCGTGACCGGTGCCGCCAGGCACGGCTGTCGGCACGTCAGCTCCTATGATTGCCTGCGCTGAGTCGTCGAAATTAGCGAGCTTGACTTTGAAGCGGGCATCTTCCACCTCGCCGAAGTGAGCGAGGAATGCGGCCCAGCCATCCAAAAACTCCGAAGCTGTGATTTCGCCAGCAGTTCCGGGAGAAGGTGCGCCGGGTTGCGCCGCCCACCCGCGCGACGCTATCCACTTAATGACGGGAGTTGTGGCTGTAGGTTCGGAGGGGAATCGCCCGGCGCGCAATCGTTCCGGGAAAAATTGTGCGATTTTTTCGATGTCCCGATTCTTGGTTACTACAGAGAGTTCGAGCAGATCATTGGCCAGCGATTCGGAGAGCTCTTCGGACGTTTCCAATCGAGCAGGGTTGACCGAGGCGGGTGAGGGCGCAGTCATTTGCGCGCCGGCACTACAGAGAGCCAGCAACATGACTGTGACACTGACCAGGAAGTGATGTAAGCGGATTATCTTCACCAGTTGTGGAGTGAGTAGTAACTCATGCTGCCGTGGGAGTAGTTTGGTCGCAATAGTGCTTTTATATTATGTCTATGGCAGGCTATCCGGCCGCTCATCCAGAATTCTTCCTTCTCGACCGCAACCATCATTTGACCATTCCAAATACAGTTCTGTATTCGTGATCACGAAACCTGGTGATCTCATCACTTCAACTCTGAATCCGCAAACGGTAATCTGATGTGGAAACTATCATCGAGCACAGTCTACATCGCGCCAGACAGACGTCACCGACCGCACGTCCTTACGAGACTCAGGCACTTGATACACTGCAAAGTTCTTAATCATCAACTCGAGCGTCGAGTACCGAAAATTTCAGCTTTAGTTTGCACCGAGCATCCGGACTACATGCTTCAAATCTCACTGAGAAATAAAACAGCGTTGAACTCTATGGCTGGCGCAATGACGCGACTCGAAGAAAAAACGGGCTTGTTCAGCAGTTGTGCAGCAGGTTTCGGTGAACTGATCGCTAAGTTATTGAAAAATCTGGAGCCGACGAACGGACTTGAACCGTTGACCTGCCGATTACGAATTCTGTGCGGCAAATCGCTCCAGTCTAGCCCCATTTGTTTTCAACTATGCTGAAGCACAAGACGAGTTGCTTGCGCATGCCATTCTGCAGAAATGGGACACCAATCGGACAGCAGTTTAGGACAGTCGAAAACCAGGAAATCGGTGTTTCGGGCATCAACGAGTCAAATCGCGATTTCTCGCCAGCTGCCGCGTGGGCACCGCGTACTGAAGCTCAGGTTCAGGCGCTTTCTTTGGCTCCCTTCCTCGAAATCGTCAGTCCTAGCGGTTCTGCCAAGAAAGCATAGACAATAAGCAGTCCGATGACAGGGCCGACGAATCTCAAGATCGGGAGCAGTGGTCGCGCGGCCCCCGTCCTATGCGCGTCGATCCAAAAAGCAAAAGTCCCCATCGCGGTCCCTATTAATAGGGCATACCACTCAGCTGTTGTACTGAAGAAGGCGTTAGCGGTCTCGTCGGCCAACTCATGCGGCACGAGCACCGGCAGCAAGTAATGAATCGGAATAAAGACGACAAGTCCGCCGACCATGACGGTGAGGACGTGGGCCGTTGTCGAGTTGACGGCACTTCCGTACTCTGGACAAAAAATTAAGGCCGCTAACGCGAGCAGGGACGCTAACTTCGCCTGTGTTCGGCGCCATGATTCCGCATGAGGACGAGTTGGTTGACCGGCGCGGACCAGCAACTCCATTCCCGCTGCAACAACTACCAGTACACTGAGCCATGCAAGTAGATGATTCCGCCAATCGGCGTTGATCCACATCGATGGGTGCCTCGTCAATGCAACGATATCCGCGCTCAGCGCTATGAGGAGCGCCAAAACAAACGCCTGCTGGGAGCGGATGACGTATACGTATTGCGCTCCGGGCGTGGCCCCTACCCGGTCGGGGCGAATGGTACGCAGAGTGGACACCACGAGAGTGAATAGCATGACGAATAACGCGAAATGCCAGACCGCGTCACATGGATCCTGTCCGAATGGACTCACCCTTAACTGGGCGATCTTGTATTCGGCTAATATGATGGCGGGAGCGAATCCGAACATCGCAACCAAGTTGAGCTTGAGACTATTTGGCATACCGCGCGGCAGACTTGAAGGCGTCAAACACTGAACTGCGATTCAGGATTCAGGCCAATCATAGCGCTTCTTTGCCCAAAACGAGTTCATTGGTCAGGGGCTTCAATTTTCGTGAATTCATCGTGGGACTTCGCAAGCACAGCAGTCATGCAGCATTTGTTCAGCGTTACGCGTAGCCTGAAGTATGCAGTCATGTTTCTTGCGCTATGCTTCGTGTTACCATCCGCCACGCTTGCGTCGCATTCCCAGGAGCAACCAAAGCGCCAGCGCATCACCGGCATCGATCACGTATCTATCTACGTCAGCAACGTTCACAAATCCCGCAAGTTCTATTCCGATGTTTTCGGACTGACAGTCTCCTGTCCGCAGTACACAGGTTCAGAAACCTGTTTTCTTGTGCGTCCGCCGTACCAGCGACTGGTTCTGAAATCAGCACCGCTTCAAACAAAAAATGGGGTCCTTAAGAACTGGCTCGCAGAAATTGCGTTCTCCACTGATAACCTCACGGAAATGCGCCGCTACCTGCTGGCGCATGGCCTAGTGCCAGGCGCCATTCACAGAGACGCCGACGGTGCACGATACTTCCGAGTTCGTGACCCGGAGGAAAATTCGATTGCTTTTGTTCATAGGCCGTCACCTAAAATCGGATACGCGGCTGCGCGCAAGCAGATCAGTTCGCACCTGATCCATGCAGGTTTCGTCGTCAAAGACATGAGCGCCGAGAATCGTTTTTACGTTGACCTCCTCGGGTTTCGCCTTTACTGGTACGGCGGATTTAAAGATGACGGCACCGATTGGTACGAACTCCAGGTTCCCGACGGCTCCGATTGGATCGAATACATGCTCAACATTCCTGCAAACGCCGACCACAAAGAGCTCGGAGTGCAAAACCATTTTTCCTTGGGCGTGAAAGACGTTCACGCTGCCGCGAGCCAGCTTCGTTTGAACGGCTTGAAGACCTTCGACGGCCCAGAAGTCGGCCGCGACGGCAAAGACAGCTTGGATGCTTACGACCTAGACGGCACACGCGTCGAAATTATGGAGTTCACGCCTGCACAGAAACCGTGCTGTCACCCTTATAGCGCGGATCATCCCAAACCGTGACCGATCTTGTTTAGGGGTGTATACGACTTTACCGGAGTGTGCTACTCGGTAATCTGGTCTTTGATTGCGTTCGAATCATCCTGCGGTGAGTGTAATTGATTCCATGACAATATCGGCTCCTTTCTCCCGAGCCTTTTTGGTTGGTTTGCACCACCAAAGTTTACTCGGGTCTAGGGAGCCGACATTGTCATGGAATCAATTTGACTCAAAACCCTTCGACCGGGGCATTTTGAGTGCTTCTATTGCGATTATCGCCAACTGACCGCGCTTTGTTGAGGGAACGGCGCAGTTGCGGGAACTGCTCACCGCAGAATCACGTACCCAATGTGGATGAATAGGCTGAAGTTGTCACGAGTTACCGCCCTCGTATTGCTGGCATATTTGACTTTTTCGTTTGCGGCTGGGGTCTTCCTGGCTGACGGAACTGTCCATCCGATTCGACGCCCCTTATTGCCCAAAGACGAAATGCAAGGCCAGCGGATTGCTCACGCACATCAATCCGATTTGAGTGATGCCCTAATTACGGCCAGTGATGGAGCAATTCTCAAGGGTTGGAGGTTCCGGTCCCACAACAGCAATGGCAAAGCAGTGATCCTGCTTCATGGTCTGAGTGACAACCGTCTGGGTATGGTGGGTTACGCGGAAATGCTCTTAGACCACGGCTTCAGTGTGCTCATGCCCGATGCTCGGGCACACGGCGCTAGTGGCGGTCAACTAGCAACCTACGGGCTCTTAGAGTCTGAGGATATTCGTCACTGGGTTGATTGGCTGCAACAAAACGAACACCCAGCCTGCACGTTTGGTTTCGGGGAGTCCATGGGTGCTGCGCAGCTTTTGCAATCGTTGCAGGCTGAGCCGCACTTTTGTGCAGTTGCAGCGGAGTCGGCATTTTCAACTTTTCGCGAGATCGCATATGACCGCGTCGGGCAGTTCTTTCGTACTGGCCCATGGCTCGGACGAACCCTTCTGCGCCCCGTTGTCGAGGTCGCGTTTTCCTATGCCAAGTGGAAGTACAAAATGGATTTCGAGCAGATTTCACCGGAGGCAAAGGTGGCGGCAACAAAGATTCCGGTTTTGTTGATCCACGGCCAGATTGATAGCAACATCCCCATTCGCCACTCGCGCCGAATTGCGGCCAAACATCCGTCCGTGAGTCTTTGGGAGGTGGCCAACGCGAATCACTGTGGTGCAATCAGCACCTCACGGCGGGAGTTAGAACAGCGACTCACCCATTGGT
>QHZR01000140.1 GCA_003224755.1 Acidobacteriota bacterium
TAACCTCCCGGCGTTTCCGCGCGAGCAAACGAAAAATAATGACATAAAACGCGCCAAACCCCAATGCAGCGGAGACGGCAATGACGGGCTGGACTAAAAAAAGCGTGGCGAGGAGCAGTGCCGCGATTATAGCACGGGCTATGCTGTCCAGCAGAGGCAGCAGAACGCCGCCGGTGTAATTCGTCACGTCGCTCATTACTTTCCTAAGCAGGTCGCCGGAGTTGCGCTGGAGGAAATAGCCATACGGTTGCGACGCCATTCTGCGTAAAAGCCGGACACGCAGCCAGTGAGCGAAACTATTCGCGTAACGGGCGCGCGTATATTCGGCCAGCAAGTTAAAAACATTCGAAAGAAGGAGCCCAACGATGGCGATGACGCCTGTTGTTATGAGCAGTTCCCGATTTCCCATAGGCGGCAGTAGCGCAAGGAAGCGGAGGCCGAATTGCGAGTGGCGGATTCGCTCGGGGTCAGCCGCGATGGCTAGAAATGGAAAGATCGACGTCACGCCGATCACCTGAAAAATCCCCTGGGTCAACGACAGAAAAAATACCAGCGCCAGCTTCCTTCGTCCGTACGGGCGGGCGAGGAAGAGAACGCGGCGGACTAGATCGAAAGCGTTATGGAGAAACGGAGGCAACGTGGTTGGGCGGGGTCAGAAGTTAACTTACGCATCGCGTGGGTAATTGCACTCGGTGCGTGCGGCTTCGATAACGATTTTTAGGGGCGGCATTCATTGCATACGATGGCCTTCCGCAAATGTCGCGTGCCCACGACGAGCAGATCTACTGTCCAAGATTCTGATAGTTGATTTCCAATTTGGTCGATGCAGGCACGGCGTTGTCCGCCACTAGCGCCATGGCCGCAGGAGTCGCTGTGACATGGACAGCCGTAATAACACGGGACGCATTCGCTCCCGCGGCACAGATTTGCGGGAACGGCGCAACGGCATAGGCGCGACCGAAAGTCAAGGTAGCAAGCTCGCCCGTCGTCGGATTCGCGCCTGTGGTAATGCTGATTTGACCTGCGAGGTCGGTCGAGTTTGGGGCGAGCGAAACCAGAGCGCCTTTGCCCGCAGCGCCAGCCGCAGACACTTTAGGCGGAGGTCCCGTACCGCCTATGTGTCGGAATTGAGAGTCGCCGTCCGAAGATACTTTGGCCGCGATATTTCCACCGGGCTCCGCTCCGCTCATAAAGAGTAGCGCAGTGTTGACCAGACCAAACACATTCGGATATTCAGCTCCGAAACCGCTCGTTGGTGCAGAGAACAGCCCTACGCCAGTATTCCACCCGCCATTGGTCGTGACGTGATTGTTCGCAACAATCGCCTGGCTGTGGCGCCCTCGTAATTGTCGCACCGTGCTGAGAAAGCCGTCCGCGCGCGCGAAGCTATTGTTGGCAATCTCGCCGCCACCAAATCGAGTCCGTCCCCATTTGAAGGTGTTGTTTGTGACTGCAACCGTCGAATCCGTACGCGCCTCGTCGTATTCGTAATGCATCCATCTTATGCCACCATCGGAAACAAGCGGCCCAATCCGAACCGGAACGTTGGTTGCCGCCGTTGCGGCCTTGTCCGCCAGTTGCCACGTTTCATTCCCGAGAAACTTATGAAGTATCGAATAAAGTGGCGCTCCGTCCTTTGCCGCTCCATATACGATAACGCCATAATTCTTTGCTGTTTCTTTATTCAGCGCCGGATCCCTCACCGAGAGCGTGTCCGTCCCCGCAGCAATCGTGCCGGTTGCGAGCACACCGCTTCCCGGCCACTGCGGCTCGCTGGATCCTGATGTCCCACCAGACATGGCGATATGGACATGCCCGTTTCCGTTCCCGCCCGCTGTCAATAACAGCTGTAAGCCGCCACGATAGGTCCGGCCCTGAGTGATTGCGCCTTGCGGATAAGCCTGCCCCGCTGTCCATTCGGCAGGCGCATTAACCACATTGTTGTTATCCAAGACGACGTAGTGGTTCTTACGTGAATCAACAAAGCAGGCCGACTCAGTTCGACAGTTTTTGATCGAAGAGTGGTCGTCTGCGGAATTTCGCAAAACGATATCGAAACCGTGGTGTTCGATCTGGGATTGAAACCCATTTTGAAATCCCATTGAATCGACGTTGATCGAGCCAGCTTCCACATAAATTCCGTTGAGGCAGTTCTGAATGTTGCCGCCAAGGAAAGTGTTCTGAAGCGCGTTGTAGCCGTTGGAATACACGCCGGCCGTCTTCGAATTTCCGAAGTGGCAATTGAGGAAAAGATTTTCAGAACCCTGAGCTTTGTTTCCACCTCTTCGGACTAAAGCGAGGCCATATCTGACCACGCCTTGGCCATCAAAAAGGCAATCCTTAAAGGTATTAGCTTGGACTCCTTGCTTGTTGATTCCGTCGTAATTGCCATCGAGCTCGAAGACTGCTCCGTCGTGTGGAGTTGTTCCTGTGAACTGAATTCCCGTAAACTGAGTATACCAGCAGCCGTTCGTCTGGAAGGCAGGGCCCGCAAACGTCGAAGTGATCGTAGTCATCAACCGGCCAGCGCCATAGATTGTAGCCCCCTTCAGCTGTGTGACGGTCGGCGTTTTGTTTACCAGATAGTTCGCCGAGGGAAGGTAAAGAGATCTTGTTTGCTTTGAATCGCTGCTGTTCGCCGGCCCACGCTGAAAACAGGCGTAAATGGCCTCCTGCAACCCGATGTAGTCCCATTCGTCGCCAACCTGATAGTTCCCGATCCATTTGCCGATATTCGCCTCGAGATCCGTTTTCGAGATGGGATGCCGCGCGCCGTCACCGATAGCTCCGAACATTTGCGGCGTGATGATGGAGGAGTTCCCGGCGTCGTGGCCCTCTGGATTGAGTGCTGCCAGGGCCAGAGGAGCGACGCAAACCATGATTAAAGTCTTGAATTTCATCTTCGTGTCACGGTTAGCGAATGCATTCAGCCAAACACGTTACCTTCTCGCTTTCGCACCTTCTACGTCGCCCTCATGCAGGCCAGATTCGATCGCGGAAGGCAGCGAATTCCTCATTTCCGAATACGTTTCTCGTGTCCACAACGCAACGGGACCAGGTCGCGAGCTGCCTGTAATCGACCGTCTTATGCGCGGTAACGACCACGGCAGCATCAAAGCTGCGGATTGTTTGTTCGTTCCATTCGATCGAACTCTGACCTTGCCAATTTGAGTGTTCGCGGGTAGGACCGATCACCTCAACATGCGGGTCGTAGTAGGCAACCTCGGCGCCCAAGGCCGTGAGTTTGTCCAGGAAGACGAAGGCAGGTGACTCGCGAATGTCGTCGACATCAGGTTTGTAGGCCAAACCCACGAGCAGGACTTTGGAACCGTTGAGCGGTTTTCGTTGGGAGCTAAGCGCTTCGGTGAGTCGCTGCACGACGTAATCGGGCATTGAGGTATTGATTTCGCCGGCTAGCTCGATGAAGCGAGTGTGCTTGCCGAATTCGCGAGCTTTCCACGCTAGATAAAATGGGTCGATCGGGATGCAGTGCCCGCCCAGGCCGGGGCCCGGATAGAAGGGCATGAAGCCAAATGGCTTCGTTTTCGCCGCTTCGATCACTTCCCAAATGTCGATGCCCATCGCAGCATAAATTACTTTGAGTTCGTTGACCAGCGCGATATTAACGCTGCGAAAGATGTTCTCGAGCAGCTTCGCTGCTTCAGCAACCTTACAGGATGAAACCGGAACTACCTTGCCGACCGCGCGCGAATAGAGCGTAACCGCTTTATCCAGGCATGTCGGCGTAAAGCCTCCTACGACTTTGGGAATCTTTGCGAGGTTGCTGTTCGGATTTCCGGGATCCTGGCGCTCTGGCGAAAAGGCGAGGTGGAAATCGTTCCCGGCTTTCATGCCGGACCCTTCTTCGAGCACGGCCCGCAGCTCTTCATCTGTCGTGCCGGGATATGTTGTCGATTCGAGAACAACCAGCGTGCCCGGTTGGAGGTATGGCGCAACCTTGCGCCCGGTTTCTAGCACGAACGAGAGATCTGGCTCGCGCGTTTTCGTGAGCGGCGTCGGTACACAAATGATCACAGCGTCGACATCGCGGACTCGACTGAAATCGGCGGACGCAGAAAACTTTCCGCTGCGAACTGCCTCAGCGATGGCCGAGTCGGGGACGTGTTTGATGTACGTGCGTGCGGCGTTGATCGCCTTCACCTTGTCCGGATCAACGTCGAGCCCGAGAACAGTGGCGCCGCTGTGCGCAAACTGGAGGGATAACGGCAGGCCCACGTAGCCGAGGCCAATGATGGCGATCATTACAAGGAGAAATTGGAAAGTAGGAAGTAAAACGTAGAAAATTAAAGGAGATAGTTAAAATTAGAAAGAAGGCAGGAGTTTTTAGGCTTTCGCCGATGATGGCGAAGATAGCTCGCTCTTCGCCGTTTTTTCTACTTTAGCCTTTTCACTTTGTGGTCTAGATCACATCCGCAAGCGAATTGCCTCCTTCCGAGACGGACGTCGAGAAAAGCCGCCATGGCAACATCCCGGCGAAAACCATCACCGGATATGGCAGCCCGCCACCGGGTAGTTTCGCAATTTTTGAAAAGACGAATACAAAGACGACCATCGTCAGAAAAGGTCGCACCACAGCCCAGAGAATCCCGATGACGGTTTGCTTGTAGCGAACGAGCACATCCCGCCAGGCGAGAAAATAAAAAAGTTCACGGTAACGGAATAGGTTTCGCCAGTATTGGCCTTCCGTCCGCCTCGCTTCGATGACTAATTCATGTTCCATCGCTTGGCCAACAAATTACTTTGGTTGAATTGAAAAGGTGTGATTCCCGGCAGGAAAATTAATGGTCAGCTCTCGACCTTGTCTAGACGCGTCCACGGGAGTGCCATCTACAGAAACGACCGCCGCCGGAAAGCGGGGAGGAAGGGTAATATGCGCAACATGAGAATCGCCAGCGCTTTCTCCGGAGACCGTGCTCCCCCGCACAAGAAGCGAGACGGGAGAAGAAGTCTCCAAACGCCAGTCGCCAATCGCGGCTGTGGACTCATTGTTTGGACCCTTTACCACTGCCAGCCGAAGAGAGCCATCAGTTGCTTTTCTGACGAACGAGATTTCGCCACTCACCGACATCGCTGCGTCTCCGAACTTTGCAGGTTTTCCCGGTGACAAAAGAACGAGATCGGTTCCTTCCATATGCCCAATGCGCAGCCCCGAGCCATCTTCAGAGCGAACCACTTGAGCGGCGACCTGGCCTTGAGCTCGAGGATAAAGCACGCTGAAGAAATCTTCGGCGGAAGATTGTTTGGCGACATGCATGCCATATTGCTCTTCAGAAAAGCCAGACCAGACATAAATTTCCTGTTTCCAATCCCAATGATCTTTTTCGATTCTGGGCATCGCCGGCGAGAGCATGTGTACATCCAAATCGACTCCCAATTGGCCAGGGAAGTGAACGAGATTGCCTGTAATAGTAGGATCTTTGGAAAGGCAGAAAAGGTTCCAGTAAAAGGGTTGGTTGGATTGTCCAGCAACGGTTTTATCGCGCATCACCACATAGTTGGCACCAAGAGGGTTCGCGGATTTAATTAAAAGAACATGTCGATGATCTTCCTGGCCCAGACTGCTATGCGATTTCCCGTAGGAATAATCGATGACTGAAGGAAGACTCCTTAGGTCCACTAACTCGCCAGTTGCATCCGGGTCCTGTTCTCGAGAATTCCTCCTATCAAAACTAACCCTATTGTGATACCGAGCTTCGTCACGCCGAACCGGCTGATAAAGATTGCCAAAATCCAGGCACAAAGGAGCGCCTTTCGAGTAAAGGACGATGGAATTGAAGTCATCGTGATAATGATGGTGATTGGGGCCTGTTCGATGGCAAACGTAAGTCGCATTCGTCTCTGTCCACGAGGTTCGCAGGATACTGCCAAACCCTGGGAATGAACGGGATAATTCAGCGGGAGTCTTGTCGGGAAGGTCAGGGTTGGTAAGCGCCATGGTAAGCCCTTTGGCGCGTTCACCGCGTCCCGTATAGGAGCCCTGGGATTTCCAATAAAACTGTTGCCGTGCGCTGTAAGCTGGATCGGTTTGCGCTGTAGCAGCCGCCATCCATCCGTTAAAGCAGGTGATCCACCCTGCAAACGTATCGCCAATAGAAGGCAGGGTCATAGGAGCCGCGAACATATCAGGTAGTGGGCGGGGTGGAAAACGCCGATCCGGTGGGGTCAAAATAAATCCATAGTAATCCATCATGGCCTTGAACTGTGGATCGGCAAAGTAATCACGGCACTGAATGTTGCGAATGGCCTGCGAAAGCAGAAACATCCCGTCCAACGAATCGGCTTGGTAGCCTGGTGATTCAACCCAAGCGCCCCCGGATGAAACCCAATCCTTCAGTTCGGTTTTAAGCTCTTTTTCAGAAGCTTTAAGCCAATGGTCTGCCTTAGGGTGACCGGCTAAATACAAACCAAGTAAGCCCACTGGCAGAATAATGGAGTTGGTCATATTAGGATTGAGGCTGGCGAGACCTCGATCTGGATGCCAGTAATCAGGATGAGATAACACCTGGGCCCCGAAGACCAATGCGTTGCGGACTGCGAGCTCCTCCTCAGAGGTCAAAACTCCCGTCCCGGCGATAAGGTCGTAATGGAATAAAAGCCGCGAAACGGTTTCGGAAAACCAGGGACCGTATGAGCCGATAGCAGGGCGCGTGGGTTTTTCTAAGAAAGTATTTAGCAGCGCTTGAGAGAGACCTTTCACCGCGACGGCCAGCATCTCTCCGAAGATCGGGTCATTTGAGCCTAGGTAGGCTTCTTGCAATTGTTCGACCAAGCCGTTACCAATGTAGTTTTTCGCATAGAAAGCCTCCCAGCCTTCCTTTTTGAGAGTTACAGCGCCACACTGGGTGACGTAACGAATCGCGGCTTCAGTTTTGGCTTTAATGCTGGGAACCGCCTGGGCTTGGCGCCGGACGCGCTGCAGATCATCTCGCGTAAGAATCAAGCAAGGATGAGCTTGATTGGGTTTAGTGGCAGTAAAATTGAACCCGTAATCTTTAACTTCGTCCAGCGAGTATTCGCTATATTGAATGAGTTGGCGACGCAATCTGGGAGTGGTCTTAAAATCAGCGGGGACGTGGTCTTTCACCGCGCCTACTGTGAGAGCCCATTCCCGGTGCATGGGGGTCTCTTCGCCACGGATAATCTTTTGAAGCACAGGATCCGTCTCAACCCCAGCTTCACTTTTTTTCTTCGTTGCCAGTAATTTGAACGTTAAGTCGAGTCTCTTATTGGGTCCTGTCGTAACAGGAATTTCCGTACGATCAAATCCATCCCAGCCCGTAGGAGACCAGCGCGAAGGATGGAGCGCAAGAATCCCAACGAAGTTGTCCGCTCCCATGTGGTAGAAGCCGGCCCAAACGGTAATATCGCCTAGCCACCAGAAACTCCACGGCCGCATCTTGCAGATCACCTCTTCTTTTTCAAACTTCAGGGCTGTGTCGGTTAGTGCCCAACTGTCCGCATGGTCGGTTTTAGTATATTGGTTATTCCAAAAAATATGATCAGCGTCGAGGCCGGCTTTCATGGAAAACGAAATAGCCGCCTTCGGCGCGTCTATGGTGGAATCTTCGGTAATAAGAGCTGCGTCCTGGCCTAGCGCCAATTGAACTGTGGCGTTATAGGTCTTTCCATCGGCCAAAGTAAGGCTTTGGCGCACGATCACTTTGACTGGGCCTTGCTCGATAATTTGAGTGGAAGCCTCTTTGACATAAAGAGGTGGCCCGTCATTCATCCAGCGCGCATTACCCAACCACGAACCCGTTTTTCGAGAGACAGATTCCCAAGGCGCGGGCAATCGAGTTAGATCGGTTGGTCCTTTAACCAGTCCTGTCCATTTTGGCAGACGCACAGCAAGATACTCATTAGCGAGCACGACATACTTGTTATCTTGAGTGACAGATAGACTGACTGTTCCTTTTCGCGGAGAGCCTTTGTTAGTTAGAGGAGAGGCTGGCGCCGTTGAAGCCCCAGGCGCAGGAACCAGATTAAAAAACTTTTCGCTTCGCGGCTCCAAAGACGCAACAGTCCATACGTTGCCAGTCAGGTGATCGCCTTGCCGCTTAAGATCGGTAAATTGACAAGGAAGAAAGCGACCGTTGGAGTCAGCAAGCGCAAGATTCTTTTCGCTTGTGGTCGCATCCACTGGAAAATGCACCAATTCATTTTTCCAGGAATGATTCAAATACTCTTTGAGAGTGAAGGTTTGGAGCGGCGCCGGCGGCCCGCCATAGAGCGATGAAATGACTGCCAAGAAACCAAAGAATCGAAAGATCATTAATGCGATTGCTCACACGCTGATGTTTCGCTCCACGACGAAATCGCCGAGAACAAGGACATCCATCTTTGTGCGCAGAAAACAATCGAGAGCTTCTTCGGGACGACAGACAACCGGCTCATTTTCGTTAAAAGATGTGTTGAGGACCAGGGGGACAGAGGTCAAAGCGCGGAAGGCTGAGATCAGAGAATGAAACAGCGGGTTTGTCTCGCGATGCACGGTCTGCAAGCGACCGGACCCGTCTACATGCGCGACAGCCGGAATCAGGGCGCGCTTCTCGGAGCGGATTTGGAAGACCTCCATCATGAATGGGACGTCGTCGTCCTGTTCGAACCATTCGGCGACCGATTCCCGCAGGATTGAAGGCGCAAAGGGGCGGAACGATTCGCGCCGCTTGATCTTGGCGTTCAGCATTTCCTTGATGTCACTGCGGCGCGGATCCGCGAGGATCGAGCGATTGCCCAAAGCGCGTGGCCCCCACTCCATCCGGCCTTGGAACCAGCCAACGACTTTGCCATCGGCAATCATTGCCGCCGTCCTGCGGCAAAGCTCCTCCTGATCTGTGACTTCTGACATCTGGCATCCTTGTCTGCTGATTTCCTCCTTTCTTGATTCAATCAGCTTCCTTATTTCACTATTCGAGAATTCGGGGCCGCTGTAAGCGTGATCGAGGACAAAACGAGATCGCAGGTCAGGGGTCTTAGGGTAGTGATCGGATGTCAGTTGCGATTGGACATACGTGGCTCCGCCGATCGCGCCGCCGGCGTCTCCAGCAGCGGCTGGCAGATACATTTTCCGGAAGGGTGTGCATAGATAAACTTTCCCGTTCGCGACAGAGTTCATGGCGCATCCGCCCGATAACGCGAGGTTCGGGCAGGGATGACCAGCATGTAAAGCGTTGAGCAAAGCGAAAAAAGCTTCTTCGTACATGGCCTGCACGGAGCATGCGATGTCCTTATGCCATTGCTCGAGGGGATCGTGTGCATCCCGCGCGGGACCGAGCAGATCGATCAGTTTGTCGGTGTAAAGCGTACCCACTTCCGGCGCGCAATTATTCCAGCTGTAAGAAACATTGTCGGTGTGATGACGGAAATACTTCAGGTTTAACTTGAAGGTCCCGTCGGTCTGGACGCGGACAAGTTCGCGCATCGGTTCGAGATATTTTGGCTGGCCGTATGGCGCGAGTCCCATGACTTTATATTCATCACCGAAATGCGGGAACCCGATGAACTGCGTCAACGCCGAATAAAAAATGCCTAACGAGTGCGGAAAATAAACGCGATTGTCGATCTTGACATTGTTTCCCTGGCCAAATCCGATCGCCGTGCTCGCGAAATCGCCGAAACCGTCCACGGAAAGGCAGGCCGCTTCCTGAAAATCCGAGACGAGGAAAGCTGAGGCCAGGTGCGCCAGGTGATGCTCGACGTGATGAACTTCGGCTCTCAGCGAAACGCCGTAGGCCTTCTCCAGCGCCTCATTCGCAGATGAAGCGCTGCGAATGTTTCGCAGTTTCTGCAACATTAACCGTGGATCTGGCCGGTGTGTGAGCACAAAACCGAGCCGGCGCCAGTTGTTGACCCCGGGTTTGCGATTGATCGCGATATGATCGATATCGCGAAGTGAGATGCCGCCTTCACGCAGGCAATAATCGATTGCGTTCGTTGGCAGCCCCGCCCAATGTTTGATCCGGCGGAAGCGCTCCTCTTCCGCGGCGGCGACAAGTTTTCCATCAACAA
>QHZR01000531.1:0-2760 GCA_003224755.1 Acidobacteriota bacterium
CTTCCCTCTTATATCCACAAAACGTCCGTTGATTTCTCCTAGCAGCGCGAGATTCAACCACCGAATGGCTGCCCATTCGAACACGGGTTTGATGGCGCTGGCCCCAACAATCCTTTCGCTCATCCCGAAAAGCGATTTCCCCGCAAGCGGACTGTCGTTGCCCAAGCCAAAGAAGTTCAGCTTGTTCAGCGAAATGGTTTGAGCGTAGAGGTTGAAGACGGTATAGGGATGAGTCGCACGAATCTGCGGTTTTGCCGGATGCGGCGTGTGAACCATCTTCATGTAACCGCCAGCGCGCCACGAACCACTGAAGGCGCCGACGGCATCGAAGTCCCAACTCACGCGCCAGTTCCTTGTGTTCTTGGACAAAACGAAAGCTCCCCCTAGCCCAAATCCATTCTGCGGAGGCATACTGCCCGCTGCTATGTGTAATGGATGGTCGGTAAACAGCGTGTACGCACATCCGGGCACGGATTTAAAGCTGAAAGCTCCGCAGGCGTCAGAAACACGCTCACCCTCGCGTCGCAACTCCCCCCGCAGTGGGCTTTCTTGGGCGAACGCCGATGCACCCAACAGGAATACGGCGATCAGCGAGAGGTGGTTAAAGGTGGAAGACATGTGTATTCCTCACGGTTTCTGTCGTTCGCGCGTATGCACACATGATCCGCGGATTGCTTGTTCGGGACGTCGTTTCCCGGCGATGGATTGAGTGAGTCCATAGCCGACCTCCACAACACAACCTGTTTCCGCTAACTCTTTCCTTTACCTCTTCCTTTTTGTTGATCTTGCCCCTTCTTCCTTTTCTTATTCCGCTTCTGCCGGACGTGTTTGTCATCCTGCTGGGTCGGTGCGAAAGCAGCGACCTGCGGTATCACTTTGGACCAAGCCGGAAATCTTGCGGAGATTAGGGGTTTTCCGCGATTCCCCCCGTATTGGTCGGATCCGGGAGTTCGAAAACTTCGGAAATCCGGCTCACGTGGCACAGGGAAGCTCGCCTCGTACCCTGTGTCAGGGAATAGACTCGTGTCCAGGGTCCAAGCCTCGCGCGGGTGGTCCTCGTAACGAGTGGGAAAAATCGTCACATGATCTCGGTCAAAGGTGGCGTAGTACGCTGTGTTGGGCCATTTGCGTGTTTGGTAGGTTGCGCCAGCCGCGCAGTATAGATTCGATCCTCTCCACATTTCGACGGTCCCACTCCCCGCCTCGTGTAGGTGGCCCGATAGGATTACATCGAGATGGTCGATGAGGCCCGCCTTGATATTCGCTCGCTCGATGTGACTAAGATCATGCAGAGGATGGTGCATCAGCGCGATTTTGAGATGCGCGCTCAGTTGATCGAGCTCTTCTATTGCGGGGCTTAAACAACGTCTCCCGACGAACAGCTGCTCATGGTCATTGTCATCCTGGCAGAACAGTGCTGTATTAATGGGCAATATGCCGAGCCTATGGCCCCTCACCTCAACCAATTCCACCGGCCCACAGGTTGAGTTATCAGGCATCGTCCGAATGCCGTCGAAGAAGATCCGGTGCCAGCGCAAGAACGCGCCTAGTTTTTCAATCAAGTGCAGTTTACGGGCGCCCGGATCGAAGTATTTATCCGCTTCGTCCCGAGAATACAAAGTCCTGGTCAACTGGTTTCCTATCGTCCGATCAACGTCGTGGTTGCCTGGCACGACATAGAGGTGGGTTCTTTCCAGCCCGCTAGCTCCGAGAAGTTCGTCGAGGAATTTGGCTGCAAATGAGTACTCGTCCGGCTTGCCAGAGTGCGCTATGTCCCCTGTCGCGAAAATCAAGTCCGGGCAACGTCCATCACTCTCGCGAAAGTGCCTCACGGAACTCACGAGCGCTTGAAACACGACAGCGCGATCGTATGAATTATCGCTCCGGACATGGAGGTCAGAAATATGAAGCCACGTCACCGCCATGGAAGCAGACACCTAATCTGCGGTCGCAAAAGTTATGCGTAAAAAGCGAGCACTTGCGCACTTTTGAAACTAGGGCCGAAGAACTCGCCGCTTCTTGCCCGCTAACCCCGGCGGCGGCCCTTGCCACGTTTGCGTTTTCCCACAGCGACGCTTGTGGATTTCCGAACACGTGGGTCGGCGGCAGCAGCAATTTCCAGTCCGCGCCTGGGCGAGCGTCCGGCTCGCCGCTTTGCAGCGTCTGCATGGGCTTGGTGAATTGCCTCCGTCACTTCGCGAATGTACTCAGCCGCTTCGCTCTCGGTCTCGATGGCATGGGTATAGATCTTGGTGCGGTAGCGGAGCGGGAGTCTCCTCTCCGCATGTTGCAAATGTGAGACCTGCGAGAGTAACAGCGCGTTAGCCGGCCGGTCCGGATTCATCGCGCTTTGTGGCGGCCTAGGCACATGAATGACAGTCATCTCAAATACTCCTTTCTCGCGCTTACCTACGTCACGTTCTAAACGTCAAAATCCGGGCAGTCCTCTCGGATCGTTGAGAGCGATAACAGATTGCGCGCAGGATCAGCGGCACGAGCGTTTGATTCGATGAAGACATCGGCGCTGATTTCCCGCGGAGACCGCTGCGGATCGTCACCAAGGAAAAATTTTGTCACCGTGGCCGGAATTGAGGCGTGATCGAACACACGGTCCACTACAGTTCCCCGCGGAATCCAAGGCGAAATCAGGATCGCTGGCACCCGCACCCCCAGCCGATCGAACTTGAACTCCATTCCGGTTCCGGTGCTATTCGCCGACGCCGTAAACCTGTCCGCCGTACACGCCGGCGGTACGACGTG
>QHZR01000531.1:2936-3759 GCA_003224755.1 Acidobacteriota bacterium
AGTCAGGCAGCAATCCCTTGTCGCAGTCGCTTAGAAATTGCTTGTACGTGCCGAACAGCTCCGGCTGGTTCTGCAGCAGGTTCACGACCTCCATCGTCGAGCTGCTCGTATCGTAGTAGTAAACTTTGGTGGTGTGCTTGGGAGTCGCCTTGATGAGTCGGGTGTAGATACTCTTGAACGGCTCGATGATGTCGAACGGATTCATATCCACTCTGCCGAACGAAGTTCCATAGTGCGCGAACGCGCGATTGCAGATCGTCGGGCCGGGAATGGAAGCGAACCAGCGGTTGAACACTGCGAACTCCAGTGCCAGGGTTGTAAGCACGGGCAAGTCTGTCTGCTTGAAGTAATACATGATCATCTGCGAATGCTTTAGATCCCGGCGCTGATTGAAATAGCTCTTCACGAACCCCTGCATATTAGGGACGCGAGTGGGGCTCGTATCGCCGCCAAAGATTTGCATATCGACCGCCGGAAAATGATGGTCGGGATCGGGATTGAGCTGTCCCTGAAACTCCGCCAACGGCTGTGGCTTGACTTGAGCACCCGTCGTGTCCGGATTGCTCAACTGATCGGTGACCCCGTCGATTCGCGAATCCACGGCCTTCAGCGAGCCCAGCATGTGGTCAAACGAGCGGTTCTCCATCATGAGCACCACGATGTGCTTGAGTTGATCCAGTCCAGTTGACATAAACCAAGCCTCCCGCTTAACCACATCCTGCGTCTCAGTCAGGCACCGTTTGCCTTAAAAACAAAAAAGGGACACGGCGTTCGCCGTGCCCTCCCTTCACAGCTTGCGTCTACGTACCACTTGTTTTTACCT
>QHZR01000532.1 GCA_003224755.1 Acidobacteriota bacterium
AAGTCCTGGATGTTGCCGTTCCAGAACTGGCCGATCTCGGTTTGTTCGGCAGTGCGGGTTGTGCTGTTAATGAACCCGAGGCTTTTGACTTCATTGAAGACCTCAGTGTAAAGGCCGCTTGTGAGCGCCGGAGGAGGATCGGGACGGAACTCGTCGGCCCGCTCCAACGCAAACGGCGTCACCTGAGGCCACTGGGTAAAATCCGCCGGCGCGAAGTTAGGCGGCGTCAACTGGTAGTCTCCGGGCTGGTTACCTGGGATGTACGGCGGTGGAATTACATTGGCTCCATCCGCGCTGCGCGCAGCGCGCAGCTGGCTGGCAACTGCTTGCCCCACGGCTACTCCCTGAGCTTTTCTCTCGTTATCGGGAATCTGGGCCAAGTCCTGCTGTAGTTTCGTGTCCAACGACACTTGAAACGCAGGATATAAAAACACTAGGACATCATGAGCTGCCTCATCGGCCGCAGCTATTTTCGATGCGCTCCTCGGAACGTCGGGAAGGCGCACAAGGTACGGACTAAACCTTGGGTCGATATTATTGACGGCGTCGTAAATGGCGGCGTGTAAAATGGCGAAATTGCGAGTTGAGTGAATGGTAGCTGGCTGAGCGCCGGGCGTGCGAACGATTGCCAAAAGAGTTCTATTCCACTCGATCACAGCGTTCACGGGCTGGGCCGAATTCTGTTGTTCGTCCGTCGCTGCAGTCGCGAGCGGAGCGACCTGCAAAAAGGCGCAAATTAATGCAAAAGCGGCTAAAATTCTGAACATATGTTTTACCTCAGGTTGTTGATTAGACTGTTGTTTGTAAGAACGCCCGTTCTTCGGCACGCATATCTCCAGACTGTAAGACCGCGTGAGATATTCCTTGTTGTTGTCAGAAAATAACAAAGCGCTGGCAAAAAGCTGATGGCACCCTTCTTGCACACACGCGAGATGGGAGCAGCTTGGAGTTAGTCAGCCAGGCATTTGACCCATGCTCAACCCCATGTGTGCGCGGGTTGATTACCGGGTGTTGCGCGTGTTTCGCGAGCAGGGCGGCTCTTAGATCAAACGCATTCATGCGATCCTTTGTGAAACCTAACGGATTTTCCGACGCTTAATTGCTTGCTATCGCGCTGGGCGATTCCTTGCCTGTGGAATCCAAGTCGACGATTGTTTGCCGACCGGCCTTGATAACGACGCGCACTCGGACATACCCGTCCGTCTCCGATCGAGCTTCGATCACGTACGATCCCACTGGCAGTGTCACGACCTCGGGAATTTCATCGCTACGCGAGATGTGATTTTCGACATTCTTGAATAGCTTTCCGTCGGCCGTGTAGATGGTGTACGAGCTATGTGCATAGTAAGGCACGTCACCGTCCTCGAATGCATCCGTTGCGGAATAAACCACGAGCGAGCCCTGCGATAACTGTCCTGCTTTCGCCTCGCCCTTGGCCAGTGCTATTTTCTCTTTTTCATTGCCGCGCGTCGTGCCAAGCAGCGCCACAGCAATAAACATCGCGACCGCCAGATTTCTTGTGGTCACGTACCTGAGAAGTGGCTTGAACCTGGATATGTAGGTGTAAGTCTGTTTGTGATTTGTTTTCATTGTTTTATTTTTAATTACCTCCACCAACTCATACCGATTTGCTGAGCGAATATTCCCGCTCTAGCGGAGACCGTTTCCGTCCCGAAGAAGTTGCGGGAAAGAATGGCGCCAGTTCGACATAGCAGGGCGCGACTATTGCCGATGAGCTAGCGGCTATCGTCTTACTAACGACCAGGAATGTTGTTAGTGACGCGGCGTCCGAGTTTCGAACTGCTGCCTGAAAGTCTGCAGATCGTTAACGTTCACGTCCGAAACGGCCCAGTAGTTAAAGTCCGCGTCAGCCCAGTGCAGAAGCTGGTATCCCTGGCGCGTTATTGTTTTCGGAGCTTTTGATTCGTTCGACGCTGCTGGCCAAACAAAAAGGTTGATAAAGTGTTTGCGCCGTCCGTAAACCAACGCCGCCACGGGCCTGTTATCCAAGTAATCCAGGCGCCCGCCAATCAGCGGAAATCCCTCATTGGAAAGATCGACAACCGGAGGGGCAAAATCGAGCTTCGTGTCCAGCCACGGTTTTACAGTGTGCTGATCGGAAGAAGCGACGTCGGTGAGGTGGCTTGCCATCAGCGAACGCACATGACTGGAGATGAGTTGCGTCGCCAAGAATTGATCGGCCCCAGGTCGCTGCAATCGGGGCACCAAGGTCAAAGCGATGATCGCAGCGAAAATGATTGCCGCGGCGAGAGCCAGCCAATTCCAGGATGTCTCCCAAAGAATTGGCCGCGGCCTTGACTGTCTTCTTGGGAACAGCGGCTGAGCATCTCGCGCAAAATTGCGCGTGGGCAGTTCGGCGATCTCCTCTCGCAAGGACGACTGAATTCGCTCACGTAATTCCGCGGGTGCCTTGTAATAAGGAGTTGCGTTGCCAATCGCACGAATCAGCGAGCCATGGATTTTGTAAGCTTGATCACATTTAGGGCACTCCCGCAAGTGCTGTTCGATTGTCTGGCTGGTAATCGGATCCAGTTCGCCATCCAGATAACCGTCCTTCAGTTTAGTGGCTTCTTCGCAGTTCATCTCACTTATCCTTACCGATGCGAGCCGCTAAATATTCCTTGAGCTTTCCGCGGGCGCGAGCCAGCCTCGACATAACTGTCCCCGTGGGAACTTGCGCGATCTCGGCTATTTCCTTGTAGGAGAGACCTTCCTG
>QHZR01000023.1:0-497 GCA_003224755.1 Acidobacteriota bacterium
TTAGTTCGGTTGGCTCGACACAGACTTGGAAAACGTTCGCTCTTGATTGCCCCGTTGCCGTTTGTCATTGTCGCAATTGGGGGATGGATCTGGATTCGCTCCCAGGCTCCACTCCGGCCCACCCAAGGTGTTATCCGGGTCCCCCGTTGACAGCATTGTGCGCCGTCTACCCGAATATGCCCCGTTCTCATTAACAGGCGCCGCATACTTCGACCATCTCTTGTACGTGGGAAGCAAACGTGGGTTTGTTGGAGATCGAAGGTGGTGCTGTCGCGAAACTATTTCAGATGCAGAAGAGCGACTCCGTTGTTTCAGGTCCATGGTTCGACCGTGCTGATAACTTTTGGGTTATCGACGAGCACACGCACGAACTCCTGAACTTCAACGGTTCGGGCTGGCAACGCATTTCTATGCCCCAACCGCCGAAAGGGTATTACAGCCGAGGTGAAGTTCTGGAAGGCATTAAGCCTGTCAGCACTGACGCTGGTTTCTGGCTT
>QHZR01000023.1:543-30662 GCA_003224755.1 Acidobacteriota bacterium
GCAAAAACACGCACCTGGATAGCTGAACCACAACCTCAACTGAATGTCGACGATACACTTCTCGGCGTACTACCAATCCGAGGCGAAATGGCTTACATCATTAGGCATGAGCTACTCCCGTTTCTCATTCACTGCTCGCCAATCGGAAGATGCCGCGGCCGCGAAAGCTGGCTACGAGGCCACCCAATCCATCTGCTGCAAGTGCTTCACATGCTCCAGGCGTTGGCATCGGAGTGACGCCGGTTGATGACGCGACGAGCATTCTGCCACCTTTATCACAGATGTAACCGGAGGAATTGGCAACTGTCCACATTCCCGAGAGAAACGAGACTCCGTCCTTTACGCTTAACTCGTGGGGGCTGGAACCATTGACCAGCATCATTTGATGTCATCTGTGACGCCACAACATGTGCACCCAAGGAAGCGGATGGAGTCTCATCCTTCGAAGACGCGAACGGTGGGGGTAACCTTCGAGGTCTGGTCAACGGAGATTTACTTTAGAGGCCAACCCACCGCGAATGATCCACGCAGCCGTTTCGGCATTTCTTTTCCAGTGCCTGTCTGCTCCGTGCGAACTCTGTTCATCGACGACAGGGTTTGCATCGGTCACGAAGGCTGTGTCATCTTTGTTGACGGCGAGGAACGCCCAGTAATCGCCTTCGCCGCTGCCGGAAACAGTAGGGGACAGCAATACCCATTAAACCAGGCCAGCCATTCAAGTCGGAGACTACTATCGTTCTGCGCATCGCCCAGGAGTTTACCGGAGTGACCGAGAAAACGGCCCTGCTTCGCGAAGCCCTCAAAGCGCTCGTCGAGCGGGAGAGTGCCCGCAGGTTGGCATCCCTGGGCGGCACCATGCCGGGGCTTGGGTGTATTCCGCGCGGCCGAGCGAATGCCCGTTGATTCTCGCGGACACCTCGGTTTGGATTGATCATCTGCGCTCCGGAATCCGTGAGATGCGCGAGCATCTCAATCACGGCCGAATCGTGATCCATCCGTTCGTGACTACCGAACTTGCGCTGGGATCGTTGCGGAACCGCAGCAAGACGCTGGCGCTACTCGATCTCTTGCCAGCGGTGCGAGTGGCGCAACTGAATGAAATACGATCGCTGATCGATACCCGGCGCTTGTACGGCCTCGGTATCGGGTTAACCGATGCTCATTTGATCGCTTAAATTTGATCAATCCTCCAACGCGCCTGTGGACAAGGGATAAGCCATTACGAAGAGTCGTGGAACATCTTGCTACTCACGCCACGCTGCCGTGAAAGGCCTGAATGCACCTGATCTCTAATTGAATTTGATCACAACCTTTCTGAGCCTCTCCTCATCCACCATCAGCTCGTAGGGCTGATACAGCGAAACTCTGTCCAGCAATCCTTCATACCGCTGGCGCAGTTTTTGAACGATGATCTCGTACGTTCCGCTAACGGCGACTTCGTCAATCATTTCGTCGGTGATCAGGCGCGACATGGCTTTCCAATCGCCGTCGAGTGATTTCTGATGCAGCTCGGGGCTGATTGCTTCCCATCCGTGGGCTTCGAGCACCGGCGCGTACGTTCGCGTCGAAGCATAGAACGCAATCTGCTGGCGGATGGCTTCAGTGTTTTCGGCCCGCTCGCGCTCGGTATCTCCGACGATAACGAAAACGGAAGTCGCGTATTGAAAGTTGCGGCGTGAACGTCCGGACGTCTGCAATCCTTCGTTCACCGCCGGATGAACGTACTCGTGCAGATACTTCGCCGTGTGAAACGGATGGACGTGAAGTCCGTCGCAAACTTCTCCGGCCATGCGGTACATGTAGCGATTCACGCCGGCGACGAAAACTGGAACTGTGGGATGCGCGATCGGTCCGGGATTGAAGAATGGCGTCATGAGATCGAAGTTGTAGAATTTGCCTTTGAAGCGAAGATGCGTACCGTTCTGCCAGCAATCCCAGATCGCGCGGAGAGCCAGTACCACCTCGCGCAACTTCGGTCCGGGCGATTCGAATTTCACCGAGAAGCGCCGCTGATTGTGCGCTCGCACCTGAGACCCAAGTCCGAGGATGAAGCGTCCTGCGGAGGCTTTCTGAAGGTCCCATGCCGTGTAGGCAGTGATCATGGGACTACGGGGAAAGGCAACGGCGATCGATGTGACGAGCTTGATCTTCGAAGTTGCCGTTGCAGCAACACCGAGCGGCAGGAACGGATCGTGCTGAGTTTCAGATGTCCATATGCAGTCGTATCCGATCGTCTCGGCGCGGCGGGCGAATTCCGGAACACTTTTCAGATCGTAATCGCGAAGGGCAACGTCAAGCAGCATGGGGCTTTCGTCGGATTGTAATGCACTCAAAGGCAAAGCTCTTAACCGCGAAGGTCGCAAAGGCTTTCGCAAAGGTCGCAAAGAAGTCAGCTGTAGGGATCGCTGTATCTCTTCGGGCGTTATCTGGTTAAAATCTAAACGTGAGGATTGCCTTCGACATTCGCCGCATCAACGAATTCGGCGTCGGCACCTATACGCGCAACATCATTCGCGCGCTGGCGCAGCGAGACCACGAAAACAAGTATTTCCTGCTTGGCCCTACGGAGAAAGTCGCCGAGATTGGCAAGCTGCCGGAAAATTTCAAGGCAGTCGCACTGCCGGCCGCCGACACTTTTCGCGGATACATGCAATGCCGCACCGTTCTCAGCCGCCTGGGCTGCGATCTTGTGCATGTGCCGCACCTGTTCTGGCTGCCGCGCCGTCTGCCATGCCATTACGTGGTCACGGTCCACGACATGCTGGAATATATGTATCGGGCGCATGGTGCCTCGAACATTCGGCGTTCGCTCCACTTTGACCTGACGCGAATGGTACTGAAGCATGCATCAAGAATCTTTGCCGTTTCGTGTTTTACAAAAACGGAGGTGGAGAAGCTGTTTGGGATTAATCCAAATAAGATCGAGGTCGTTTATAACGCGATTGATCAGCGCTTCCTTCGTGGGCACGCTACTGATGCCGACCGGCAGTTCCTCGCCGAGCGATACCAGGTCACGTATCCTTTCTTGCTCTATGCAGGACGGATCAGCCCACACAAGAACCTGGTGCGCATCATCGAGGCATTCTCCGCGCTGAAAGCGGAATTGCTCAAGCAGGACCAGTATCACGATTTGAAGCTCATCATTATTGGAGATGAGCTCTCGAAGCATCCTGACCTGCGCCGGACGGTGGTACGCGGCGGCGTGCAGAATGACGTCCGCTTCATGGGATTCGTTCCCATCGAAGTGCTGCGGATTTTTTACGATGCTGCCAAAGTTTTCGTCTTCCCGTCTCTATATGAAGGCTTCGGACTGCCGCCTCTCGAAGCCATGGCCCACGGGACGCCGGTGCTGACGTCGAATACGTCTTCGATTCCTGAGGTTGTTGGCAACGCGGCGGTGCTGGTGAATCCCGAGAACGTCTTCGAGATGATGCGGGCCCTGCAGCGGGTGCTGCTCGATCAAGCTCTGCGCGAGAAAATGCGCCAGCGCGGCTATGAGCAGGTCAAGAAATTCTCCTGGGACAGGTCTGCGGCGGACGTATTGGCTGGATACGAAGAGGTAGTGGGGCGCCAGGCAATGGTGGTTCCGGTCCCCCAGGCAGAGGAGATACGGCCCGTAAAAGACGCACGGTAGAGGCGACTTCGTATCCCATTTATATTGTGATCGATCGCGACGGAAATATCGCAGGCGAACAGAGTGGCGCCGTCGGTGAACGCGTCCTTCGCCGTTTACTGGCACGCGTCGGAATCGAATCAGCAGATCAGAAGAAACCAATAACTAGGTCTGCCTGGTTCGGAATTTCAGGAAACTTCCTGCGGGTGTAGAATTCACGGAGAAATCAGGAGGCGCCCCAATGGCCGCACAAAATGCAGAGCTCTCTCGCCGGATTTTCGAAGATGTTTGGAACCGCAAGAACCTCAGCGCTATCGACGATCTGATCTCCGCCGATTACGTTCACCACGACGCCAATTCCCCTGCTGCCAGCGGAATCGACGGCTACAAGCAATTTGTTAATTACTATATGAACGCCTTTCCTGACGCTGACTTCACCATCGACGACGCGTTCACGGACGGCCAGAACGAAGTCATTCGCTGGACAGTTGTCGGCACCCACGAAGGAGAACTGGCCGGCATACCGCGCACCGGGCGCCGCTTTTCCGTAACCGGAATCACCATTGCCCGCATCGCCAATGGAAAAATTACTGAGAGCTGGAACAATTGGGACGCCCTGGGATTGATGCAGCAACTCGGCGTCGTTTCCGAAGCCAAAGGACGCGCCGCATAAACTTTTCGCGGAATCCGAATGTTTCTGTCAAAGCATGCCTTAGCCGCGGCGCAGCGATTCGTTCCTCTAGCCAGTGCTCCCGGTAGGCTTCAGCTCACGGCAGGGATCGCGCAAAGAAGATATCACGCTCCAGCGTCGTGCCAACCGAGAGCTCACGCCGGGTCCAGATCACCCCCAGTGATCCGCTCGGCATGAAGTAGCTGCCCATGTAATCTCCCGGAGGCTCCGAGCCGGCCGGTGCTACGGGATTGTTTTCATCCAACGAGACCAGCTGGGGCTTCTGCCAGGGATTGAAAATCGCTCCATAGACGCGCCAAGGCAGAGTGTTCGAGTCGGGTGTGTAGTAAACGCCAATTCCAAGCTTGCTTCCGTTCGGCGAAATCGCCAGCCATGCATAGCGATAACGCCCAGCACGCGGAGTAATGTCTTTCCCTTTCCAAGTGTGTCCCTGATCGACTGACTGGTACAGCATGAGGCGATTGCTATCCGGATCGCACGTAGTCCCCGTGACATCCGTTGTGCATTCAAGGTGGTGCGCATCAACATAGACGGCCCATATGGTTCCGTCCGGCGCAACCATTGCGCTTGGCCAACTGAAGGTGCCGTCGAGCGCCTGATAGCTGCCGACCACAAACCGCTGAAAGCTCTGTGCATCATCGGCCGAAACGTACGCGTACAGCGTGCCCTTGGGATTTGTGGCGGAAAACACGTCGTCCGATCCACCGTCGTTGCCGCAAACCGCATACAGCAGATGCACGCCGGCGCGGTGATCGCTCGCTGGACGGCACCAGCCCGAGTCCGGCAAAGTACAGCCAAGCGGGTTAAACGTATCGCCGCCGTCGAGCGACGGATAAACCGTGTAGCGCCCCGGGCCGCATCCCGTTCCCTGCGTGCCCAGCGGATACGTCACCTTGTCTCCCTCGTTGCCGAAGTAGAACACGTGTCCATTCCCGTACGCGGTGACCCACGGCCGGTCATCAACAAACTGCGCCGCCGGAATCAACGGACGCGTGGTCTCAAGCGTTACGCTCGCCAGTCCATTTATCTTCCAGCGCGTGAACGTGTCGTCTGCGACATTCGTGTCCACGAAATAGAGGTAGTCGGCGTCATCCAATGCCATGTCACCTTCATCACCAAACTCGTGCTGCTCAATGCTGAGTGGCGTCAGGCCCTGAATGTCCTGCCAGCTCTGGCCTGCGTTGCTGGAAATCCAGTCCCAGGACATGCTGCGGGTGTAAGTCGGCGAATTGATATCGGGAGCAAGGACAAGCTGCCAGTTTTCCTTGTGTGCGGTGGCAAACATGTTTCCAAAGCGGTCGGCAACGAAGCTAGGCTCATAGCCAAATCCACCGGTGGGCGTGACTTTGACAGGAGGCCCAAACGTGGTGCCTTGCGCAACGCAAAGCTGAGCTGCCGCAAAAATGAAGAGGACGAAAACGAACTGAAGAACGGCGATACGTGGGCTGGAATGCATGACGAGAGCTCCTGCAGGAATCTCGACGAGTGGCGGGAACTCACGGGCGGAAGAAAGATGCTGGCTGGTTCCAGAAAGTTGCACAAGTAAGATGAAACGAAATTAGTTTTCAGTCAGCGTGAGAAGCTGCTAAAAGGCTTATGGTGCGCGCCGGGAAGGACACGGCTTTAGCCGTGCCGATTCCCATCCCATCAAACCTGTCACTCCGAGCGGAGCAGAATGATCTGCGAGGCAATCGTCCTGCGGAGTCGAGAGCCTGCCCGGTTCTAGCCGAGGCCCGAGCGAAGCCGAGGGAGGACTGACCGCAGGGAGGGAGTCGAATGGGAATCTGCTGTTTGCGCCCGCTCCATCCACTGCGTTCGCAGTTTGTATAAGGGCACGGTTTTAAGCCGTGCCGTAAGCTGCTGCTGAAAAGGAAGGCGGCTTCAGCCGTGCCGAAAAGCTGCAAGCCGTCGAGTCACCCACCCTTTGAGCGAAGTCGAAGGGGGTGGGGCAACCTGGTATTTTCTTAGTCTGAAGCGTGACGATGAGTTGCGTTTCGGCGGAGAGGCCGTGGGCAGCCGTAGGCCTGTGGTTAGAGCCTGGAAGTGAGAACGGCCCCCGCCCTTCTGTTGTGACGCCGTGGAGAATCGAAGGCCTATTGAGCCTGCATGTTTCAAGGTCGGCGACGACAGTTTGCCGGGGCGGGAGCCGAACGCAGCTTAACTCCAGGAGGCATTCATGCACAAGCCGTCTTTGGAAGTGGTTGTGGGTTGTGGAATCGATGTGAGCGCAAAGGAACTGGCGGTGGTCGTCGTGGGCAGTGCGGTGCAACGTCGGACATTTGCCAATTGCAGCGGAAGTCATCGCTTGCTGATTCGGTGGCTGCAGAGTCATGCCCGCCCGGTGCACGTGTGCCTGGAAGCGACCGGACTGTACAGCTTGGACTTGGCGCTGGCTCTGCATGCCGCGGACGGAATCGAAATCGCGGTGTTGAACCCTAACACCTATACCGTTTCGCATCTACGTTGTGCCGTAGCACAACCGACCCCGCCGACGCCCTGGTGCTGGCCGAGTACGCGCGGCGCATGCCGTTTATGCCCTGGCGACCACCCAGCGAAGTGGCCCTTCGATTACGCGCCATGACTCGCTACGTGACCCAACTGCTCGAACAACAGAGCATGCAGACCAGCCGTCTACATGCCGCTATGCGCCCTCGGCCGCGTTTGCCGCTTCTACCCGACGCACCCCTCACACCACATACATCTTTAAGCCCAGAATTCGACCGTACCGCTCGAAATCCTGGTCCGTGGTAAAAATCTGCCAATTGCGGCGAGACGTCATTGCGCAAATCAGAAAATCAATTGCGGACCCGGCGATGCCCCTTGCGCGACAGCGATTGTGCATCTGCGCCGCCTCTTCGTAGTCGCCGGTTTCGAGCGGCGGGTCGTCAAACGCTCGCAAATAGTCGCGCAGCTCTCTGAATCGCTCTTCTTCCCGAATTCCCGAAAGCAACTCCTGCCGCACTACGCCGACCAATTGTGCCCGGCCGTCACGAATCACTTCCGCCAGGGCTTGTGTCACCCGCTCCTCGCGAGGGCTCAAGTCAGCCTGCTTGCGCCGCAACGCCAGCGACCATACCGGAGTGTCCACCAGCAGGTTCATCGTCGCCGGCGGCGCTCCGCCTTGTAGTCGTATCCAGGATCGAAATCAAAGCTGCCGAACGCTTCCAGAATGCGCTGCTGCTTGTGCCGCTTTACGTACTCTGAAAGAGCTGCGGTGACCGCATCCTTCTTGGTCCGGTGATGCCCCACCTTTCGTGCCTCCTCGATCAGTTTGTCATCTAATGCCAAGTTCGTCGCCATGTGTAAATTGTTACACATCGCAGTGTGTAAATCCTGGATTATCTGTCTCGCCTTGTGCGATTTTAGGTGGAGCAGGCCTTCCAGGCCTGCATAACAGTGTGCTTAAGATTTCGGGCTTCAGCCCCTGAGGTACCTCAGCGGCTAAAGCCGAATGCGAAAGTAGCTCCTTAATGCAGGGCTGTAAGCCCTGCTCCACCCAAAATCCCTTCCCCCAAAAAAGCAAAGCCTGCTAGCTGCATCCTGACGTAGACCCGCAGCTCATGCACTTATAGCAACTGCCGTTTCTCACCATGATTGAGCCGCAGACGTGGCAGGTGGGCGCGTCTCCGAGGTCAACCATTTCAGCGAGAGCGTCGGCGGCGTGGTGCTTCGCAGTGGTCAGTGGTCGGTGGTCAGTAGTCAATGAACCCGAACCACCTTCGGCGGGCGAGGGCGCCCGCCCCACACCAGAACCCAAATCACCCGCTTCCGGCAACTGGCCACTGGCAACTGACAACCGGGGCCGCAGATTCTCAAACAGCAACTGCTGCTGGCCAGTCAGGAAACGCAGCTGTAGCCAACGGAAGATGTAGTCCATGACGGATTTGGCAAAGCCAATGTCGGCATTGTTGGTCCAGCCGCTGGGCTCGAAGCGGGTGTGCGCGAATTTTTCGCACAGCATTTTGAGTGGCACGCCGTGTTGCAGCGCCAGGGAGATCGCGCAGGAAAAACTGTCCATCAGGCCGCTAACGGTCGAGCCTTCCTTCGCCATGGTGATGAAGATTTCGCCTGGGTCTCCACTGGGATAGAGGCCGACGGTGATGTAGCCCTCGTGTCCGCCCACGTTGAATTTGTGGGTGAGAGAGCGGCGCTCATCTTGCAGCTTGTTACGCACAGCCTTCGGCGGTGCGTTGAGATCAACTTCTTCAGCGGGCGAGGGCGCCCGCTCCACACCTGACTCTGCGGTTTTTGTTCCCGCGGCTGAGAGTGGCTGCGACTTCTTGCATCCATCGCGATAGACAGCGACCGCCTTCAGCCCCAGCTTCCAAGCCTGGATGTACGCTTCCGAAATTTCTTCCACGCTCGCCGACTCAGGAAGGTTCACGGTCTTCGAGATCGCGCCGGAGATGAATGGCTGTGCCGCCGCCATCATCTTCAGATGTCCCATGTAAGCGATGGATCGCGTGCCCTTGGCCGGCTTGAACGAGCAATCAAACACAGGCAGATGCTCGTCTTTCACCAGCGGCGCGCCCTCGATGGTGCCGGTCGCGTCAATGTAGCTGACGATGGCATCGGTCTGATCGTGCGTGTAGCCGAGCTTGAACAACGCCGTTGGCACGGTATTGTTCACGATCTTGATCATGCCGCCGCCGACCAACTTCTTGTACTTGACCAGCGCCAGATCCGGCTCGATGCCGGTGGTATCGCAATCCATAAAAAACCCAATCGTTCCGGTGGGAGCGAGGACTGTTACTTGGGAGTTGCGGTAGCCGTGCTTTTCACCGGAGGCTAGAGCTTCGTCCCAGCAGGCTTTGGAGCCTTCGAAGAGCGCGCTCGGCACATTCGTTTTGTTGATGTTATTTACAGATGCTCGGTGCATGCGGATTACATCGAGGAAAGGTTCACGATTGATGTAGAAGCCGGGGCAGGCGCCTCCGGGCATAGTGGCTTTTGCCGAGTTCTGCTCGGCTGGGCGGGCCTGGAGGGCCGCCCCTACACGTTCCGTGGTAAATCCCAAGTTTGTATCTTCCAAGCCCTTCTTAGTTGGTTCGGTGATAGGAACCAGTGGCGGGCATTGCTCGGCGATACGCGAAGATTGCAGATACGCTTCGCCGCACATGATTGCAGTGACGCAAGCAGCGTAGTCGCGGCCGGCATCGGAGTCATAGGGCAGGCCGCATGCCATCAGCAGCGCGCCGAGGTTCGCATAGCCCAAGCCGAGCGGACGATAATCATGCGAATTTTTCATGATCATTTCTGTCGGATAGCCGGCGTTGTCAACGAGAATTTCCTGCGCGGTGATCAGGATGTCCACGGCATGGCGATAAGCTTCGACATCGAAGGTGCCGTTGGGTGCGAACTTCAGCAGATTCATGCTCGCAAGATTGCAAGCTGAATCGTCGAGGAACATGTACTCGCTGCAAGGATTGCTTGCATTGATGCGCGCTGTGTTCTTCGATGTGTGCCAGCGATTAACTGTGCTGTCGTATTGCATGCCGGGATCGCCGCATCGCCAGGTGGCGTCGGAAATCCTGAAGAGCAGATCTTTGGCTTTGAAGGTCTGCACCGGTCGGCCGTCTTTCACGGCGCGGGTGGAGAAATCGGCATCGCGCAGGACGGCGTACATGAAGTCGTCGGTCACGCGCACGGAATTATTGGCGTTCTGGAAAAAGATGGAGCTGTAGGCTTCGGCGTCGGGAGAAGAACCGTCGTATCCGAGAGAAACCAGCGCGTGAGCTTTAGCTTCTTCTTTGGACTTGCATTCGATGAAGTCAACGATGTCGGGATGGTCCACGTTCAGGATCACCATCTTGGCGGCGCGACGAGTCTTGCCTCCGGATTTGATGACGCCGGCGAACGCGTCAAAGCCCTTCATAAAGCTGAGCGGGCCGCTGGCGGTGCCGCCGCCACTGAGAGTTTCATTCGACGAGCGAAGGGGAGACAGATTGCTGCCTGTGCCTGATCCCCACTTGAAGAGCATGCCCTCGGTCTTGGCAAGAGTGAGGATGGAGTCGAGCGAATCGTGCACCGAATTAATGAAGCAGGCCGAGCATTGTGGCTTGGTGTATCCGGTAACGCCGAATTCTACGCGATTCGTAACGGGATTCCAGTGCCAGTTTTGGCCGTCGGAGTTGGGCTCGATGCGGTCACAGCCCACGTTGAACCATACCGGAGAGTTGAACGCCGCGTATTGGCGAATGAGCAGGTGCACGAGTTCATCGTGGAAGGTGGCGCCGTCTTCGGGAGTGCGGAAATAGCCTTGGCTCAATCCCCAGTCGCGAATAGTTTCGGCAACGCGGGCAACAAGTTGGCGGACGCCGGTCTCGCGCTCGGGCGTGCCGACCTGGCCGTGCAGATATTTACTCGCAACGATATTGGTCGCGGTCATGGACCAGTCTTTCGGGACCTCAACGTCTTTTTGCTCGAAGATGATTCCGCCCTTCGAGTCAGTGATCTGCGCAAGGCGCTTTTCCCATTCGACTTCGTCATAGGGAGAGACGCCAGGTTTGGTGAAGAAACGGCGGATGGTCAGGCCAGAGGCTTTTTTCGGAGTGGATTGGGTTGACGTCGCGGCAAGCGAGGTTTGTTGAGTTTGGGTTTCGGCCATGTCTTTCTCTCCCTGAAGATTTCTTTCAGACGAAGTCAGTTTTTTTCGCCCCTTCGAGGCACTGTGCCGCCCCTTGCGGGACTCGGTGTTCAATTCTCTGGTCATCCAGCATTTTCCATACCGGGCTTTCCTATGCCGCCGCTTCGCGGCTGTTGAATCATGCAACATCTTGATACGGGTTTTTCTCCGTGCTCTCCCGCATCCAGCGTTGAAAAACTTTGTTGGCAGCGGCCCGCTCGGCGGAATCTTCGATTACTGCGTAACGCGCAAAACATTTTCCCGCTTCGAGTCTCTCGCGCAGAGGATTGCCTGGCAAAAATAGACGTCCAAGGGCCATGCCGATGTCGTCGGTTTCGCGAATTTCGAGCAAGGCCAACATGCGTTTTGCCCGTTCGGGATCGGCCGTCCCTACGGGACTTGGAATCGCCGTTTCCCATTTCCCAGCGCTGAAGCGCTGGGCTAAGGTCGTTCGGCCCTCCGGGACTTCTGAATCACGAGCGAGTTCTGCAGCTTGTGAAATGGTCTCGTCGGCGATGGCAAAAATCCCCGGTTTTGCAGGCGCGAGCAGAACGCTGAAACTGGAGTCGCAGCGGAACCATCTCGACCACTGCAAGCGCAGATGATCAAAGGTGGGCTCGACTCCGAGCCGGGCCAGCGACTCATCTACGATTTGCGAAATATTTACCATCTGCGACTCCAATTCGTAAGGGGTTCAACGCCGTTAATTTTTGAGACGCTAAAGCAAAAGGCTTCACCTAGCCCTGCTGCACGTCACGCCTGTCACAACAAATGCCCCGGAGGAATCCGGGAACGGTCACCGCGGTTGAAGTTGAGGAGCGGCACCGAGTCACCTCCGGCCAGAGGTGCCGTCCCTGTCTTATATTGTGTTGCCGCGCCGATCACCCACGACAGAACTGGTTGACCGGGCCCGAAGTCGGCGATTTTTACTGCCTCTGGGATAGCAACAGTACTACTGTATGTTGTACGTGTCAACATATAATCACTACATATTGTATCATATTGAATTAACTGGGTGAATTCCTGGTTAGGGACCGATTTTCCACATAGGCCTTTAGATTCTGAGACTTTCCGGTCTAGAAACCGAAGGCGGGGGCTGATTTGTGATGTCCCTTCCGTTCTCCAGCGGCACGTAAATGTCCTCAAAGATTTCGCGTGGAGCGATGCGAAGAAGTCCTTCTGAGGACTGCACGAGGTAGTCTCCGGGACCGCCTCGGTGCTCGCGCCCTAAGGGATCGGTGAATGTAAGCGGCTGGGTCAGTTGTTTTGCGCAGACAAGAAAACGCGTGCGATACGTACTCCAATGTTCGGACATAATTCAGGCTCCGGGCTCCAGGCGTCAGGCTTCGGCATTTGCTTCGCAGCCTACTGCACTGCGCCTTTTGCTTTCTTTCTTTTCTAGAACGATGAACCAGCCGGCTGGAATTTCGTTCGCGGTGAATGTGAATTTACGCGCAGAAGAGTGGGTGGTCAATTCTCAAAAAATGGTGCAGAAGGAAGACTCTCCACGAACCCCTGCTTTTCTCCGGCGAGATTGGCGATGGAGTGAAATCAGCGACTGGCGCGGCTTCTGCGTGATCTTCCAATGGCGGGCGAGGGCGCCCGCCCCACACGAGTGCAAAACGGCAGGCTGATTATCCACATGTCAAGCACAGGAAATGCAGAGAGCTGTCGTCGGCTGTTGGTCGTTTGGTCGTTTGGCCGTTGGGGCTGCCGTTCGTGCTTGCGGCAGGGATTCGCCTCTCGACCGCATCGAAATGGCGGCAGACGTAAGGTCCCTCTTCGCACTCCTTCGGAGCGCGATTCGGGATGACAATCAGGTTGGGAGCATAGCCTGTCGGAGGTTTATGATTCCTGCGCGGAATTTTGGAGGAAACGGAATGGCGCGAGTTCTCGTAGTTCTTTTTGCGATTTTATCGCTGCTGACGATTGCTGCCGGTCAGGGCGCCCCCGCAGTTAAGCCGACGCCGTTTTTCATCCATTGCGGAACTTTGATTGATGGAAAGTCCGATCAGCCGCAGAGAAATGTTTTCTTTGAGATTGATGGAGACAAGATCGCGGCGATTCCGGCTGCGGTTCCAGGATCAGCAAGGGTGATTGATCTCTCGAACGAAACCTGCCTGCCCGGTTTGATTGATACGCACACGCACGTGCTGCTGAATGGCGACATCACGGCCGAGGATTATGACGTACAGCTGCTGAAAATGTCGCCGGAGTACAGGACGATTCTGGCAACGGTGAATGCGCGGCGTGCGCTGGAATATGGATTCACCACGATTCGCGATCTCGAGACTGAGGGCGCTGGTTATGCCGATGTGGATCTGAAGAAAGCCATCAACAAGGGCGTGATTCCCGGGCCGCGCATGCAGGTTGCGACGCGCGCGATGGATGTGACTGGGGCGTACCCGCTGCTGGGGTATTCGCCGAATGTGCCGGTACCGCATGGGGTGCAGGTTGTGGATGGGCCGGAAGAGGGGCGCAAAGCCGTGCGCGAAGAAATTATGTACGGCGCGGACTGGATCAAAGTTTATAGCGACCACGGATATTTCGTGAAGAAAGATGCAAGCGGACGCGACATTCTCGATGACATTCCTACGTTCACGGTCGAAGAGATGCGTGCAATCGTGGACGAGGCACACCGGCAGCATCACAAGGTCGCATCGCACGCTGTGGCGTTGAATGGAGTGCATACGTCGCTCGAAGCGGGCGTGGACACGATTGAGCATGGCGATTACATCTCGGATGAAGATTTGAAAACCATGGCCGCATGCGGCGTTTATTACGTGCCGACGATCTATGTTGGCGTGTATGTGGCGCACGGACGGGCGAACGAAGGCGCTCCAGTTTGGCTGCAGATGACAAAGATCCACGAAGACACGTTTCACCGGGCAATGAAAGCCGGTGTGAAGATTGCGTTCGGCACCGATGTGGGCGGGTTTGACTGGAAAGAGAATCCGGCGCAGGAATTCAAGTACATGGTGGATTGGGGAATGACTCCGGCGGAGGCAATCCGGTCGGCCTCGGTGACCGCGTCAGAGCTGCTGGGTATGCAGGACCAGATCGGAAGCATTGAAGTCGGCAAACTAGCGGACATTGTGGCGGTGCCGGGCGATCCGCTGAAGGACATCACAGTATTGCAGAAAGTGGATTTTGTGATGAAGGGTGGGGTGGTGGAAAAGGGCGGACGGTGAGTGCTTCAGTCGATAAGCACCATATAAAAGCCTTGCTCTTTAAAGTAAAAGTCCTCATCAAGAAGCTCTTTCAGGAAAACCTCTTCTCGGGCTCGTGGCTCAGAGAAGTGTCCATTCCAAACGCCGTATAGCTCTATAGTTTTCTCCGTGGTGCTTCGCAGGACGCTGAATAGCCCTTCTCGATTTTTGCGATCGCTGGCTTGCCACTCTAGATCCTTCTCCTCTTCCAATATGGGCCACTCGCCATTTTGAAACATGACGTGAGGGAAATCACAGCCGCAACCGGAAGTCGACCCAATATATTGAACCTCAGGCAGGCTGAAATATTGCTTTGCTGTCTCATCTCGTTCGGTCAGTGATTCGACGCAGATGTCAGGTGCCTCTTTCGTCCACTTCTTTCGAGGAAGAGGTTTGTTAGTTCCGGCGTAGAGAGTGAAGCACATTCACTTTCATTCTATAAGACCGCATGCTGCCAGTCCGCGCTGAAGCCGGAATCAACTCAAGCTCTAACCGGCACGAGTGGAACTCGTGCCCTTCCCGGTCGCGGCTAACACGCCGCCTCCCGATTGAATCTCCCCTGCATCGTAATTCGTATGTCTCGCAAAAGCGGCGAGCCCTTTGAACTTCCCCAATCGACCTCACTCAGAGGTTCGACTAAATCAGGTCAGCCTATGGGCATCCGCAGCCTTATAATCACTCCATGATTCCTGTGACCCAGTATTTCTTTGTCTTTTTATCGGGAAGGAGTAGCTCGTACATTCGGTAGTTAACTTCATATTCGTTGTTGTGCGCGTCTTTAACAACCCTCGCCTTGTAGTCACCGGGAATCAGGAGCCCTCCTCCGCCCTGAAGTTCATATTTCTTGCCATCGATAGTGACCTTCAACCTTACCTGGCCGCTCCTCTGGCTGCATGAAGTAACGTGGACGTCGATTGCGTAGTTGGAAGGGTTTGCTTCTGCGCCCGCCCAAGCAAACGTGGACAATAGCACCATAATGATCGCGAGCTTCTTCACGGTATTCTCCTGTTTGTTTCGAGTGTACGCCTGCGCAAATTTGTCTCTGCTCAGGCTGTATCCACTGATGAGCCAAAAGTTGTAACCTTGAAACCCCGCAAACTTCAGCACCTGAACCTGGAGGTTCTAGCCGGCACGAGATTTGGTCGAGACGTTGCCTGCTACGTTTTGATGGGAGTGCAGTTTTGGGGGTTGAAGACAAGACGTTGCAAGCAACGTCTCCACGAAATGCGCTCTTCCCAAGTAGCGGTAAACCTCTCCTCGAATTAGGCATCCTACTCTTGACTCTCACAACCAGGAGGACGTTCATGACCAGAGATCCAGTTTGCAAGATGGACATCGACGAGAAGCAGACCAACTTCCACTCGGAATATGGCGGACGGAAATATCATTTCTGCTCCGAGGAATGCAAGGATACATTCGACAGCCAGCCGGAGCGGTACGCGACCACGGCGGCGTAAGTTCCAAGCCAAAGTCCCCACCCTGTCACAAAAGACGCGACAAGGGCGGGGCTTTTTCTTCACTCCAAAATCCTCGTTCGAAGCAGAGCTTGGACGGGGCACCTCTGTTTGCTTTAAGTGCAGCTTGCGTTAGCAAAAAGCTTTTAACCGCAGAGGTCGTAAAGAACCGCGGCAAAGTTCGCAGAGAAAAATTTGTCGGAGGGAAATCTCGGCCGACCCACACGCGCAAGCATCTTCCTCGAGTAGATAGGTTCATCCGCACGGCCGGATCATTCTACTTCGCATGATTGCACAACGACCTTGGCGGATCACAGCGAGTAAATTGGTTTGCGAAAAAAGCCTAATTGATAGGGAAATCCACTGCGTTCGACAGCAGCGCACCCGAGGGGCCGCTGTTCACTACCCTGATAGTAGCCACGCCCGGAAACGCGATGTCTGCCGCAGTGATCTGCGCCGTCAAGATCGAAAAGGATTGAAGTGTCGTCACTCGAGTCGAACCGTTCCACTGAATGACGGAAGACGAGTCAAACCCAACCCCGGTGACCGTAAGGGTAAAAGCTGGCCCACCCACGGAGGCGAGGGCCGGATTCACCGAATTTATAAATGGCAACGGGGCGATTCTGGGGTAGGAACACGCGGATATCAGCAGCACCCACGCACTGACTGCGAGCACTGCAATACAACAGAATCTCGTCACTGAATGTGCCTGCATCTTTTTTGTTTCGCACGAGAAAAACTGTCCTCTGTGGCGCTTCGATGGTAATCCAGGCAGAATCAGCGAGGGGGGCATGCGTGACAGTTCCGCAACTGCCACAACGCGTCAGGGAAGGATAATTTGCGACTGTCGCTCGCCAGCCGAGATCGCGGAACTCTGCTCGGGGAATTGCTGCAAGAGGAAATCTACAAACGCCCGCGACTTCGGGCGACCTGATGTTCGCGTGTATCCCATGCGCACCAGAAACACCAGCCCGCGCAGAACGTCTGTGTCCCGCAGCCGGCTGTAGCCCATGTGCTTCTGCTCCGCCTCGCGATACTCCTTCACCATCTTTTGAACTTCGGCGGCAATCGCCTGGTGCGCAAAGCTGGTAACCGGAGCCTCGTAATGCAGGCCGGAACTGGCGAGCATTTCGTACTGCCGAGCCACCATAGTCAATGCGGCAATCAAGTCCGAGTCCCGAATGCCTCGATCGGCGCGGGCACTCTTCGCCAACGCGTAACTAAGGCCCACAATCAGGTGCTCCTGTTCGTAGAGAAATGGCTGCCCCACTTCGACGTTGGGAAAGAGAGACTGTTGATCCAATTCTGCGACTGCTCGCGGTTTCTCGTGTTCCCGCGCCTGTTGCAGATAAACGCAATCGCTGGGACAATCCAGCGTCACTTCCCGCTGCTCGCCACAACACTGTGCGCAAATCCGCCCATGGACCGCGGGACAGAAGCGCTTTTCCTTGCGGATGCTACAGATGGAACAGGCCAAGTACTTTTCTCCTGATTTCATTATGGCACGGTGAGAAGCGACGTCAGGCTTTGGGCGCCAGGCGTTCAGATGCGGACTTCGTCGGTAGTTTGTGCGGGGAACCTGGCGAGAGACGTGTGCCGTCCCTACGGGACTCGGTCGTAGTTTCCTGCTACCCAGGGCTTACGCCCTGGGCTATTCATATGTCGTCCCTTCGGGACTGGTTTGAATCATCAGCATCACGATTCAATCATCCTATTTGGGCGACGACCGAAGGCCGACGACCGAGGATGGGTTTCCCACTGGCAGAAGCCCAAGCCTGATGACTGAAGCCCATTTTTACTGGTTTCTGTCGCTCGCGAGCGCCGATTTCCGCGTCTTTCTTGGCTATTCTGGTTCCCTAATTGAAAAACCCGCATAAAACGCGGCAATTATGCTGTTTTTCCACAGGCATGGGTATTAAGATAACTCTCGCTTCCCGCAGGAAAATTCATTTTGCGCAACACGGAGGATTCATGGCAGCAGGACTTACCAAGACCCAGCTCGTCCGCCACCTGGCCGAGAAGGCAGCAGTGAACAACAAGACCTCGGCGGCGTTTCTCGAGCACCTGGCCGACACCGCGATTAAAGAAACCAAGAAGAACGGCGTATTCGTCGTTCCCGGAATTGGGCGCCTGGTGAAGGCACACCGCAAGGCCCGCATGGGACGCAATCCGCAGACCGGCGAACCCATTCAGATCAAGGCAAAGACCGTGGTGAAGTTCCGTGTTGCCAAAGCCGCGAAAGACGCGATCGCGCCCAAGAAGTAGGTTTAGTAGAGACGTGGCTCGCTGCGTTTCTTGGAGTTTCCACCAAAAGGCCGGCTCGTGCCGGCCTTTTTCCATTGGTGCGCCCGGCAGGGCGCACTCACTTGGAGGTGAAAGTCCTCTACACACCCGGCAAGGGGAAGTTTTAGCCGAACGGCAAGGGTGTCCATCGCGAGGTGGAATCTGAACCGCCGGATGCGGAACCGCAAGTCCGGTGGTGTGGGAGGACGCCGGGGGTGACCCCGCCTCCTACCCGATTCCAAACTCTCCTGGAAATTTCTTCTTGACAGATTATACTATGTGGTACATAGTATGTGTCGTACACTATATGACACAAGGTAATGAGGCAGATGCGCTTCTCGAGAATCTCCGGCTGGAATTGAGACGAGGCTGCCTGGTTCTGGCGGTCCTAGCACAACTCCGCACCGAGCAGTACGGATACACGCTGCGTAAGGCCTTGGAAGAGCACGGCTTGGCAATTGACGAAGGCACTCTCTATCCGCTGCTTCGGCGGCTGGAGAGTCAGGGGCTCCTGGTTAGCGAGTGGCGTGCAGAGGACAAGCGCAATAAGCGTTTTTACAAGATTTCCCGAGACGGCAAGCTGGTGTTGAAACAGCTCCTCACGGAATGGCAGGGCATCGGGGTGTCGCTGGACGAAATCCTGAAGGAGTCGGTTCATGGAACTCATTGATCGTTATTTGCAGGCAGTCAAATTTTGGCTGCCGAGCGAACAGAAGCAGGACATCGTTGCAGAATTGTCGGCAGATATTCACTCACAAATCGACGAGCGGGAATCCGCGCTCGGCCGCAAACTGAGCGACGACGATGTGGAGCAGATTCTGAAGCAGCGCGGCCGCCCCCTGCTGGTCGCAGAAAAATACTTGCCGCAAAAGTCCCTGATTGGTCCTGTGCTTTTTCCGGCGTACCGGTTTGTGCTCAAGCTGGCGCTGCTCTGCTACCTGGTACCATGGGCCGGCGTCTGGATTGCGCTCGTAGTTCTTAATCCGTCGTATCGGGCCAATCACTTGGGAATCGCCGCCATTCGGGATGCCTACATCCTCTGGTTCAATGCCATCACAGCGTTCGCAGTCGTTACCATTGGGTTCGCGGGCCTGGAAACAGTGAAAGACCAGAACTGGCTGTTCAGCAAATGGAGTCCGCGCCAGTTGCCTCCCGTCCGCGATGTGCACAATATCTCGCGTTTCGGCTCGGCGGTCGAATTGGTATTTGGGATCTTCTTCGGCGTGTGGTGGCTGAAACTTCTCTGGATGACGACCGTGTTCGACACCGCCGGCGTCAGAATCGGTCTGTCATCCGTGTGGCGTGATTTCTTCTGGGCGTTTGTATTTCTCGCCTTGATCAACACGGGACTGTCCGCAACGAACTTGCTCCGGCCTTACTGGACACGACCACGTAGAGGCATCCGCGCGGCTCTCAACTTCATTACAGGAACTGTCCTTCTGTTGTTGAGCAAGGCGCATGCCACGGTCACGATCAGCGGACCCAACATCTCTGCGGATAAAGCGGAGCAGATAGCGCGAATCGTAGCTCTGTCCTTGGAATTATCGCTCGCCATCGGAGCCATCGCGTGCTTCGCAATCGGAGCTGTGGACCTATGGCGTGCCATTGCGCGTGATGGCAATCGGATCCCGCTGACTCCGGGCGTGGTGGTTTAACGAATGGCGAGTCGAACCTATTTCGCGTACTCGTTCTTCACCACGTCTCCGCCTTTCATCACGAATTTCACATGTTCAAGGATGGTGACGTCCTGCAGTGGGTCGCCATCAATCGCAATCAAATCGGCCCATTTACCAGCCTCCAGCGTCCCGATTTTGTCGGACCACCCCAGCAGATCTGCGTCATTAATCGTAGCGCTCTGAATCGCCTGCAGCGGGCTCATTCCCAGGCTTACGTAGACCGCGAGTTCGTGTGCATTCAGACCATGCGGATACACCGCGGCGTCGGTTCCTAGTCCAATCTTCACTCCCGCTTCAAATGCTTTTTTTCCGTTCTGCTTTCCCACTGCCGACACCATCTCCATTTTTCGCTTGGCGTGTTCGGGCAGATTCGCTTGAGCGGCATGTTCTCGCTGCCAATCCATCAGATAGAGCGTTGGCACCAGATAGGTGCCGTTCTTCTTTAGCATGGCAATGGCCGCGTCATTCATCAGATGCCCATGCTCGACTGAATCCACTCCCGCTTCCGAAGCCCAGCTCACACCCTGCGCGCCATGAGCGTGCGCGGCAACTTTCCTACCAAGTCGGTGCGCGTCGGCAACAATGGCCTTCATCTCTTCAAACGTGTATTGCGAGGCATTGGGATCGTCGCCTTTCGAGAGCACCCCTCCGGTGGCGCACACTTTGATCAGGTCCGCTCCATACTTGATTATTTCTCGCGTCTTGTGTTGCACCTGCTCGATGCCATCAGCGGCGCCGTCCGAAGTCGCGTGGTACTCGTATGGAAGCAGGTCGTTGTCGCAGTGACCTCCGGTAATGCTCAGGGCGGGTCCGCTCACCAGCATGCGAGGTCCGGGTACATCGCCGGCATTAATCGCATCTCGCAGCGCCACATCGCTGTATCCGCTAGCGCCAACATTGCGGACGGTTGTAAAACCCGCCTCCAGCGTGAGTCGCGCGTTGTGTGCGCCAATCAGCGCTTCGCGTGGTACGGAGATCGCAAGCGTGTCATACCCGAACTGAGGATTGAAGGTGAGGTGGGTATGGGCATCGATCAGCCCGGGCAATACGGTGGCGTTGGAAAGATCGATCAGAGTGTCGTTCGGAGAAGGCTTGATCTCCGATGCCGGCCCGACGCTTACGATCTTGTCGCCTTCGATAACGACAACTTGATTGGTCTGCACCTTGCCGCTCTTCACATCCAGCAGCTTGCCCGCACGAACAATCGTGCGCTTGGCAGATTGCTGGGCCGACACTGGCGCAAACGTCGCCAGCAGCAGAAGAACCGTCCATACAAACCTTAGCGACGACTTGCTGTTTTTCATCATTCCTTCGCTCCGAAAGATTCATTTGGGATTACGGCATCGGCCTCAATTTCTACCCGCATCTCAGGCGAAACGAAAGCACTCACTGCGATCAGGCTCGTAGCCGGCCTGATGTCGCGGAATACTTCCCCATGTGCTTTCCCAACCTTTTCCCAATCGGCGATATTCTTTACATAAGTGCGAGTGCGCACAACATCTTTCATGCTCGCGCCGGCTTTTTCCAGAGCGGAAGCGATATTTTCCAAAGTCTGCACGGCCTGGGCGTAGGGATCATCCGGCGCTACGATCTTCCCATCCGGCGCGGTCGCAGTTGTTCCTGAAACGTGCACATAGTCGCCGATACGCACCGCGCGCGAGTATCCAACGATCGGCTCCCAAGGTGTGCCACTCGAAATATTTATTCGTCGCATCGCTTTCATTTCTCCTTCAAACGCGCTGGAATCTTCCTGCAGACCGCCATTCTTCGTCTAGTAGGGAATAGATTGTAACCGGGGCGTCTGGATTCAGCTTTGAGAAACAAACACTTGCGGCCTGTTGGCATTGTTAGCAGCCGCCATTATGGTTTGCCAGCAAAGCCACAAGTGAAACCTTCGCGGTTTTTCGGGTTTCTAATTGGTAGGAACACAGAAGGTGCGCGACTTACGAAAGTCACTTGTTTTCCTTTAGAAGCTGCGATAAATATCGCGAAAGTGGCTGTTGGCGTGTGTTCCGGGAGGTAAGCAATGATTTCCGACGACCATCCGCTGCAGAAGCTGTTCATGGAGTTAGTGGCGCGGCACTATGCGCACGAAATCGGGATTCGCGATCCGGAACTCGTCGGCTACGTCTCGCATCTACTGACGGAATTCTGCGACGCCGAACCGCTCTTCAAATTGCAAAATACAGCGGGTAAGCCGATTTCCGATGTCGGCGAAATGCTGCTTGAGTCCGATCCAGTTTTCGGTCCTGCGCCCTCCTTTGATCGCGAGCGCCAGGTGCGTAAACATATCGGCGATTATGCTTTATTTTTCACAGGAATGTTCCCCGAGAGTATCAATCACCTGCGGTTGAGGAAGAGCCGGCTGGAAAGCTTTGTGGATTGGATGAAAGCTGGAAAAGAAAGCTACTACATCGTTTCCAAGTTTGATTGTTTCGAGTACACGAAAGTCGCGCCTTTGTTCGAACGATTGTCAGCTCATTTTGAACAATGCGTCTATGGCCTGAACTGCGTCAAGAACGATCTGCAAGAGATGCAACATCCGATCATGCGCCGTACGAACGAACTGCTGATGTAATGGGATTTCATCTACGATTTCTTGCGGTGACGTGAGACCTTTGGTTCCCAGTACATACCGGCCCCCGAAGGGGCGGCATATCAATAGCCGAGGGCGTAAGCCCTGGGAAGGCGGGGCAAGGAGATAAAGCGCGAATGCGCATGCGCGAGCGGCAACCTCGGCCGGAGTTCACAGGCGCCTAAGACCTCCGATAAAAGCTCAAGACAGCGTCGCCTTGAGGCAAGTGCCGTGTGCGTCGCAGTGTCCCGAACTGCACGCCCGGATCGAAATGCTTTTCATGTTCCGCAATGACGATGGCGTGTCCTGCAATAGTTGAAGAAGCCACGGACTCTAACGTCTCCCGATATGCACTCTGCAACCCATAAGGGGGATCAAGAAACACAAAATCCGTATTTGTTCCTCGCCGTTCAAGTTGCGGAATTGCTTTACTACTCGTTCCGTTAATCACTTCAAATCCAGAGTCAAGCTCCAGCGATTCGAGATTCGCTTTGATCATCGCTGCAGCCGTCCGGGAACTTTCCACGAAGTACACCATCGCGGCGCCACGACTCAACGCCTCTATCCCAACCGCTCCGGTTCCGGCGAATAAGTCCACCCACACTGAACCTGCAAGCGCCTCGGGGTTTCCGGCCGTCAAAACATCGAATAGCGTTTCCCGCATGCGGTCCGATGTAGGGCGAATGTCCGATCCCCGTAACGACCGAAATTGGCGACTCCGGAATTTCCCGGCAATGACTCGCATATTTAGTAAGCTTCTCCGCGATCTCTGCGTCTTGCTCTGTGTGCTCTGCGGTTAAAAGCTTTTCATGTTTCTGAAAACGACATACCTCGCCGCCAACCTATAAGATTACAGAAGGCAGATGCGAAGCTGGTCCATTCCCGCGGGCAAGATCTTGGGCGTCGAAATTCGCTTGCATCTTTCTTTCTTGTTCGTCCTGCTTTTCGTCGGCGTAAACCAGCAAGCTGCGCGCGCAATCCCCAGTCCCTGGCGGGGAGCCGCGCTCGCGGCCATCATTTTTGCTTCTATAGTCTTGCACGAGCTTACCTACATCCTACTGGAGAGCCGTTCGGGCGTGACCCCACGGGCCATTGTGCTGCTGCCGGTTTGCGGAGTGAGGATTTTCGACGAAACTCAGCCGCCGTTGCCAGTCAACTGGAAGCGAACGAATGCGATCGCGGCGATGGGGCCATTGGCAAATTTTGCTCTCGCGGGGATTGCCGCCGTGTTCCTCGGTGTCGCCGTGCCGCAATCGCACCCCTGGGCCGATCCATACCTCAGTCCGGCGAACCTGCCGCACAGCATTATTTGGGCAAATCTCTGGCTCGGGCTCTTCAATCTGTTACCCGCATATCCCCTCGATGGAGGCCGCGTTCTTCGCGCCATTTTTGGCCGATCGATGGATCCCCTACGGGCGACTCGCCGTGCAGTCAGCATTGGCCGCGGCTTTGGCATCGCCTTCATTCTGGCCGGCTGGTGGAACATGCCGCAGACCACCTGGTTCTTTGTAGTCGGCGTTTTGCTGTTTATCGCAGCGCAAATGGAGGACCGCTCGGCGGTATTTCATTCCGTGCTTGAGACCGTGCATCTTGAAGACATCATGCTGACCGACTTCGCCACACTCTCTCCGGCGGACACACTGGAAGATGCTCTCGAGAAGGCGGTCCACTGCCTGCAAGACGATTTTCCCGTCATCCGCAGTGGGGACATGGTGGGTGTGGTGTCGCGTCAGAAGATTCTGCAAACCTTGCGCACCGAGGGCAATGGTTACGTGCAGGCGGTCATGAACCGAATCTTTGATGTGGCGCAGAAGACCGAATCGCTTTCGTCAGCGTTCCGCAAACTTAGCGCCCAAAACCTCAGCATCATTCCCGTAGTGGAGAACCAGCAGCTGGTTGGAATCGTCACACTGCAGAACCTGATGCACTCCATGGCTCTGCTGGCTGAGACCCGCAAACTACGCAAAGCCGCCCTCGAATCCTGATCAGAATTTGACAACGATTCCGAAACTGGGCTCTGCCAAGTGGCCTTTGGCATGAGTCGCTAGGTTGGGCTGGCCGAAATTCGGTGCTTTGTAGATCAGGCCGCGATATTGCAGGCGCAGTGAAAGAAATCTCCATAGACGATAGTCCGTCCCGCCGCCGTATAGGAATGCCAGCGCCGTTTTCTGTGTAACTGGAAATGAAGAGAGAAGCCCATTGATGTAGGTGCTGCCAGGATTAAATCGCAACACTCCGGCGCCGCCAAAAAGAAAAGGCTCCCAACGGTCAGTTTTCATGGGACTCAAAACATAGTCGCCGCTGAACTCTGTAATTCCGGTCGCGACGCGGAAACTGTTGGGCGGGAGGAGGTACACCTGCGAATTCATGGTGTGCCCAATGTTCACTTCGAGGCCGTGCAGGTGGTTCAAGCGCCAGCGGAAGCTTCCGATCTCGGCCGCAGAATTTGTCGGCTTCAGCGTCAGCGAACCATCGGGGGACGTTGAAGATTTGCTAAAGCCTCCCGCGCCGCTCAGGCTAAAGTTGAATCGTTCAACATCCTGCGCGGCGGCAAACGACGCCAGCATCAAGACAGTCGTGACCACTCCAAAGCTCGCTTGCATTGCTTCCTTTCGTGCTTCGGACAATTTGAAGACGTTTCTCTGCGCACTCCGCGAAAGTTCTCTGCGGGCTCCGCAGTTAAAAGCTTCTTGACCGATCGCAGAGACAATCCCCCAACTCTAGGCCTCCAGCCGAATTGCCTTCGCCTGCTGGACCGCCGGAATCCCGCGCAGTTCACTCACCACAGCTTCTGGCACTTCGCCATCAACCTGCACCACGGCTATCGCCTCGAGCGCTGCTCCAGCTTGAGCTTCGCTGCGCCGTCCCAATGAGAAATTCGCGATATTGATTCCATGTTTTCCCAGGATTGTCCCCACCTTGCCGATCACACCCGGCACATCTTGGTTCCGCATGTAGACCAAGTTCCGCCCCAATGGAGCCTCCGCGTCAATGCCATCCACGTGTAGCAGACGCGGCGTGTCTTCCCGCAACACCGCGCCCTTCACGGTGTGGTTTTCCTGTTGGCTTTTGATCGAGATGGTGAGTACGCTGCCAGCGCCGCCCGTAGAGGCTTTCGGTTTGCGCTCTTCCCGTACCGTAAGTCCCCGCGAAGAAGCTAGGCTGGCGGCATTCACCAAATTTGCTTTTTCCTGGACAGCCACGTTGAGGATTCCCTTGATGGCTGCGTTACGGATCAACTCAGTCTTCCATTCCGTGATGTGTCCGCTGTAGCCGATCGAGATTTCTTCGAGCGAACTTCCGCTGATCTGCGCCAGAAACGATCCCAACCTCTCCGCCAGCACGATATACGGCTTCAGTGTGAGGTATTCCTCGTGTGAAACCGAGGGCACATTCACCGCGTTCTGAATCACTCCATGCTTTAAGTACTCCTTCACCTGGAGAGCAATCTGCTGTCCGACCGCCTCCTGCGCCTCGTTCGTCGAGCCAGCAATGTGCGGAGTCAGAATTACGTTTTCCAACTTCTGCAATGCCGAATCTTTGAGCGGCTCTTTTGCGAACACATCCAGCGCAGCGGCAGCGACTTGGCCTTCCTGCAATGCCGCCGCCAGCGCGCCTTCATCAATCAGTTCGCCGCGCGCGCAATTCACCAGACGGACGCCTTTCTTCATCTTCTTCAAAGACTCAGCGTTGATCATGTTCTGCGTCTGCGGCGTCAGACCGACGTGCAGGCTCAAATAGTCTGATGCGGCATAAACCTCATCCAGTGATGCCAACTTAATTCCGTTATCCTTCGCGATTGCTGCCGATACAAATGGATCGTGCCCAAGAATCTCCATTCCGAACGCACGAGCGCGTTTCGCTACTTCAAGCCCGATTTTTCCCAAGCCGACGATGCCCAGGGTCTTGGCCCGCAGTTCTGTTCCCTGGAGTGATTTTTTCTCCCACTTGCCAGCGTGCATCAGTTCGTTAGCACGAGGCAGGAAGCGGGCCATGCAAAGCATCAGCCCCAGAGTCTGTTCGGCAACCGCGACCGCGTTTGCGCCAGGTGTGTTCATCACCGCGATGCCTTTGCGCGTGGCCGGTTCGAGCTCGATATTGTCCACGCCCACTCCAGCTCTTCCGATCACCCTCAGTTTTGTTGCATTGGCCAGCAGACCTGCGTCTACCTGCACCGCTGAACGCACCATCAGTGCGTCGGCATCTGCAAGTTCCTGGGCCAGACTCCCATTCAACTGATCGGGAGTCACAATTTTCCAACCCGGCTCGCGCAGCAGATCCACCGCAGACGAAGACATTTTTTCTGCAACTACGATTTTCATTTCAATGATTCCTTTACAAGAAAATGACAGTAGTCAGACACCCTGAACGCGGCCGCTTTATAAACTTACGTCAATTCGCAAAAACTAGCTGGAGAGAAAAACCATGAAACTTGCTTTCGCTATCTTGCTTGCCATAGTTACCGCAGGTTGCGGTGGTTATGGTTCACATTCTGTAACGCCTCCGACACCTGCCTCGACGCCTGTCGTCGCCCAACTCGTTCCCAACAACGCAAATTCGGGCGGTCCGGCTTTTACTCTCGAAGTGGATGGCACCAGCTTTAGCGCGAATGCCGTAATCAATTTCAACGGGACTAAGGAAACTACAACATTCGTGAGTGGAACCAAGCTCACCACCATGATTGCCGCGAGCGCGATCACGAGTTCCGGACCGGTGCCAGTCACCGTCACCAATCCAGGCACCGCGGGCGGACAATATGGCGGTGGCACGTCGCCAGTGACTTCGCTCCCGATGTCTTTCACGGTAAATTAGGGATGCACACTCCTCAAGCTCCAACCAGTTGCGATTTTTCCGCGAAGCTGCGGGCGTAAATTTCCTGAGCAGCCCGCACCGCTGCACCATATTCCACATTCTGGCCTGTGACCCTGGCCAACACATGCTCTAACGCCGCCAAAATTCCAATTGTGTCGAGAAAGTCGTAGTAGCCAATGTGAGCGATGCGGAACAGCTTACCCTTCATATCGCCCTGGCCATTAGCCACGACCGCGGAGAACGACTCGCGGAACTCCTTGACGATCTTGCCCGAATCTAAACCAGCCGGCGAACTGACCGCCGTCAGCGCCGCCCCGGAAGACGATGCATACAGCTTCATTCCCAGCGCCGTCACGCCAGCGCGAGTCATTTCGGCGGCAAGTTCCGCGTTGTCCACCAAGGCCTTTCGCCCGGCAGCTAGATCGCCGCTACCCATTTGGCGAATGAAATCGAGCGCTGCGCCCAGAGCTGCGAAAAGCGAAGTAGCCGGAGTGAAGGCAGACTCTCCTTTCGCAGCAGCTTTACGCTCTTTGCGGAAATCAAAGTAGTAGCGCGGGTTTTTCGCCGCCTCCATACGCTTCCAGGCACGCTCGCTGATTGCGCAATAAGCGAGTCCAGGAGGAATCATTAGTGCTTTCTGCGATCCTCCAATGATCACGTCAATGCCCCAGCCATCCACGTCGAAATGCGTCGTACCAAGGCCGGTGATGGCATCAACAATCAGGAGCGTATCGTCACCGTTGGCACGGACCAATTTGGCGATCCCTTTCACGTCGTGGCGCGCGCCGGTGGAGCTTTCAGTCGCCTGCACATACACGGCACGAGTTTCGGGCGTAAGTTTGATGCGGACTTCGTCCAGCGAAAACGTCTCGCCATAAGGCTTTTCCAGAACATCAACAGTGCAGCCGTAGGCCTTGGCCAGATCGCGCCAGCGTTCGCCGAATTTCCCGGCGGTGAGCACCAGGACGCGGTCCCCACGCGAAGTGAGGTTTGAAACTGAGCCTTCCATCACCCCCGTGCCGGAAGAGGCGATGACCAACACATCATTCGACGTGCCGATGAAATCTTTCATATCGGCCAGCACCCGCGTGTAGAGTGCCTTGAAATCGGCGGTTCGATGGTGCGCCGTAAACGCGGCCATCGCGTTTTGCGCGGCAGGTAGAAGAGGCGTGGGGCCGGGAGTAAAGAGACGGTTCTTCAGCAGCATGGCATTAGTCCTTAAATTAATTTAGGGGGATGCAAAGAATACCTAATAGTTTATCGCGGAAAGCGGGTTTGGGGACGTCGCGCCCGATTCGTATCTATTATCCGGAAAATCAGGAAAAACGATGCTGCGGGGTCGCGGACTGATCTTGTCGGTCATCGGCCGTCGGTTGCGCCCGATTTCCGTATTCCTCTACGACCTCTGCGACCTCTGCGGTTAAAATCTTTTGATTTTCTCTATACTCTTGCTATGTTCCTCATTGATCAAATCCAAAAAGACATCGTCGCTGCGATGAAATCCCGCGACGAAGTGCGGCTCTCTACTTTGCGCATGGTGAAAACCGCGCTCATGAACAAGAAGATCGAAAAAATGGCTGAGCTCGACGAAAAAGAATCGCAGCAGGTGCTGGCCACCTTAATCAAGCAGCACAAGGATTCCGTCGAGCAATTCACCAAAGGCGGACGCCAGGAGATGGCCGACAAAGAAGCCGCCGAGATCGTCCTGATCGAAACTTATTTGCCGAAGGCGGCAAGCGAAGCGGACATTGTCGCCGGGGTAAAAGCCGTCATTGCCGAAATGGGCACCCCCACGATGAAAGAGATGGGCACGGTCATGAAGAACGCGATGGCGAAATTCGCGGCACAAGGCATGCGCGTGGACGGGAAAGTGGTCAGCGAAGCGGTGAAGAAGGAACTGGAAGGAAAGTAGAGTTTTATGCCTCCAACTTTGGCAAACGGAAAAATCTGCTACGTGGAGCTACCCGCAACCGACATTCAGCGCTCTGCGGATTTCTACCAGAAGGTTTTCGGCTGGAACATGCGCAAGCGGGGCGACGGCGCGACTGCATTCGATGATTCCGTCGGCGAAGTCAGCGGCGCGTTCGTGAAGGGACGCCCACCAGCGTCCACGCCAGGCCTGCTGTTCTACATCATGGTAGACAGCGTCGAGAAGACGGTCGAGTCCGTTAAGACGAACGGCGGCGAGATCGTGCAGCCGATTGGGGCGGATGCGCCCGAAATCACAGCGCGATTCAAAGATCCAGGAGGGAACGTGATCGGGTTGTATCAGGAACCGGCGAAGTAGCATCTGTTTTGCGGGAGTTTCAGCGCTCGAAAATGTAGGGACAGCCTCCCTCGGCTGTCCTGCGGAGCTCCGCGATTATCTGCAGAGTTCGGGGCTGAAAGGGGCGAGCAACAGTCGCCCGGACAGCCGAGCGCGGCTGTCCCCACGCGATCATCTTCTTTCTCTTTGAAATTCTCGATACGCTTCGCTCTTCGATATCCCGCGTTCTTTGGCGACCTTCTTCAGTGCGGATTTTTCATTCAGGCCTTCTTCAGTCATGAGTTGGTTGATTCGTACACGCATCGGAACAGGCGAGGCCCGCGGCGGAATTTCTGAAGCTGGCCCGATGAGCAGCACGATTTCTCCTTTTATTTCGGCGCGACTGTTCAGAGCCCGCAGGACCTCCGTTGCAGTTCCGCGCAGGAACTCTTCGTGGAGTTTCGTCAGCTCGCGCGCGATGACAACCGGGCGCTCGGGTCCGAGAACAGCGACGATGTCTTCGATGGTTTCGCGAATGCGGTGCGGTGCTTCGTAGAAGATTTCCGTTTGTTGGGATTGCCGAATTCTCTCCAATTCCCGCCTGCGTGCTCCACTCTTTGGCGGCAGGAATCCTCGAAAGTTGAATGACTCAACCGGCAATCCGCTCGCGACCAGCGCAGAAACAAAAGCTGCAGGTCCCGGAATCGGCACAACGGGAATGCCTCGTTCGATCGCCAGCGATACCAGCCGAAATCCAGGATCGGAAACGCCAGGCGTCCCCGCGTCGCTGACCACTGCGATCCGTGCACCCTGCGCCAGCTTCTCAATCAATTTCGCTGCGCGCGAGGCCTCATTGTGTTCGTGATAGCTCATCGTGGGCTTTTCAATCCCGAAGTGATTGAGCAGGTTCTGCGTCTGCCGCGTGTCCTCGCAAGC
>QHZR01000534.1 GCA_003224755.1 Acidobacteriota bacterium
GATGCCGTCATAGGAGGTCGATTCAATGTGCTGGATATCATTAACCGTGGTCGTGAGCACCCGCTCTTCCGTGTAAACCATGCGCTGTTCAATGTCCTTGGCGCTCAGACCGGTGAAGTTCCAGATAATGCTGACCACTGGAATATTAATCTCCGGCAAGACGTCGGTCGGTGTCCGAATCAGGACAAACGGCGTGACTAAGAGTAGAAGCAATGCCGCTACTACAAATGTGTAAGGCCGATTAAGTGCTAAACGGATGATCCACATGATGCGCTCACGATAATTCTCTCGACCGTGCAACCGCTACTGCGCGTGTGGAGGATTTATTGCTGTTACCTGGGAGGTGTTCAGCACCCCCTCGTTCGAGGCAGCGGCCGCAGGCGTCTGACAGAGACGCTCTGCAAACGACCGGCTGTTGTAAGCAGATGTAGCTTTCTATCGAGCGTGCGACGCAGCTTCTTCAATTAGAGCTGCGACTTCCTTCGGCCTGGAGATGTAAACCGAATGGCTGGCGCCTGAGACTTCAACCTTCTGGCTGTTGGCTCGTGCGGCGTACCACCGTTCGAGGTCGGGGTTGATGGTTCTGTCTTTTGTCGCTACCAACATCCAGCTCGGTTTGCTTCTCCACGCAGCTGTGGTGATGACTGCTTTGAAATTGTCAGCGGCGTTGAGCACCTGCGATCGCGCCATGAAGGCGGCTTGCTCAGCAGACAGGTCGGCTGCGAAGTACTCATGAAACTGCGCGGGATCGAGGTAAGTGAAGCCGTCTGCCGTCTTCTTTATCGAAGTAGACTTGCTCAGGTCGCTTGGGAAGCGCTTTCCGTCGTCGGCCTCATTCTCTCCAGTATCTGGCATGTGGGCCGCAATGTAGACCAAGCCGGCAACCGATGGATCGGTCCCGGCTTCGGTAATTACGGCTCCCCCGTAGCTGTGAGCGACAAGAATGCATGGTCCATCTTGTTGAGCAAGGACGCGCTTGGTAGCAGCCACATCTCCTTTAAAGGACGTCTCCGGCTCTTGGACGATGCTGACGTTGTAGCCATCCTTGACTAGAATGTCGTAAACGCCCTTCCAGCCAGAACCATCCGCCCAAGCTCCGTGAACCAGAACGATATTGCGAACGCGGTGCTCTTCGTTCTGCGCTGAGACCGCGCCACAGCTCAACAGAAACAATACGATGCAGAGGGACTGAGCCATTGGCCCTACTCGCTTAGCCACTGCCAACGACATAAGGTATGGTTTAATTCGCATATTGATTACTTTTCTTTCATTTCTTGTAAGTCAGATCACCGGTTAAGTGCCTTCACTTCAATACCCGCTTCTTTTTCTAGCGCCTTGATTAAGGCAGAGGCATTTTCGTTTCCGAAGCCAAGGCCAACTGCCGATGCGAGATTCTTTTCGACAACGCGAAGCGCCGGAATCGGTGACTCCATAGTCTCACTGAATTTCTCGATCAGGCTTGCATCCTTGAGCATGAGCTTGAGTGCGAAGCTGGGAGAAAAATCGCGTTTCAAAATATTCTGACCGTTGCTTAAGAGCAGCGGTGAGCGGAAGTCGGCGACCTTCACGACTTCCATTACGGTGTTCAGATCAAGTCCCGCCTTTTGCGCGAGGACCAGGCCTTCCGCGAGCGCTTCCATTTCCAACGCAACGATGAGGTTTCCCACCAGCTTCATAGCTGCGGCGTTTCCGTTCTTGCCAAAGTAGTGAACGGTTTGCCCCAAATGCTCCAGGACTGGTTTCACTTTCTCAAAGATGGCCTTGTTCCCGGCAGCCATAATCCAAAGCTTGGCATTGGCGGATTCCTGTCTGCTGCCAAAGACAGGCGCATCGAGAAAATCAACACCGCGCTTTGCATAAGCTTCCTGTTCTTGCAAGCTCGTCGCGGGGAGAACCGTGCTCATGTCCATCGCGATCTGGCCCTCCTTGATTCCGCTGAGAATTCCTTTCGAGCCAAAGACGACTTCCTCGACGGCCTGATCGTCGCTTAAGCTATACATCACCAGATCGACATCGCGGACAGCATCCGCTGGTGTATCGGCTACATGGGCGCCATTCCTGCGGAACGGCTCACATTTTTCTGCGCTGCGATTCCAGACGGTGAGCTCATAGCCGGCTTCGAGAAGGTTCGACGCCATCCCGCTGCCCATGGTCCCGAGACCGAGATAGGAGATTGCCTTTATCATATGTGAATGCCTCGAAGATTGTTCATAGGAGTAAAACTAGCTGTGTTTTGCCATGTCTTTACATCCATGCGCTTTAATTAAGTGGATTATTAAACAATGAAAGCTTCTGCGCTCTCCGACTCGCCGCCAATGAGCGATTGGAGGATTTTGCAGTGCCACCTAGAAACTGATGACGGCTCCCTCTTTTGAGATAACAAGACAGGATGACTGCCCGACTGCGGCGTACGACTTTATACGCGACCCATTCTCCCGAGCGCCAGCGCGGGGAAGTTAACTCGGATGCAGCCATCGGTACCGCTACCAGTCCAGCGCCAATATAATCACAAAAAGTGCAGGTCATAAAATAATAGGAAAATCGATAAGTGAGTTTTCGAATAGGTATTTTGTTGGTGGGCGGCTTTGTAAGTCGCTTCGTACTGTTAGCTAAGCAGAATCGGCAGTAGTACGCCGAGGCCGAGCGCGAAAAACCAAAGCGCAGGCGCGGCGGTGCCAAGCGGGCGTTGGAGGCGCGCGAGGCGTACGGCGTAGCGCGGATCGAGGCGCATCCAATCTTGATGGCGACGTTCGAGCAGCAGGAAGACGCACGCGGTGACTGCACCGTAGAGTAGATGGCCGAGAAGAGAAGAGAGAGCGCCGGCGGCGGCCGCGGTAGTCCAAGTAAAGGAAGCTCCGAGCCAGATTGGAAACAGGGTCAGTGTGCCCACAAACCACCAGGTGATCCCGTAAAGCATGCCCCAACCGATGGCTGCTCCCCAGTCCGGCGATTCACGCTCAAAAAGCACGCCGTAGCCCCCGCCGATCGCCACGCTGATCGCGAGATACACCATTAAGCCAAGTGTTGGTGAGGTTCCGCCAGCCAAGCGCGCGATCCAGGGCAATCCATCGACCGCGACAATTTGCGGCCAGAAGACCAGTCCACCGACGAGTCCCGCCACCATACCGCGGCCTAACGAGAGCAAAGTGCGCGATCCCGGACCTTCGGGTTGGCGATTGATCGGATCGCTATCGATGAAGAAGCCCACCCAAAGTTTGTCAAGCGCTGCGTAAATTATGCCGACGATCAAACCGTAGACGATGTGACCGATGAGCGAGCCGAACAGTTCCTGGCCGTGTGCGAGCGACCAGTCAGGCTTTTGTGCGTGCAATAGTGACTTGAGCGTGAGCGGGCCGAGGAACCACCAAAAGATGCCGTAGGCAAGGCCCC
>QHZR01000535.1 GCA_003224755.1 Acidobacteriota bacterium
CGGCAAATAGAAGTCAGTTCTTCGCGACAGCAACATGCCGTAGCGCAAATAAACATCCAGAACCTCGAGATCGGTCTCTCCATGCGTGCTGCTGCAGCCCGCCAGGTAGGCCGAATCCGTTCGTTGTTTCTGTGGCGAATAATAGTGAGGCAGCGTGAAGCATGGGTCTCCCTCTTCATGGGTTTCGTTCCTGCGAGTTCTGGCGTCGCGGACCGAATAGTCCTCTCCCATCGCATCCAGTGTTTCCATGTCTTCGATGTCGTTGTAGAGGACGCTCCCGCGGTCACTCGTGAGTTCGAGACCATAGAAAGAGATCCCGATGTTCTTGGTCAGCAGCTTCCGCAGCCGGGTTTCGAGCAAGGACGGCGCTGCCGGCTCGCCATAGTAGGCAGGATTCAGCCGAGCAGTGTAAATGTCCTCATTAGTCACGCCGATTAAAATGCTGTTGGGACTCGCAGCCTGCTGCGGATAGGCCCGTCGCATCGCCTCAAGCAGTTCGTCAGCCACGAGCTGCTGCCGAGCCTGATCGCGTGCCCATTCCGGCACCGGTACGCTGGGGAGCACGTGCAGCAAAAGACCGTATTTGCTGCGGTAATACTGGAGCAAAGAAGGGGAAATCAGCGACGCTGTATCTCCGATCGGGACCACATAAATTTGGCCAAAGCCATGTAGTTGATCGGGCGAGGCGGGTTGAGGAAGCCGCACGGAGGCAGAGGATCGAACCGCTCTCCGGGCTTGAAAGGGCCGCAACCCCCACCACAGCGCCCGCTGGATCGTGCCTCCGAAAAAGAAGAAGGCAATGTAGCCGAGCAGCCCCAGTGAGACCGCATGCCTGACGGCCCGAATCCCGGTTCGGATCGTCACCTGCGGCAGCTTGCTGCTCAGGATCGCCTGGAACTCAGAAGTTTGCGCGGCCGTCAGCGAGCGCTTGGGAACGACGTAAAAGGCCAGCCCCAACGCGAGCACGAAAAGATCCGGCGTTTGGCAATAAGCCTGGAAGTCTGACCACTGATTCTGCGCCGAGGTGAGGCCGCTGGAGGTGGCACCAATGGCAGAAAAGACAATCCCGCTGTCACTGGTCTCGAGTTGGAAATGTTCTGTCTCAGACCTGCGCCTGCCCGCCAGGAGATCGCGGAGGAATCGTAGCAGAAATCCCTTGCTGAACAGATACCCAAAGCTGGCGAAAAGGCTGAGGGCCAATGCCCGGTTGCCGGTCACGTAGCAGTAGACGCCGAAGCCCAGCGCTGCGAAAGAGAAAGGCTCCGCCATCCACATCAACCATCGCATTCGCGCCAGAGCCGAGTCATAAGTGCGACGCCCTTCGCGGCGGTCTTCAGTGGTGAGTGTATAACTAAGATTCATGCACTTGGATCCTCGGAAATCCGTAATCATGCCTCGAAGCAACAATCAGGAAAGCAACCGATGACATCAGCGGAAATCTCTTTGTTGTACTCTGTCTTACTTAGTCGATTCTTCCATTGACTTCAGGAAACTGACCTTGACCTCAGCCGTCAGGATCCATATTCGCGGTTGCAGCAATACGTCGAAAGCAAGGAATCCATATCATCTCCGACGCCGTAGCCAAATTTATAACTGATGTCACGTACTCGATCTAACCTGCTGAAAAAACCGGCCCGGCGATTGACTGGTAGCGCGTTAGTGAGCTTGAGAGCCAGCTCGAACATGCGCACCAGTGCATCGAAGTATCCCTCGTCCTCATTGCCAACATCACCGCAGAACCCAGCGCCCCGCTCGCAGTAGAAAACCATCAACTCGAGCAGTCCATCGGGTTCGCCAACGGCCTTCTTGTAATCGGAGATGGCTTGCTTGGCCTTGGAGACAGATGTGTCTTGTTTCTTGAACACGTCGGGCCAAAGCCAGCGCTCAATCGTTTTCTTGTATGGTTCCAATACGTTCTCGCCCAAGCCGAAGCGGGCATGAAGAAACGCCTGGTTATCCTTGTGCGCGGCATACAGGTCCTGGATCAATCTCAACAATCCTGCCCGGTCAAGACCCGCCAGCTTTGCCTTGACATCCGTCCACGTGGGCTGCAATTTTGATCGTTGTGTGGCCATATATATTGGTCGATTCTATCCGTACTGCCAAACACTCGACGTTCGCGATTGTCGCGCCACGTCCATCTCGGCCTGTGTGTACGCGGGTGTCAGGCTAGATGATTGTGCGGCCCTCTAAAAATCCGGAGCCGTTTCCTGGCCCGGCGTGAAACCACTGCGGCTCGCCTCAAATTGCAGCCCGACTTCAAAACGGTTTCAAGACCCGTTGCTGGAAAGGCTACCCTTCGCTCTTCGGCGCGGTGAGTGAAATCGCCTTCCATGAGAAGGCCGGTCGGAGTCAAGTGGTTTCTTTGTCGTTCTTGTTTGTCACTCGTTTCTTCTCAGCCGAGTTACCAACTGTCGCCACCCTTCCATCCGCACTCTTCGATGAGCGAGTTTTTTCGCTCGGTGCAAGT
>QHZR01000516.1 GCA_003224755.1 Acidobacteriota bacterium
CGAGGTGGATCGCTGCTGTCCGCTTTTTCCCTCATGATGCAGCTCCACGACGCACACCCCCATGAACCGCAGCTCTAGCAATCGTCGCTGTCGCGCCTCTTGAAATTCCGCCTTTAGGGAATCCCCGCTCAACACCGTACTTTGGGAGTCGAGAAAAACTACCTCGATGTGATAGCGCTCGATCACGTCGCGCAGCGCGTCACGCTTGATCTCATGTACAATCCCTCACCCGAGGCGAACACATGGACATAATCGCGCAGTTGAAGGCTGAACGCGACAAGGCAGCACAGCAGGTGGATGCTCTGGATACTGCGATTAGGGCATTGAGCGGGTTGAACACTACACGGCCATCACTCGGGCCTCGCAGGATGAGTGCCGCCGCCAAAGCAAAAATTTCAGCCTCTAAGAAAGCATGGTGGGCAAAGCGGAAAGGGGGCAACGTTGTCTCAATCCGTCCCAAGCGCCACATCTCGGCGGCGGGTCTGGCGCGGATCAGAGCGGCTCAGAGGGCGAGATGGGCGAAGCTGAAAGCCGCGAAGAAATAATCTCCGATCCCCCGTGAACCGCCAGCGATCAAAACCAGGTAAAGAACTACGTGCCATCCGTCAGCAACTTGGATTGAGTTTGCGTGATGTTCATGCGGCCAGTCTGAGTATTGCGAGAAAACACCGCCTATCTGCTTTTGTAATTTCTCCTAGCCGTCTACATCACATCGAAACCAAGGGTGCGATTCCCGGCATTCATCGGGTGTATACGCTGGCACGCATCTATGGGCGAACCCTGAATGAAATCCTGTCGCTGTATGGGATTCCGCTGATGAGCTAGTCATTATCTTGTCTGACCAACCGAGCGCGGCCCTCTCTTTTCTGCCATCGGCACATCGTTCTCGATCAGGAATTCTCTCCCGCAGTGTTCACACACAACCCGCGCCATAAAGATCGTACCGGATCCACACCCTGGCGCTGCGCTTCTTGCGTGATCAGATCCGCGAGGTTGATTTTGCACGCAGCCATGTTCTTTTCCTCAGCCTGATCTGTGCTGTAATCGGGTAAACGTTCTATGCATGCGTACCTGTCTGGGCAAAAACTCTATGGCGACGATTTCACGCCCGCCGAGATCGACGCCTGGTTCGCCGATGAACGCGAAGGCTACTTTGAGCTGGCCGCTTCGAACGGTCCCTACCACTACGCGTATCATCAGCTAAATATTCAGCACGGCTTCCGGCATTTGCCGGAGCGCGACTTTCCCCAGGTGCTCGGCCTCGGGAGCGCAGCGGGCGACGAGTTCGACCCGATCCGTAGCCGCTGCGGAACGATCACCATCCTGGAGCCCTCAGACGGTTTCCGCAACCCCGCCTTCGAGTATGTCAAACCGCACCCCTCGGGGCGCATGCCCTTTGCCACCAGCCAGTTTGACCTAATCACCTGCTTCAGCGTCTTGCATCACATCCCGAACGTCACCACCGTGGTCACAGAGATCAACCGGGTGCTGCGTTCGGGCGGGTACATCGTGATGCATGAACCGATCGTGTCCATGGGCGATTGGAGCGTCCCGCGCAAGGGGCTTACTAAACACGAGCGTGGCATCCCGATCCGCATCTTCCGTGAAATCCTCGCCGCCGCTGGCCTCGAAGTGCGTCGCGAACGCCTGTGCGCCTTCTCTCTGACCTCGCGCTGGCAATATCTCTTGCATGAGCCACCGTACAACCAGCGCTGGGTGGTGAAGCTCGACGAGTTTCTTTGTTCACTGCCCGTCTGGTTCCGCGGCTACCATCCCCGCCACGTCTGGCAGAAGTTGCGCCCGATGGCGGTGGCCTACGTGCTCACCAAGTCTTAGTTGTAAGGCACGCGGCACTTTTCCAGCACCCCGTTGTTCGATCCCGTGCCATTGGCGTCCTGTGTGTCGTCTGCTTCTGACAGTACGGGCATTCAAATTTCCGTTCTTTGATCTCGACTCGTTCGTTGTGTATGACAGCCATGCGGCCTCCAATGCCCATTATCAAGGCGTGGGCCACGCTGCATCAATCCTCTGCATGATCCTCTCAGCGAAAATCACAGCATCCGCAATGATCGAATGCAAAGCCGGAGTTCAACGTACACGCCACTGCGGAATTTGCACAGCAGGATACACCGGACATAGAATGCGACAAGACGCCCGACGCTAGGAAAGGCCCCTATCCCTTTATCCGCTGTCAATCCTCTCCATCATTCGCAATGAAGTAGGAGGCCGGGGCGTGACATTAACAAATTGGTTTGAGATTGCTGTGTTTGTAATAGTAGTCGTTTTGGCGGTTCGTTTTTTCCAGAAGCGGAGTTGATTTATGCGACTGATGCCGCTTGCGGAAACAACTTTTGCCGTTTTCCGACTTCGCTCCAGCCCTCAGGTACTGAAGCCCATCAGCGGGAAGAGACTTTGGTGCTATGACGGTTACTGCCCAACCGAACCAGCTTCTCCATTAGACCTACGCTTTCTACCTGCGGACTGAAGTCCTCCACGTTATTGCTGGGCATCACCCCACGAGACTCCAACTTCCACGTCGCCTGTGATCGGCGGCTATGACATGGGCAAATGCAACCCGGCACACTGCAATCGGGATGTCGCTGGTTGGTGGGCGACGCATCAGCGCAAAAGGCAGAAAGCAACGGCGGCCACACACCTCGCGGGTATCCTGGACAGGCGCTCCCAGTTGGGCCTGGTGAATTGTCTGGCATGTGCTTGGTGACGGACA
>QHZR01000517.1 GCA_003224755.1 Acidobacteriota bacterium
ACCTTGACTTCAAACAGGGCATCGTCCAGCAGTACAACCTGAACATCGAGCATCAGCTACCCGGTAATCTTGTCCTAACCGCTGGATACGCCGGTTCGCACAGCACTCACATCCTGGTGGACGGATTGAATCTAAACGTGTCGAATCCACTGGCATGCTTTCCGCAAACCACCGATTTCAGCGGCAATGTAATTCCGAATGTTCTTTTCGATCCCAACTACCATTTCGGTTGCGGGGCTAACAATACCGTGTACCCAAATGCCCGGTATGGACCATTCACGACCGTTGCCAACATCAATGACGTAGGCAGCGCGCGTTACGATTCTCTGCAAGTTAAAGCTGAGACGAAGAGTGCCCGCCATGGGCTTTACGCCCTTTTAGGCTATACCTACTCCCGCACTTTCGATTCGGGGTTCGCTGATGGCTTAGGTACTCCCCCGGGCGCGACGTTCTGGCCGCTGCCCGGAACTCAAAGGGCAGATTGGGCGCTCTCTCAAATCAATTTGAATAACCAATTCACTGCCAGCGTCCTCTACGACCTGCCCTTCGGCAAGGGTAAACAACTCGGTAACAGCTGGAGTGCTCCGGTTAACACGGTTTTGGGAAATTGGGAGGTGAACGTTATTGAAAAAGTAACTTCGGGATTTCCACTTTTCGTGGTCTCGAGCAACGGTTCTGGAGTTCCCTTCACCTGGAACGGAAACAACCTGAATCGCCCCGATCAAGTAGGTGACGCGAATAAGTCTGGCCCGGTGGCGGCCAACCCTACTTGCGCAGCGCCCTCCCAGATTCACACGGTGACTAACTGGTTCAACCCCTGCGCCTTTGTCGCTGCTGCGCCGGGAAAACTTGGAAACGCAAACCGCGCTCCGGTGTACGGGCCGGATTTTGTGAATACCGATCTATCACTGATCAAGCACTTCCTCCTGCCATACGAAAACATGCGGCTGGACTTCCGAGCAGAGTTTTTCAACCTCTTCAACCATCCGCAATTCTTCTTGCCGGGCGATGCTACTGGCATGCAGAACTTCAGTTCGGGCCCAACGTTTACGAAAGTTACCCAGACCGCTCACGACCCTCGCGTGATTCAGTTCGCCCTCAAGCTCAACTTCTGAGGGTATACGAGAATTGGCTCGATATTGGGCAGACTGATTTTGTGCAGTCTGCCCATAATTTTCTGCCTTGAATCTGTAAACCGCAGCCGCGCATTGAGTGAAACACTGGCGGCGAGGGAACAAATGAATTTCTACATGCCAAGACTTGCGCCGATTCTTGCGCTCTCCGTTGCCCTGATCACTACCGCCTCCGCCCAAAAGATCAAAGTCATCGTTGATCAGGATGCCCGCGGGCCGGGCACTAGCGACCAGCAGGCCATTCTGGTTTTCCTGCAATCGGATAAATTCGACATCGTCGGCATCACCACCGTCAGCGGAGACCAGTGGGTGAAAGAAGAGACGCAGCACGTGCTGCGTCTGCTGGAGATTTCCGGGCGCACGGATGTCCCGGTGTATCAGGGCGCCGAATTTCCTCTGCTCAATTCCAAGGAAGAGACTGAGCGCTGGGAAGCGCTTTACGGCAAGTTCGAATACAAAGGGTGTTGGACGGAGCACTTCGCAGCCAATCGCTCCACGGTTTATGACGAGCCTTATCACCCGCCCGATGTTGTCCCTCCCATAAAGGAGGGCGCGCCTCACATCCAGGCAGCCCCAGGTTCAGCCGCAGAATTCATAGTAAAGATGGTGCACAAGTATCCGGGCGAAGTGGTTCTCTGGGCGGGCGGCCCTCTAACCAATTATGCGTTGGCACTGAAGCTCGATCCCAAGGTCGCGACACTCGCCAAAGAGTTCGTCATGGATTGTACGCCGACAAAGGCGCAATTGATTCCGGCGCGATCGATGCCCGGCGCGAGTTTAACTGGTGGTTCGATCCGGAGGCGGCACGAATCGTCTTGCGTGCCCCGTGGAAAAAACTGACCATCACGCCCATCGATATTTCGGTCAAGACGCGCTTTACGGCGGAAATGAAGGAGACCATCTCCAAGGCAGACACTCCGGTTACGCAATATCTGGATAAGTACTCATTGCCTGGCTACATGTGGGACGAAATTGCCGGCGTGGCTTTGATTGACCCCTCCATCATCACTAGCCAGAAGCAGCTTTATATGGACATC
>QHZR01000518.1 GCA_003224755.1 Acidobacteriota bacterium
GCGGAAAAAACTGTTGCTCTTGGCACCGGCTTAGCCCGGGAGCGAAGGTTGCTGATCACGGGCGAGCCGCCCAAGCAGGCGGAAGACCGGAAAAAAACCGAATCCGAGCGCTTGCACCGGCCTAGCAGAACACTTACTACCTCGAAGACACGGGCTTATTCAGAGTTTCCCTAGCGGTGCGACATACTCAGAATAAAGCGCGAAGAGGTATTCTAGACGCTCGGAATCTGTCGTGAACAAGGTTTGACGGTAGCAACGTTCAACGGCCCGATCCAAGTCAGCATGGGCATTCTGCAAGTCTGGTGGCATCGTGAGCGGATCGTATAAGTCAGCGAGAGTTGCGTCAGAATATTGTGATCTGGCGTCTAGAACTGTTTGTGCAGCGTCGATTACACGCTGGCGAGCTCTGCCTGCGATCTCTCGTGGCCACGGAAAATTGTTGTAGACGATTTGATTCGAATATCGGTAGTCGCCTTTCAGTCGGCCCCCGACGGTACGTACCCACGCCATATGCATCCCCGACATGAGGATTCCGAAAGTAAACAAGTCGCCTCCGGCAATGGTCAAGCATAGGTTTGAAGCTATCAGCTCCGGCTCCGCAAAACCTATTGGTATGTAGCGTCTGTTCTCTGACGAAGCAGACGGGATGAGAATGTAGCGTGAGGCGGGTTGCCGATCCTCTCCAAATAGAGTCGGCGTTGCCGCTAGGGATTGCGTTTGAACTCTGTCACTCTGTCGCCGATGCTCCGCCACCTGCTCAACGCGCCGAAGTACGTGCGGCATACGCCTCAGTTCGGCGGGAGAAACGCCTTTGAGCCAAAGGCAGTACCTCTCGATGCCGTTGATGAATTCCTTGGAACCCACAAAGCGGCGTACAAACCGACGAGCGCCCGGCTCTTCGCCCAGAAGTTCGTCCCTTTCACTTGTCGTGAGCAACAAGGCACCCCCGTCATTCGGCATACTGCCGAACCTGATCTCGGGCACTCCTTCGCACAGCGGAGTAGTTCGTGAAGTAACAAGGATATTCTCGTCCGCTTCGATGAGATATGGACTGATGCGAGAGACACGACGCTCGACTGGAACGGAATCTGGGCTTTCGTATTCGAAAATACGTTTGTTTGAGAGGTCGCGTCCCGCGAATCCGACAATGACACAGAAGACCGCCGCCTGGTTTGGTGCTTCGTTCTGCCATTTGAAAGTTCGGTGAGCAAGAAATATCCTCATTCCCCGCCTTCGTAGCACATTCCAGAGAACCGCAACCTGTTCTCCCTGTGTAATGGAATTTGTGGCGACGAAGGCCGCTTTCACCCTCGTACCGTCCAGAACCTCAGATGCCTTTATGAACCAGCAGCTCACGTAGTCCAGCACACCAGCGCCACGGATTTGCGAACATACCAAGTCATGATCCGCATTCTGTGAGTCGCTGCGGTTTGCCTTGGCAACAAATGGCGGATTTCCAAATACAAGCACTCGACCAGCGGCCAGATCATCGGCTTGAAAAAGTTCACGCCAATTTCGCCGGAGTGCGTTTTCACGCAGAATCCGCGCCGACTTCGTCAACGGAAGTCTCGTGAGGGAGCCCCCAAACGTTTCATTAAGCTGTTGATTCATCTGATGGTCAGTGATCCAGGTCGCAACTTCTGCTATGGCAGCGGGATTTTCTTCAATTTCAATTCCGGTTAGCTGATCTACGTCCACCTTGCACAGAATTGAAATATCGGAAATCGCCTGCGGCTGTAACGCAACGATTCTTTCAAGCACTTTGTTTTCTAGTCGGCGCAGCTCGCGATAGGCGATCACCAAGAAGTTTCCGCAACCGCAGGCCGGATCAAAAAGCTTTAGCGAGCTAAGCTTGTCATTGAATGCCCGCAGGGCTCGCAAATCGTGCTGGATCGACTCGAACTCCGCATTGAGATCATCAAGAAAGAGACCCCGCAACACCTTTAGGATGTTGCTCTCGGATGTGTAGTGGCCGCCCAGTGAGTGACGCTGCTCAGGGTCGCGGCTCATGACTGCCTGGAACATCGATCCGAAAATGGCCGGCGAGATTGTGCTCCAATCAAACTCAAAGGAGGCAAGCAAAAGATTTCGAGTGTGGACGTTGAATGTGGGTATAGGGAGTGTTTCGCTGAAGAGGCCGCCATTGACGTACGGGAGGGTTTTCAAATCTTCGTCCATGGCCTGGGGTCGCTGCCCGCTCGGGATATTCAGGACTTGAAATATGTAGGAAAGTAGGGAGCCGAGGTCCCCCCATCAGGCCGAGATCTCTCCGCGATCTGGAAATGAAACTGGTCGCGGGTTTGGAAGATACCTGTGTCGTCAGCAAATAGGCAGTAAACGATCCGCACCAGAAAAATCTCGAGGGCATGACCGCGAAATCCCGTATCGAATAGCTGGTCATGAAGCTGTCCAATTGTGGCTGCTGCGTGAATGTTTACCGGATCAGTTTCCCGAAAGGCAACTTTCCGATATCCGGTAATGAAGCCGAAGAGGTTTAGATTCTTGCTTAAGTGTGTTAGGGAAACTCTGAATAAGCCCGTGTCTTCGAGGTAGTAAGTGTTCTGCTAGGCCGGTGCAAGCGCTCGGATTCGGTTTTTTCCGGTCTTCCGCCTGCTTGGGCGGCTCGCCCGTGATCAGCAACCTTCGCTCCCGGGCTAAGCCGGTG
>QHZR01000527.1 GCA_003224755.1 Acidobacteriota bacterium
TCGAATCTGTTCCGCAGGTTTTGCTCGGCGTCTACTGGTTTGCGACCTAGCTCTCGTGGAGTGAAGAATTTTAGATGGCATCTCTCGCAAGTTGCCAGAAAGGGTGTCTCGCCCATGTATTTAAGAATTAAAAGTCTTCGCTCAAGCATAATGAAGACCAGTCTTTCACAGACATGTTGAGCTTGCTGAATAACTGTAGGTTGGCGCAACTTGGCGCAACTCAGTCAGCCCAACTAGCCTACGATTGGGGCGCAGCAAGAGTAACGTTTCGGACCGTCGCTGTGCGGGACGAGCAATGCCTGCCCACATTCTGCAAGTCGCGTACTACCGTCCTCTGCAAGAACTCCGTGCTGAAACGCTTCGCGGTGCGGGTTATCAGGTTACATCTGTATCGGGCAACAACGAAGCAATGGGGCTGAATGCGGCGGTGGTCGCGGCTGCTGATTTAGTCCTAGTTGGTTTTTCCGCTGAACATTCAATTCGGAGCGCGATAGTTCATTGGTTCAAACTGCACTACCCTAATACTCCCGTAGTCGTATTGCAGTTCAACGACTGGGAGAGGTTTGCAGAGGCTGACGTGGCTACCGTGTCTGAAGACCCTGCGATTTGGCTGGCAGAGATCGCTAGTACTCTTCGCTTTAAGGCCTGAAATTCGGAAGCGTTAGCGGGCCTTGTTACGCTTCAATTCTTGGAGGATGGTTGCCGCATTTCCCTATTCGGCTTCGCAAGTCCTCACGAGCTTTAGAAATTTCTTTCTCATTTATCCCCGAGGGCACGACCACGTAATAGGATTGTTGGCAGCTTGGGCACTGAATAGTGCCGATTGGCTTATAGTCCAAGCTGTCAAGGCGTTCTTGCACACCCTTATCAAATGGCATTCTCTCAGCGATAGGTTTTTGCAGCTCCATAAATCACGCCTTCTTTCCGCTTGTTTTTGGACGTGCGGCACCCTTAGCGCGAGCGTAAGCCGTCCATTTCATTTTGAGCGATGCCCCTCCGCATTCAGGGTAGGGCACACGGAGCAAACTTGCGAAAATGTTCTCTTGCACTTCGGACAGTACGCCACATTTTTTCTGGCCATGAATCAATGTTCGCTCGGAGCGAGAATGCGGTCAAGGATTACAACTGAAGAGAATCTCCAATTGCCCTCACGCACCGTAAGGTTTGGAATAGCGGGCGTGCCGTCGTTCAACGGATAGGACACCCAGAGGTTGTGCTAATCGGGAATGCAGGTTCGATTCCTGCCGGTACATCCAGTGCTCGCATGTAGAATTCGCTTCATGAGAAAAGGAAGGGGCCGATGGAGATGCTAAAGGGAGTTGGCATCGCGATAGCGGTTGTTTTTGTTTGGTGGGTCGCGCACTTGATTGAAGGCACTATTCAGAACAAGGCTTATGGTGCGGGGTATTTGGTTGCGGAAGTCGGCCCAATGTTCATAACTGCTGGAGTGCTCTTAGCGACCTATGGCGCGTTGCTTATGCTCAAGTATCGCTAAGACTGCGAAGGGCAGCTAAGAAGAGGGTACAGCAATTTGTGCAGAATTGAACAGATTCGATTCTGGTGCCATTGCAGACTTTTCGGGTGGAGGATAAGAGCCTTTCCGTTCCCTGCCCAACGTGCGGCTCTCATATCGGGCAACGGTGCGTTCTTAATACAGACCAGCCGCGCACCACTTCACATCACGATAGACGGGTCATTGCCAAAGACTACGCACAATCTGCGAAGGATGCCCACAAATGGGCTAATGATGCGAAGGCCTCGTCTGCCCGTCATTCACACGAACTTGCCAAAATGAAAAGGCGAGCCGATACCCGCAAGAATCTGAAGCGAGGCGACTGAGGGCAACCGCAATGGATGCCAATGGATGCCTCGTCTTCAAGAGACGAGCGACTGTGACAATCCCGAAGTCCCGCCAAGGGCGTCCAATTCACGCTGCAGGACTGAGATACGGTCGGAGCGTTCCCAATGCGCAACCTCTTGTTCGTGTGTCCAACCGACGAATGTGGCGTCGGCTATGGATTTCAACTGCAGTCTGTGCAATTGGGCGAGTTCAGCGACGAATTGCGCACGTGAAGCGTTGGATGCCATTCGGACCTGCACCGTGAGCGGCATCAAGGGCGTCGGCGATTTCGATGGCTCTCCATCTCCAACAGACGCCCAGCAATAAGGTGGTTCAGCGTCAGCCCGTCGAGAAACTCCATGGCGATGAAGGCTTGACCGTCGTATTCACCGATGTCGTGGATGGTGCAGATGTTCGGGTGGTTGAGCGCCGATGCCGCCTGCGCCTCGCGTTGGAAACGGGCGAGCGCCTGCGGGT
>QHZR01000141.1 GCA_003224755.1 Acidobacteriota bacterium
AACCCCACCGAGGGTGGGGAGCACAGAACTGTCGAGGGCGGCCAGAATGAGCACGCCAATCCCACCCCAATGTCTCAGGACTGAGATGAATGATGTCACCGTTTGATGATACGGCTGGAATGGCTTCTGAGCAGAGCAGCCGAGAAGTGCTTAAGCGCCCGCTCGTCGCTGCACTCACGCCAACGATGTCAGATGCCGCGATTCGTGCCGCTTTTCAGAACCTGCATGACAGTGTGCTGCCCCTCGATGAGCCCGGCTCGTCGTCCATGCGGTTGCCAAGGGGCGAGGGGGTACCATTGGGCATGAGCAGAATAGCGCCTAAAACCCGGAAAAGGGGCGGCAACGCTGCCATCGTCCGCACAGGCTGAAATGCTTCCGGCACGCGAAATCGCCGTCTGACACGGCATTCAGCGTTCCCCCCGCAATAATTTGCCTTGACACCAGCAGTTTTGAGAGTAGACTTCTGTCGCTCAGCCGTACCCACACTTTCCCTTTGCAGTGGTTCGACTGAACCCCGCCCCTCGGCTCCGGGCCCTCACGCAGAGGAGGCACCATGAAATCTACTGACGTGCATTACCCCGCGATAACCTTATTAGATTATGCCCGTCGCTTAAGGGCGCTAGACTTGAACTTGTAAATGAGGAGATGATCATGCAAGCGACTATGAAAATAAAGAAACTGGCGATTTGGTTGGCAGCAATGCTCGCAGTAGCCGTCCTTTCTCCGCTCGATGCAGCCGCAGGCGGTACAAGTTTCAGTTTCCAGCTAACTGGACCGAACACCGCGATGGCATCTTCTGGCCAATTCTCAGGCGACACTATCCGAATGACTGGGGCGGGAACTTTTGATCGCGTGGCGGCAACCGTCGACGCGGATGGGTCATTCAAAATCATCAGGCCAGACGGGACCGTGGTCGAGAGAGGTACTTGGAAGGCGACCGCGTTTACAAGCTTCACTAGCTTCGGTGGGCCGCACCCCGGATTCCAAGGCGGCGTTCTCGTTATTACCGTCACCCTCACTCCTGTAAGTGGGGCACCACTCAGTGGGCAGTCGATGGTCGTAAACTGCCTCGTCAACGCACCATCCGGGTTCACCGGCGACGAGGGCATGACTGTTGGTGACTTCACGACGAGTACGGGGGGCACAACGCTCTTCCATAACTGAGGCCGCCGGTGCCGGGAGTCGAACGCGAACCGCACGATTTTCCATGTGATGTAGAAGCGCACCTCCGGCTCTGTCGGCTCAGGGATGTCTGAAGCTGGTTTACCTCGGCACCAACGCGACCACTGCTCTTAAAATGTGACATTCATAACGTCGCGTCTGTAAGCCATGCTGTCTTGCGGCCCGTAAGATCATTCGGCGAGCAATCGTTTGCTGCACAGTCGTTCTTCATCTGGAGCCTCGCGACAGTTCCGAGAGTTGTCTTGCCGCGTCTGGAGTGGCATGAACCACAGGGCCGTCAATGAAGGCGGGCGCGGAATCCCACCGAGCATCCTTTGGATAGATCGCCACGACATCCCAGAGTATCCCGTCGCGGGAGCAACACTCAGCCCGCCAGTCGGAAAGATGCGTTCGCAGTTCCTTCGCCACCAGATGGTGCTTGTCCCAGAACTGCACCGCCCTCGGGTCTGAGATTCGCCGCTGGACCAGACGACTTGGGCGAAACCAGTCGGTGGGAAGCATCGGCTCCCAGATGACGAACACCCTAAGATGATCCGAGTGATTCTGCCTTAGTATTTGCTCGATTGCGGAAGCCCCCCGCAAGCAAACTGTTCAAGTCGGGGAGAGAAGGAGCACCACGCGCTCGCTAATGGCGGCAGCATCGAATTGCTGCCGAAATTGCGCGAGATTACCCTCGTTCAGAACGGTGAGCCTGCCTCCTGCTGGACCCCAAAAATACCAGCCGACCAGCAGCACGGCGATAAATGCGGCAAGTGACAGCACGTGCTTAATCTTCAGAGTTTCCATTTCTCACCCGGCAAGAAGGCTTGCGATCATCTGCGGAAAAAGGATGACCACAAGAACGATTGCGGTAGCAACCCACAGCATGGCCACGCTCAATGGGCTGCGCTTTCTGCACTGACTCTGTCCCCGATATAACTGAACGAATCCGGCGACCAGCAGGACGAGCGCGAGACCGAGAAACCAGCTACGGAAACTCTGCGCCCAGACGCTCAGCCCGGCCAACCCAATCGCTCCAAGCAAGCCGAGCGGCAGGCAACACGCGAGAGTCGAAAGCGCAGCGACTACGGCTGCGACCGGAGTTGCTCGTTCTGCCACCCTCATTCTTATCCTCCCTTCTCGGTCAACCTTTCAATGCTTCGTCCAGTTTCGGCACATCAAAACCTACGATTACTTTGTCTTCGACAACTGTGACGGGAGTAGTCATGAAGTCCAGCTTCTGTAGCTCCAAGATCGCAGCGGGGTCTTTCGTGATGTCCCGGTCATCAAATTGAATCTGTTTTTGTGAAAGATACTCCTTCACTTTTCCGCAGAACATTCAGCCCGGCTGACTGTATACGGTCACTTTTTTCGCGATGAACATTGCTCCTGCTTTTCGAAGATCAGTTCGGAGCCTACAGCATGTAAGCCACGTCTGAGCCATGTGTCGGGTACGCAAATATCGTCTGTTCTAAAGTCTCCGTTGTAATGCCCGACTGGATAGCCAGTGCGAAGACATTGATGAATTCATCCGCTTCCGGCCCGAGCACATGCGCACCCAACACTCGACCACTCCCCTCTTCAACCAGAACCTTGAACCCGGCACAGTTCTCAGCCACCCTGCGGGATAAGTACCAACCGCCAGTTTTCTCCCGGTGGACTCGAAAGCGTAGTCCTTGTTCCCGTGCAGCGCCTTCACTCAATCCAACACTTGCCAAGGGCGGCACAGTGAAGACTACCGTTGGAACTGCAATATGACCTATCTTTGAGTGATTGCCTTTCAGCAAGTTTGAAGCGACTATGCCGCCGTCGTATCCCGCTACGGGCGTGAGCGGCGGCAGTCCGGTGCTCGCTGCATCACCCGCTGCATAAACAGCAGGGTTCGAGATGCTCTGAAGGTATTCGTTAACTGCCACACCACGTCTTTCTGATTTCACCCCGGCAGCGGAGAGGTTCAAGTCGTCGATGTCCGCAACCCGACCAGCGCCATGCACAACCATGTCGGTCTCAACTACATGGTCACCGCCATTCGTAGAAGCGTGTACGACCAGAGAGTTGCCATCCTTGTTGACTGCTTTTACTTCGGTTTGGAGTTGGACATCGACGCCGAGTTCGCGTGTCCTTTGCACCAACTGTTCGACAAGATCGGGCTCGAACCTTTCGAGGGGGCGCACGCCTCTGTGCAGCAGTGTCACTTCGGTTCCGCAGCGAACAGCGACATGGGCAAATTCAAAGGAAATGTATCCCCCGCCGACGAAAACCATTCGCCTCGGCAGCGAATCGAGTTCTAAGAATTGTTCGCTCGTCGTCAGGTACTCCTCTCCCGGCATATTCAACCTCTGCGGCTTGGCCCCGGTTGCAACCAAGACGCGACGACCTTCCAGCACGTCTTCTCCAACTCGAACATTGGTTGGGCCTGTGAATCGCGCTGAACCGTGGAAGGTCTCTATTCCTGCTTCGGTGAAGCTCTCCTCCCGCTGTTTGGGAACCGGGTCTGTAAACGTTCGCTTGAACCGCATCAGTTCCGACCACTCGGTGCGAGCGTTGTCACCGCGCACGCCGTTCGACTCCATCCGGTGAATCCAGTCGATTAAGGCGGCTGCGCCAACCAGTACCTTCTTGGGATCACATCCACGCAAAGCGCAAGTTCCGCCAAAAGGACGGGAATCTACAACGGCCACGCTCCAGCCTGCCGCTCGGCATTTGGGGGCCGCTGTGGATGCGGCTGAACCTGTTCCGATAACCACTAGATCAAACTTCTTTCGCATACAGCCTAACCCTTGACTGACTGGGGCATATTGCTGACTCGATCCACAACGATGAGCCTCGCCTGTTGAATGGCACGTGTGATGTCACCCAAGCAGCAGCTTCCGCTCGGATTCCTTACTTCGCAGGCACAGAAACCAGCTTGGACTTCCGTTTTGATCCTATCCGGGAGACTTGTGCTGCCGATTGCTCCAATGTCCCGGAAAACATCCTCCCGTGTGTAGTCGAAGCAGTAGCAGAGTGGAACCGGGTCTTCGGTTTCCTTGATGCCCACCCGCACCTTTATGTCCGGCTTGCGAAACGTGGTTTCACTGGAGAAATAGACAACATCGCAAGCGGCCGTTCGGCAGAACGAAAAAGAAGCCGAAGCGGATACGCGGGTGTGATCGCGCACAAGGCTCTTTACGGTTAAGATGGCGACTGCCTTGCCCTTCTCACCGCAAGCAGGGCAGAAACCCAGACTGCTTTGAGGGAGGGCGCAGGGCGAGCCCGCGTCGTGGAAGCAGCAATTGGACACTACCTGTTCTCCTTTACGGGCTCGGCCCTGAAACCTGTCTTTTCGATGGCATCGCGCAATTGCCGCTCGTTCACCTGACTGTCGTCATAGATCACCGTGGCGAGCCCCTTCTCGGCGCTGACATCGGCACTCTTGACGCCTTTCGTCTTCTCCAAGCCCCTCTTCACGCTTACGGCGCATGCACCGCAGGTCATGCCAGACACCTTGATCTGAGCGGTAGCTTCCTTCGCCATCGCGGAACCCGCGAACAACAGCAGAATTGCGAACAATCCTAATGACTTCATCTTGCTTCTCCTGTCAGACCTCGTTGAATCACATTTTTTTGGCTTGGTAGCCCGCGTGCTGAATGGCCTTCTCCATTTGCTCTACAGACACGGCCCCGCCGTCGTATTCGACCTCGGCCCTGCCCTGCTCGTAGAAGACCTTCGCCTTCCTCACACCGGACAGGTTCATCAGCTTGGTTTCCACGCTCTTGGCGCAGGCAGGGCAGTACATTCCACGGACAGCAAAACTCACACGCTGAACGGTATTGGCCTGCCGGACGGATGAAGCGTTAACGCTGTGGTCCGACAACAGGAAATTGGCCAATGCTCCCGAGTAGTAGGGGAATGCCGCGAAAGCGACCACGAACGCCGTAGCAATCCACAGGGCAGCGCGTCCGAGACGGTTCACCGGAGGCCGCGCACATGCAGAACCCGGCTCACAAACCTGTTTGGGCTTTCGGTATGACAAGTAGAAGCCGACGCCCAACAGCGCAAACGTCACTATCAGAAAATAAGGTCGCAGTGACTCAAAGAAGGCAGAGGCCCCAACGATGGCAAAGCCGCCGAGAGCAAACACGATGGGCAGGATGCAACACAAGCTCGCCGCTATCGCTGCCAACAGCGAAGCTCCGATAAAGGTTTTGTGCTTCATTCGGTTACTCCCAACTTGCGGCGTCTTCGACCGGAACGAGGCGAGCGTGGGTGGTTGACGCTGATCGCCTTCTTTGTGTCAACTCGATCTGCAACTCGCAGTCGCCGAGGCATGCGGGAGCAAATGTACTCATCGCGTTCCTTTCGATTCTTCGAGCACCGGACACGCGCTAGGTGTCTGCCGCATTCGTCTTTTTAATTCTCTGTCGCATTTGCGCAAGTCAACCAAAAGTTCGGACTCCAGTCGCTCAAGTTCGCGCATCTTCGCACGAATGTTGGTGAGCTTCTCCCGCAGCAACCGTTGCACTGATTCACAGGATTCGACCTTGTGGGTACGGAGTTCGATCAACTCCCTGATTTCCCGGAGCGAGAACCCCAACCCTTGCATTTGCCCGATGAAGCGAAGGCGCTCGATGGCTTCTTCTGTGTACAGCCGGAATCGCCCCGCACTGCGACCTGCCTTGGGCAGAAGCTTGCGTTTCTCGTAGAATCGGATCGTATCGACGGTCAAATCCGTTCGTTCCGCGACTTCTCCGATTTGCATGACCGTGCTCGCGGCTTGGTGGTTCGTCGGCATGACCCCAATCATACAATCTGGAGCGCAGTCCAGAGTCAAGGGCAAAGGCGAAACAATAGCGAGTCAGGGCTGAGGAGAGGATGAAATGCTCAAGTCAGTCGCACGAGCGGCTGGATTTCTAGCCTATTTGTTTATCACGCTGGAAATGCTCTTCATGGTCACTCCGTTCGCTCTCTACTATTACGCGGTCTATAGTCCTCTGTTCGCGAGGCCTTTCAGCCTTCCAGCTACGGCGTGGCTGCCAGCTTTCTTTTTGCCTCACCTCTCGACGGAAGTTCTTCCAAGTATCGGCGGTTTCATTTCTTTGCTTGGTGTAGTCGGCTTCGTCCTGAGTGCTTTTCAACTTTACTATGCCAAATTCAAGCGGCGAGGGGTGGTACGCAGGGGTTTTTACAAACGCATTAGGCATCCTCAATACCTGTTTCTCGCACTCGCTGGTCTTGGGCTGCTGATCGTGTGGCCGCGCTTTATCCTGCTCATCGTTTATGTCCATATGCTTTGGTTCTACTACCTTCTGGCGTGTAGCGAGGAGCGTCGGATGGAGGCCCGCTATGGAGAGGCCTACCTTGAGCAAAAGCGGCGAACTTGGATGTTCTTGCCGGGGGAACCGGGCAGGCATTTGCAGGAGCGCATTTTTGGCCGGATACGCGACGGCCGAGCGAGGCTGATTGTCATCTACGCCTTCTCTCTAGCCGTCACGATCAGCGCAGCATTCGGACTGCGTGTGGCCAGCCTTGCTCTGACCACACATATGATCCTTCCGGAACAGAAGATTGCGGCCGTATCGTTTCTATCCGGGGATGGGCGGGAGCTACGCGACCTGATCCAATCAGCGGAGGGTGCTGAAGACGTGCACCACCAAATCCAAGGAGGAGATGGTTGGATGCTCGTGCAAGCGATGCAAGGAAAGCGGCGGGTTGTTCATGTGATGATTGACGCAGGTGTGACGCCTCCAAGAGCTAGAGACCTGCCTCTCGCTGACGAAGGAGTGAAGTTGGTGTTTTCACGGGCGAGGGGCGGGATTACAGAGGGGCATCCGTTTGGCACTTCGGCGCGATGGCGACCCGCCTTCATAACGGAAGTGAAGGACGGCAAAGTGTCGCACCTGATCACTCTCGATCAAGATTTCTTTGTTGGCAACCCGGTGATGCCAGTTTTCTGACTCTCCCGAAAGATTGTTCCGCAGCGCCCATTCCGATGACCGGCGTTTTTAACGACGGCGACTGGCCGTCCGGGTGTTCAGGAGGGTAAGGTCCTGTACCACTGGCGGACGGCAGCAGCACATCTGTGCCGGATCAGCCGTTTTGTTGACACAGCCTCCCTTCCGCGACAACAATCTGTGCCTATGCGCCATCTCTGCTTCTTGGTTCTGCTGCTCTTCTGGGCCGCTTGTGGATACGCACAAAGCAGTTCCTACCTGTTCGTCTGGGCGGGCGACGACGCCAAGAGGAGCAGCGATTTCCTCGCGGTACTGGACGCCGACTCAAAATCTCCGCACTACGGTCAAGCAGTAGCGTCGGTCGCTGTTCCCGGCCCGAGTGGAACGCCTCATCACACGGAACTGGAGATGCCGGAGGGCGGGTTCTTGCTGGCAAATGCATTTGAGAGCGGGCGCAGCATGCTGTTCGATCTGCGCGAGACTGCAAGTACATCGACGCGATCTCGCTCAAGTACACAGTAAGCCCTTCCCGTTTCGCAGCCCCGAGGGGAGAGTGGCGCTCGTGATCGAGGTAGAGAAGGCGCGATACACGAAGCTTACTTTTGAACATACGCCGCCCCATTAGTCTTGCTTCTCCGCTCCGCTCGGCATTGCTGGTGCTTGGCAGGGCGAGGGGCTAGTGTTCAATGTCGAAGTAAATCTTTGTTGTAGCGCGGTATTGGGCTATCTTCTTGCCGTCCAGTTCCATTTCTAATCCTGCCACCCGTGCCCACTTCATACCGCGAACCGTTTTTGCGGCTTCCGCGACGGCGTTCTCGGCAGCCTTTGCAAAGCTTTCTTTCGATGTTCCGACTACGTCAATAACTTTTTGCGCCATTAGGTTTCTCCCTATGATTTCTCGATTGTACTGCTGGCGTACCGTGCGATTTTCCCACGAAGCGATCTTACGGGTGATTGGGATCGTCGTCGGATGAGGGAATCCGATCGGATGCTCACGAGGCCCGCATCTGGGACGATGATTATTCGTATGCGGTCGGCCAACATCACGACCCCTAATCCTCATTTTCAGCAGAAATCACCTGCGGTGGTTCGCCTCCTCCAGTGTGAGTAGATGGTGGATCGCCGCGAATCAAGACACGCGCAGACTCTTAAGCGAGGCGCGAGTCGTTCCTCGACTGATGTCAGGAACGATGACCAATTCAAGAGCCGTGACATTCGAGAGTTCAACTTGATATTCTTCAATCTCGCATACCGTGTTAGGCGGGCTGAAATTCCACTGCTGGCGTACAATTTCTCGAAATGAGTGCCCGCCATCTGGAGACCATCGCAGGACGAACTCTTGCGTTCGCTCTCTTTCGGATTCTTCGAAGACGAGCGATATGCGTCTGAGCCTTTGCGGCTGATCGAAGAGTAGTCGGATCGTTTGAGTCCCCGGACTAGCTGCACGCCAACCCTGCGTTTCTCCTGAGACCAACGCAGAGTCGATCCCGTAATTCTTTTCTTCCGATGTGACCTCGACCGAGGCCGCACGGTCGAGGTCTAGCCAGCCTTCGTCGGGAGACCGAATACCCTGAGGAGTCGGGGTGAAAACCTGCTTGCGCATATCCGGTTAGTCTACCTCTGGCGCTGCTCTCACGGTTCGACGAGATCGCAACTGAGAGCGGTGACCTTGCCGCCGATTTTGAAACGCTGGCTTTCCAGCATCGGCGTGTCCGCAGGGCGAAGTAGCGTTCCAGTTCGCGCTGTCAGGTGACTTTCAGGACTGTTTTGCCTCGTGCGTGTCCCGTCTCGTTGAGTTCGTGGGCGCGTCGGACGTCCGAGAGCGGCAGCACGGTTTCGACCACTGGTTTCAGTTTCCCGGCATCGACGAGCTTTGCGATCTCAGCCAACTGCGAGGAACTGGGGTGGGCTGAGAAGAAAGCCGAGCGCACGCCATTCTTGGCAGCTTCGTCTGCCGAAGGTGGAGCAACAATCGAAACGAGAATCCCGCCCTTCTTCAGCGCCTTCCACGAGCGGTTCTGTGTATCGCCTCCCAGTGTGTCGAACACCACGTCCACATCGTGCACTACGTCCTCGAAGCGGGTCTTTTCGTAATCTATCGGCTCGTCAACTCCCAATTCTCGTAGAAACGCCTGATTCCGCCCTGACGCTGTCCCGATCACATGCGCTCCCTTCCATTTTGCTAGTTGCACGGCGAAGCTGCCCACGCCTCCGGCTGCGCCGTGAATCAGAATCCTCTGGCTTTTGCTCAGTGCGGCCGTGTCGAATAACGCCTGCCACGCCGTCAACGCCACCACAGGAATGGCAGCGGCGTGGACATGGTCAATTGACTTTGGCTTGAGGGCCGCTTCCGTTTCCCTGACCACGACGTATTCCGCATAAGTGCCTTTACCGTTGCGGGCGGCATCCGGCCGAGCATAAACCTCATCGCCTTTCTTGAATTTGGTGACCCCGGAACCCACTGCTTCGACAATACCGGAAACATCCCAGCCCGGAATGAAAGGCAGGGGAAGAGGAAAGACATCCTTCAGGTAGCCTGCTCGGGCTTTCCAGTCAATAGCATTCACCGAGGCAGCATGAACTCGTATCAACAATTCACCGGAGCCCGGTGCGGGGCGCGGTGCATCTTCGAACCGGAGCACCTCCGGCCCGCCATAGTTGTGAACTCGCACTGCTTTCATATTTTCCATATCAGCAATCTCCTTTGATCAATGCAAGGGGTGTTCAATTCGAGTAAGAACAACCGTGAAACATCTCCCCAATGCGTTTACGTGGTGAGCGGTTCCGTCACGAGTTGGCTTGCGTTTGAAGGTAAGAATCTTTCGAGAAGAGACTTGAACTGAGGACTCAAGCGCAGTTCTTCGCTCTCCTCCTCGAACAGCTTGCGCGGATCAGTTGCGGTCTTCAGCCA
>QHZR01000526.1 GCA_003224755.1 Acidobacteriota bacterium
GTAGAACTCGCGCTGCACGACGTATTGAGGGCTGCCGTTGTAGAAACCGAAAACTTCGTTGTTCATGTTCAGCCCGTACACAATCGCGGAGAGCCCTCTCCACAATCGTATGCTGCCCTGCGCATCGATTTGCAAGTGCGCGTAAAGATAGTTGTCGCCGCTCGGGCCTCGGATGCCAGTTGGGTCCGCGTTATCTGCCCATTGGTATTGATAGATATTCGCACCGTTGTAGCTCATGCCGAGTCGAACGGACACTCGATCCCGATCGTAGGTCGGACTGAAGTTCCATGTATTCGGGGCTTGGCGCAAAAGCCTGGGGTGGTCCGAACGGCCGGGCAGCCCGTTGGCTTGGGAAGCTGTGTAGCTGTAGTTTGCGGAAATGCCAAGTCCGCGCAAACCTCCAGGCAGAAACGACAGGTGCTGCTGGTAAGCAAGTTCGAAGCCGGCGACGTAGGCACTTCCGGCATTACCCGGCTGCGACACTTTAAAACCGGCGTAAGGACCGCTCGTAGGTTGAGTGAGCGTCAAGATGATTGGGTCGGCCAGGTTTTTGTAAAAGATGCCAGCTTGAACCATTCCCAAAGGCTTCAAGTATTGCTCGAACAACAGGTCAAAGTTGTTAGCATGCTCGGCCTTGAGAGCGGGATTCCCGATATTGAAAGTGAAAGGATTCGTGGACGTATCTTCGCTTACCGCTGCCGTAATGTCCTGTGGATCGGGGCGCGAGAGACCTCGGCCATACACAAGCCGCAACGCGGAATCATTAGTCAACCGGTAGCGCACAGCGACGCTCGGCAGAACGTCCACGTACGACCCATTGCCGGGAACCGAGAACGTATTATTCACGTCACTATAGCTCAGGGTGTTCAGCTGAGTGCCTTCAAAGCGAACGCCGGTTACGAAGCGGAATCTGCCAATGTCCACAGTGTTCATTAGGTAGCCGGCCGAGACACGTTCGACCAGGTTGAAGGCTTCGTCACTGCAATAGGAGCAACCCGGAACGTAGGTAAAGGCGCTCGGATTCGCCGCAACAAAGTTGGTTATCTTGTCCCAGCTTGCTGCAGGGCCAAATGGATAGTGACCGTTGTAATAGTTGTTGTTGTGAAAGCCGCCAATGAACTGGGTCATTGGCAAGGTCCCGTTTGGATCCCATTCGTTCACATATCCATCGTCGAACTTGTGCGCGTTGCGAACTTTTCCACCGATCTCGAAAGTCGAGAGGTGCGAACCCAGGTGATAGTTGCGGGCGTAAGAGACGGAGCCAAGCAGATTAAGTTGAGCAGTCTGACCCAGAGACTTGGTTACGTCGGTGAGCTGATACATCGAAGGACCGTAAGCGTTGTCCCGTCCGGGCGTGAAGCAGTTAGGACTCCACTGCGGGATGTATTTATTTCTGGTCGCAGCGGCGTCGAAGACACAACCGGTGGAACTTGAAAGCGGCGATCCAGAAATCGGATCGAAATCGGCCCCAGGGTTGCCAGCGGACGCCAACTGTGCAGCGCGCGCGACAGAAAGGTCCCAGGTGAGCCATGACGAGGTGAATACGTGGCGGGCGCCAATCGTGACGCTTCCGATCCTGAAATCAGGACGACGACTGGAGGTATTGTAGGATGGCACGTCGCCATTATTCAGAGAATAGACCCAGCGGTCGCCATAGTCCTTGAAATCCGAATATAAACCGCGAATGTAAAGGCTGGACATCTCTCTCAGTTTGTAGTCCACGGTTCCAGCAAATCCCCAGCGCGACCTATCGTAGCGGTACTCGCGAATGTCCATGGAATCGTAACTCGGAGCGGCGGTGCCAGCTGTTGGAACCGGCTCAATGTCGTCTATTCCGCGGCCGTTGTAGTCGTAGCTCCCCCCGAATAGAATGCCCAGCTTCTACTGGGGACCGAAACGCTGGCCAACCGTCGCATCCCACTGGCTAACGTACCGGCCATTTACGATCGGCGTGTATCCACCCAAACCATCCAAGATCAGAGTTGGCGACTCGCCGGCCATCTTCGTTTTCAGATCAACCGAACCGCCGATGCCGTCGCCGTCCATATTGGCTTCTAATGTCTTGTTGATTTCAACCGACTCCACCAGATCAGCAGGAATGGTATCCAGCTTCACCTGTCGCACCCCGCCTTCCGGTGAAGGAACATTAATCCCGTCGATGGTCAGGTTGCTGAGGCGAGGCTCGGTGCCGCGAATTTGAACATACTTGCCTTCACCCTCGTCGCGCTCGAGGGTGACACTCGGTAGCCGACCGATGGCGTCGGCGACATTTGCGTTGGGCAGACTGGTGATAACTTCTGCCGGCAACACCTGCAGAATGTTATCGGCCGTGCGCTCTTCGTTGATAGCCTCCGCCTCACCGTGCGCACGCTCGGCATAGACCATGATCTCTTCGTTCTTGCTGGCCACTTTGAGAGTGGCATCAGCACGCGACAGTGACCTTGGTTGAATACGTCGAGAACCCGACGTAGTGCACGGTTAGCGTGTATTCGCCCGCTGCCAGGTCCGAGATATTGAATTCTCCCTGACCGTTAGTGACTGCGGATGCGCTGCCAGGCTGCAACTCAATTCGCGCGCCGGGTAGAACCGCGGCGGCAGAATCCATGATGCGGCCGCTGATTCCGCCTCGATTGGCCTGCGCTGCGGCAGAGCTGTGCAGCATGAAACCGGCCATCGTTGCGGCGAATAACAGCGCAAATACACTTCTGCGGGCCATGGCGTCTCCTTTGAAACTGTCCTGTTCTGAATCTAGGATTTTAGAAACGCGACGGTGAAGGGATGTTGAACAGATGATGAAACGAGGGTTAAATCTGTTTCGCAGCGATGCCGAGGACCTACCAGTTGTGCATGGTTCCATCCAGCTTGCGGTTGATGGGCAGATACGCGCGCTGGTATGGATATTTGATGGCGAGCGATTCGTCGAGATCAACTCCGATGCCGGGAGCGTCGCCGGGGTGCATGAAGCCATCTTTGAACGAATATGCGTGCGGAAAAACTTTGTCGGTCTCCGGGGTATGCAGCATGTATTCCTGAATTCCGAAGTTGTGCACGCTAAGATCGAAATGCAAAGCTGCACCCATGCAGACAGGGCTTAGATCGGTCGCGCCGTGTGATCCGGTCCGCACCTGATACATCTCCGCCAGGCTGGCGATTTTTTTCAAGTGCGTAATTCCGCCGGCATGGACGACTGTGGTCCGGATGTAATCAATCAACTGCTCCTGGATGAGCTGCTGGCAATCGAAGATCGTGCTGAACACTTCGCCCACCGCGAGCGGCGTGGTGGTGTGGCGACGAATCAGGCGAAAACTTTCTTGCAGCTCGGCAGGAGTTGGATCTTCGAGCCAGAATAAAGAATATGGTTCTAGCTCTTTTCCGAGGCGCGCGGCTTCGATAGGGGTGAGGCGATGATGGGCGTCATGCAACATGTGCATCTCGGGACCAAACTCTTTCCGCAGTCGATCGAACAGCTGCGGAACAAATCGCAGGTAATGCTCGCTGGACCATTGATTCTCTGGCGGCGCGTCTTTCTCGGCGGGTTCGTAAAACATTTGGCCGCGACCTACGCCGTAGGTGCTGTTCAGCCCGGGAATTCCAGATTGCGCTCGCACGGCCTTATATCCCAGCTCAACATAGTGCCCGAAGGCTTCTACTGTCTTCTCGACGTCGGCGCCGCTGGCATGACCATAGACGAGCACCGCTTCACGCGATGCGCCTCCTAGAAGCTGATACAGGGGAGTGTTCAGGCTTTT
>QHZR01000142.1 GCA_003224755.1 Acidobacteriota bacterium
AAGATACACACGTATTTACCGATTATGAGTTTACTGAGCATAGTAACCTTTTGGTTGACTATGACGATAATCATCAATTCGCTCTAAGCCTGCCTGTTGTAACCGAAGGCAGAAACTATGGTAAGGCAAGAGCGAAGCAGGTGACATTTAACAGTGTTCGGTGTGCCAATCTTACACTTATGCAACTCGCACGGCGAGAGCGTAATGAAATAGTCAGTTATCCGAAGACTCAGACGTTAGGTGAGTATCGAGCGGCACAAGGCTACAAGCGATGTCCACAGTGCAAAGCGATTAACAAAGGGGAACAGTTCTGCTCCCGCATTTGCGAAGAAAAATATACGGCTAACCTTGAACTCATCCAAGATGTCGCGTCGGTCATTGAGACAGTCAAGCCCGCTCGAACGTACCGCTGCGGGAATCCGTGCTGCGGGACAGGACGGGATGACAAGGGTAATCGAGTAAGGGGAAAAGTCCCTAGCGGCTCGTAAAAAACACCGCAAAAGTCAGCCAAACTCGGTTCGATAGGCTGGTTAGACCGTTAATGCGTCTATCAACCCTGTTTCTGGGATCGGTGGATGAGCCAACCGCTGCTTCGCGGCTTCCTTGACCATTCGGCGGCAGTCTTTGGAACAAAACTCGCCACGTTTTTATAGGGGTATGTTCAAAACGGGGGATTATGAGACGTTGCACCCATGAGAATCAGCGAAGTCATAAATTCAAATCGGGCGAAGAGATGTGGCTATGCCTCGACTGTGGGGCAGGCGGGGGTCACTACGATCAATCGACGCCGATTCTTGGAAAGTTGTTCCGTAAAGGCGGGTCATAGAAGCCTACGCCCCTGAAGAATCCGTCCCTGAAGAATTGGAAATAGAGTCCTGTTAGCCAATTAGCCATCGCTTAACTGACAGCCTTATAACCTGTGGGCGGGGAGTGCCTTGAACACTCCCCATTTCTTTCAAGGAGAAAATGGAAGTGAAATTATGTGACTGCGGGTGCGGCGGCTCATGGACTGTTGAAGAGTAGCTGATTCTAAAACGACAATATGGTAATCCCTGCCGTGTAGCAGGCACATCCTAAAAAATCAATTTCAGCGCCAAGACGATCTGCCGGTTGTCTCTGAAGCTGGCGGTTACTCCCGGCACTGTTTGATCGTTACTGCGGGTAAATGACGAGGTATTCACGTCGTTCGTTCCACCGTTTATGTACAGATTGGAATGATTAAACAGATTGTAAAATTCAGCGCGGAATTGTAGTTTCATCCCTTCCTTGGGCAGGGGAATGTTCTTGAGAACAGCGGTGTCCTGGTAGTAGGTCCCGGGCTGGCGGAACGTGTTGCGGGAGAGAGTGCTATCAAACGGTCCGTTCACCGAGATTTCGCAGGCGAACGGAGCAGTGTTTGCCATGCAGATTCCACTCGCAGGATCATAGACTTGGTTCAGCGGAAGGTAAAGGAAGCTATTGGGAGAAACCGCGTCCGGAACCAGGGGGCCGACGCGAGGAGGATTGCCGGTGAGCCGTGGCCGCGTCCTCTCGCCACGAAAATCAGGCACGCACGTGTCAGCAATCGTGAATGGCTGCCCGGTTTGATAGCTCAGAAGTCCGCTGATCTCCCAGCCGCCGAGCAAGTAGCGGCCCTTCCAGTTTTGTGAGTTGTGACCGAGCGGGATCTCCCAGATCCAGTGGGCGGCAATACGGTGCCGTACGTCGAAGTCAGAGTCGCCGCGGTCAAGACTTGGATTAAACGCATCGAGAAAATTTCCGCCAGTTTCCGCGACGGAACTACTCAGGGCACTCACGCTCCGATTGTCAATCGAATGGCTCCACGTGTAGTTCGCACCGAATTCCACTCCCCAACGCGAGAGACGTCGGCTATCCAGCCTGAGCTGCAGGGCCTCGAAACTGGAATGACTTCCGTTCGTACGATCTCTCAGGTCTGAGATTTCCGGGTTGAGCCCCGGGCAGTTTGTGTAATCAGGGCCGAGTGGTGTGGTGCCGTCCGCCGCAAACCGGGTGGTGATGCAGCTCGGATCAAGTAGGCCGCCACTGCCCAGACGGTTGAGTCGGTATGTGGAGTAAAGTCGGCTACCGCTCGAACCCAGGTAGGATGCTCCGACCACGAAACTTCCTCTGAGCTCACGCTCGATCGTCGCGTTCCACGAGAGTGTATAGGCGGAGCGCATGTTTGGGTCAATGGAGGTGGTGTCGCTCTTGGTCATCTTGATAGGCACATTCGGAAAGGCCGCGTACTGGTTGGCAACCAACTCAGGCGTGACCGGAACATCCCTCAGTAAGGTAAGACTGTAGCTCGGTGGATTCAGAAAGGCCCGAAAGAGTTCCCACCCAACGTGCCGGTCATAGAAGACACCGACTCCGGCGCGAACGACAGTCTTCCCGTCCCCGAACAGGTCGTAGGCAATGCCTAAGCGCGGGGCGAAGCTCCGGTAATCCGGTAGATAAAATCGGCCGCGCAAATCACCCTGCACATCCACTGTGCGCAGAATCCTTCCACTCGCGATCTGCTCCAGGATATTGCTTCCAGCACCTGGATAGAAATTCGAATCCAGTCTGTGTTCCGAGTCTGGGCTGTGAAGCACACCGAAGTATTCCCAACGTAACCCAGGCGTGAGCGTTAGCCGAGGGGTGATTTTCCAGGTGTCCTGGACGAACAGTGCGGGCTCGTTGTAGTGGAAATGGCGCGTAAAGCTTGGTGGCTCGAACGGCGGATCAACGAACTCCCCCGGGAAGTGTCCCCCGGGATCCACAGCGATGAAATAGAAGCCCAGAACGCCGTCCACAAATGCTTGGGTATCTAGGAAATTGGCCTGGGCGACTTCGCCGACTTGGATTCCGAAAGTGAGGTTTTCACGCAGGTGTACAAACTGGCCACCGAATTTCAGAGTGTGGTGGCCGCGCGCCCAGGTCAACGTCTGGAAAAACTGGTAGAAATTTTGCGGCCCGAAGGATTGCGCGCTTCCACACGGCAGGACAGCGCCCTCGTTCTGGATGCCAAAGCAAGGAAAAAGCGGCTGCAAAACGGTTCGGACATCTCCACCAAATCGTTCCGGATCCCCGACTACACGGTTGTACACAACTCGAGATTCCGTCGCCATGCGCGGCGACCAGGTACCAATGAGGTTGAGGGCAATATTTTGGTTGCGGGCAGAGATGGGCACGTCCAGCCAACTCGAATAGGGTTGACCGACAGTTGCGAACACGTCCTTGTTTTCGAAAGCATAGCGGGCAAATGCCTGCATCTTTGAGTTGATTACCCAATCCAAACGGCCCGTCGCCAGAATCGTATCTTGTGGAGGGCCTGCGCCGGCATCCTGCGGGCCGACGCGTGACGTAAACGCGAAAGCGGGAAGTGTTACGAATCCCGCTCCGGTCTGCGAATCACAAGTGGAACCAAACGGGCATACCGGCCGTGATTGCACGTTCGTCGAGGACAAATCCGCTGGCAACGGATAAGCCTGGAAGATCGCCTGAGTTCCCGGAGCGCTGATGGCCAGCAGTTGCGGCGTTGGTACGAAGAAAGTATTGGTGGTGCTGCTGCGCACGATGATCGGTTCCACAGAAGCAAAGAGAAAAAGTTTCCCGTGCCGGATCGGCCCTCCCAGCGTTCCCCCGAATTGGTGTCGATTGAACACCGGACGTGGAAAACCGTGGGCATTGTTGTCATACATGTTTGCCGCCAGAGCCGAATTGCGGATGTAGTCGTAAAAGGAGCCATGAAAATGGTTGGTGCCGGCTTTGGTGACGATGTTGGCGATAAATCCAGAGTTGCGACCGTACTCGGCGCTAAAGTGATTCGTCTGGATATTGAACTCCTCAATGGAATCAAGTGGAACGTTCTGCGCGGGCGCCGACATGAGTGTGTCATTGTTCTCGCTCCCGTCCAGTAAATAGTTCGCGCTCTGGGTTCGCCCCCCATTCACCACAAAGCCCACCCCTAGTGCATCGTTCGACAGGGTTGCTCCCGGCAGGAGAGCGATAAAGTCATAGGGACTGCGCGTCAGGGACGGAAGCTCGGATAACTCATGCGGGTTGATAGTACGACCAAGTCCGGCGTTTTCGGTTTGAACAGCGACGCCGTTTTCCCCAACGACCTCAAACGCCTGCTGCAAGGGTTCGACTCGTAAGGTCAAATCGGCGCGAACCGGTGTCGCTACCACCACTTCGACGTTTACGGTGGCGACGGCAAAACCGCTTGCCTGGGCTTGCACGGTGAATTTACCGGGAGGTACCAGCTGGAAAAGGTATTCGCCTTCCGTATTCGTCATCGTTTGCTGCTCGTAACCTCGGTCAACGCTTCGAAGGGTTACCGCTGCTTTAACCATCGCCGCCTGCTGCGGATCGAACACTCGCCCGACCACGGTCCCGGTGAATGTCTGACCGCGAACCGGTGCGGCAAGCAAGTTGATGCAGAGCAGGAAGACCAGGCACTGACCGGAGTGGCGACGCAAACACATAACGAACTTCTCTAGTGGCAAATGCTGGCCGCTTCTAAGCGCTCTTCGAGCTTACGGAAGTGCGGATTGGAGCGTAAGCTGTCGAACTCTGGACCTGAAAGGTCAGGCATGTCATTCTCTGAAACCCTTCCAAGCCACTCTAGCGCCGCGCCCTGGTCACCAAATCTTGCATAAAGTCCGGCTATAACCTGAGGTGGTGTATAGCGCAGCGCCGACATTCGTACTAACTCGTTGAGCACTGCGCGTGCTTCCTGTCTCTTACCCCATTTGTCATAAATATCGGTCAGGACCCACATCCTTTCAGGCGTCTTATCCAGGGCAATTCCTTTCTTGAGCTCGGCTACAGCCTGGCTGTATTGCTGCTTGCTGGCGTAGGCCATCGCGAGACGGCTATGCGAAGGGGCGTAGTTGGGGTCGAGCTCCAAAGTCTTTTGGAATTGTTGAATGGCCTCATCATTGCGACCCGCTCTCCACAGATACAATCCAAACTCCGCGTTGGTTATCACCGCAAGCGGATCATGTTCCAGGACTTTTCTCTTCTCGACGATGGCTTCGTCCATTCGTCCAATTTCGACTAGGTAATAAGAGTGGGCATCCAGCGCCCCCACGTTGGCCGGATAGAGTTCACGAATTCGGTTCAAGTCCTTTTCGGCACCCGAGGGATCGCATCGGAACAGCAGTTTGATCATCCCCAGAAGGATGTAAGGGTCGGTGACAGTCCCATCGAGTTCCAAAGCTTTCCTCGAGAGATCTTCCGCTTTCAGATATGCTGGCCTCGGAGGCGCCACTCGCCGGAATGCAACCAGCGAATAGTATTTCCCCATCCCCGCATACCCCGGAGCATAAATGGGATCAACGTTGATAGCTTGCTGAAAGTAGTCCTTCGCTTTCTCGAATCCGTCGGTAGACCACTTGTTAAGGAAATATTGACCCTTAAGATATGCTTCATATGCCTGCGGGTTAACAGGCCGCGTGCTTGCCAGGAGCGTCCGCTCTCTGGGTGAGACCTTTGCTTGCACCTGACCGGCAATGGCCCACGCCAGTTCGCTCTGAAGCATCAAGACGTTGCCGAGGTCTCGCTCGTATGCATTCGCCCAGAGGTGTCGCTCGGGCACGGCTTGGATCAATTGCGCATCGATGCGCACCCGGTTGCCGAACCGCACTACTGAGCCCTCGACCACCGCGTCTACATTCAGTTCGCGTGCAATTTCGGGTAAGGCCTGATGAGAGCCCTTGTAATGCATGGCGGAAGTCACGGAGATAACTCGCAGCGAACTAATGTTCGCCAGGTTTGTAGTGAGCGCGTCAGTCATTCCATCGGCAAGGTATTCCTGCGACTCGTCGCCGGAAAGGTTTTGCAAGGGCAGCACGGCCAGTGAGCGAATGGGTACTGTGTGGAGTGTCCACGGAAACAATCTCGCTTGAAGGATACGGAAGTTCAGGCCGGCGAGTGCGGCGACCAGAGCCGCCGCAGCCCCCACTGCAATCCAGCCATAGCGTCGGGGCCTATCGGGTGGTGAGCGTGGTTCGGCTGGCGCCGTCGGGACGGTTTCCCTCCTTACACCCCCATTGACCGTCCCGATGAACCGGTATCCACGACGAGGCAGGGTCTCAATGAAGCGAGGAGTGTCGGCAGAGTCTCCTATCGCGTCGCGCAGACGGTTGACGGCGCTGTTCAACCCGTGGTCAAAGTCAACAAACGTATCACCGGGCCATAGCTTCTGCCTAATCTCTTCGCGTGTAACTAGCTCTCCCGGACGGTCCAGCAGCATCGCCAGGACCTGAAAGGGCTGGTCGTGCAGCTTGACCCTGGTTCCAGCCTTACGCAGTTCTCCCGAGCGCAGATCTATTTCGAAGATTCCAAACTGCACCACACGCAAGGGAGCCGACGAGGACGGCATGACGGGATCACCCCGGTTAGGGCACAAGCTTACTACGTTTTGGAGGACCTTTCATCACACATCCTTCTTTGGACATGGAGGCCAACATGCCTTTGCATCAGCAAGTTACGCCGTGAGAAACATTGGAGTCCCCTTGAATTGACACCGATCGTGAGCCGCGCGAAGCTGTGCGCCACTTGGCGTGCTGACGTAACGCTTCACTGATCGTCACGCCGAGAAATTCCACGCAGGTGTGAGCGAGAGCCGCCTGCTTCATCGAGGAACAACACTTATGCAACAAATTGCCAAAAGGTTCGTATTCTGTCTGACCCTCAGCTCGCTGCTGTTTGCGGCCGACTATCGCTTCGTGAGCATTGACTTTCCCAACTCTATCGCCACTACCGCGGGCAGCGTTAATGCCCGGGGAGACATCAGCGGTCTCTATTTCGACGCCAATGGTGTTGGTCACGGCTTCCGGCTGAGCAAGGGAGTCTTTTCTACCATCGACTTTCCCGGTTCTTCGTTCACCTCAGCACGTGCCATGAACGCTCGCGGGGACATCGCGGGACGCATTCACGACGCAAATGGCAACGATCACGGATTTCTGCTGCACGATGGGCATTTCAACCAGATTGATTACCCGGGAGCTACTGCAACGGTAGGCCGGGGAATTAACAATGCAGGTGACGTCACTGGAAATCACGTCGACAGTGCCGGAACCGAGAGCGGCTTCATCCTGAAGAATGGGACGTTCTACAACGTCCGCGTTCCACACTCTCTTAGTACTGACGTGTGGATGGCTGAGGATAACGGTCGCGTGATGGCGGGTGACGCGGTGATGGCGTTTGACCGTGCACTCCACGGCTATGTAAGAAAACAGCCGAACGATTTCCAACTGATCGATTTTCCAGGCCTATCAGTTCCGTGCACGGGGCCGCGCTGGATTAATGAGCGGGGCGATATCGTCGGATTGTTCGCCCGTGTCAATACTATCGACGACTGCTTTGCCGGTCCCGAACTGCACGGCTTCCTGCTTCAGCGGGGCAAGTACATCGCGATCGATTTTCCCGGCTCTACCAACACATCAGCGCTCGGGATCAACGATGACGGCACTATCGTCGGTGGCTACACGGACAAACAGGGCGTCGATCATGGCTTTAAGGCAGTTCCGAAGGACACACGGTGAGGAATGTCATGAGAAGAAGATCATGAAACCCGCTGGATGTGGCTGGGAGTGAATCGGTCAAGCGTGTGCTGCAAGCTGGGCTAGTTCTGCAACGATTTTCGCGCGTGCAGGGGATAGGGCAAGCGAAAACCAGACTTCATATTTTTCACGGAGGATACGAAAATGCGCGGGAATAGACAAGTCGCGCTCGCCATGTTCAGAAGTCTCCTAGTAGTAAGCCTGCTGGTATTGTGGCAGCTCGGTTGTGGTAGTTCACCGGTGCCTCCAGCGGGGGGTGGTTCACGTGCCGCGAATATTTCGCTCTCCCCAGCAAGCGCGGCCGTGGGCAGCCCGGATCTCAGGGTTATCATTACCGCAACGCAACAGTTCTCATTTACCAGCGCAGACCACAAGTTTAATCGGGTGGTATGGACAACCAACGGCACCGACACTGCTTTGGAAACAACCTTCGTTAACAGTTCGCAATTAACAGCAGTCGTGCCTGCGTCTCTTTTGGCTAACACTCTCCAAGCTAAGGTGCGTGTGGAAGTCTGGGAGGTTATGGGAGACGTTCCCGATACCTCAAGCTCAGTCACATTTAGCGTGACGTCCGCTTCGACCGCATCGCCATCGATCACCTCAATCTCCCCCGCGAATGCAAAAGCAGGCAGTTCCGACGTCACGATAACCATTACCGGATCGAACTTCGACAACACCAGCTTTTTCCATACCAGCGTCGCGTTCTGGACCACCGACCCTAACAATCTGCATGATTCCGGAACAATGCTGCACACGACCTTTGTTAGCAGTAGCCAACTAACCGCCGTAATCCCAGCAGCTTTGTTGCAGAATCCGACCTCGGTTCAAGTCGTTGTCCTGAATGGCGATCCTTTCGGGATGTCGGATGGGTTCTTTGGCTACCCAAAGTCAAACTCAGTCATTTTCACGGTAACTCCGTAGCTCAGCCCGCGCTTGTGGAAAGAAGGAGAAGAGCCACAACAAAAGAGACGGGCTGTGCAAAAGGAAACTAGCTTGCATGAAACACCGGAGGACAATATGAACTTGCTCAAGAGCACACACATCTACGTAGCAATTACGGTTGCTTCATTCTTCTGGTTGGGAAGCGCAAAGTCCACAGCCGCACAAGATGACAACACGCAGATCTCAGAGTTGTACAAACTGCAAGCGTCTTATCACCGCGCCGCCACTGTTCAAGACCCGGCGAATGGTGACGCGCCGGACACGATCACGGCCCGAATCCGTGACGTGCTCTCCCTCTTTACCACTGACGCAGTGCTGTACCTGCACGTCGGCAGTGCAGTGGATGGCTACTATCTCAGTAACGGCGATCCCGATGATGCATCCACATGCCCCACGCCTTCTGCGGATCCGAATAATCGAGGGACGGTTTGTACGTTCTACAAGTATGTCAGCGGCCCGTTTCAAGCGGCGAACAAGTTTGTGGCGCTGACGCCGTCGTACAAAGAGTCTTTTGACGTTCACGGCAATATGGCGGCGGTGTACTTCGAGTGCCATTACTTCAATGTGGCCATCGATCCTGCAACCGGAAAACCGCTATGGACGTCAGCGAGCCATGCGAGCTTCACCGGTTCGGCACGAAAAGTCGACGGGCGCTGGCTCTTCTCTTATGCAATCGGTGCCGTGCCACCTGTTCCGATTCCGTAAGGCCTGGAAGATTCGGCGGTCCAGCGGCCACGACGTTGCAAGAGCTTGGTCGCAGATGACCTGAAAGGAGATACTGCATCAAGTCCAAAAAGACTCGACTCGTAGCGATGTTGGTTCTTTGCTCCGCGATCTTCAACGCCCGTGCCCCAGCGCAGGAAGTTGCACAGGCACCCTCGACGGAGGACCAAGCCGGTGTGATCGGTTGTCTTCGCACGATCAACACCGCGGAACTCACTTATGCCAATACCTACAAAAATGGCTTCAGCTCGAACTTAAAGGCTCTAGCCGCTCCTGACCGAAGGAACAAGCTACACAGCCTCGGCAGCTGGGCTTATCGACGCCTCGCAACTCGGCGGCAAACGGAATGGCTATGTCTTCACGTACAAAGCAGCACCGCCGGATGATCAAGGAAAGATTAGCGGTTACACCGTCAGTGCGAGGCCTATCAAATGGCAGAAGGGTACCCAGCGTTTTTTCACAGATCAGACAGACGTGGTCCGTTCGACTGCGGAAAATCGGCCTGCGACTGCCAAAGATCGGGACATCGACAAGTGAGAGCCCGCGAGGTTGATGGCCACGGGGCGGCAACAAGAATTGCGAACACTGCCGCACTCCTCTTTGACGGACAAGTGCTAGTCACAGGAGGAATCGATAGCAATGGAAACGATCTGGTCATCGCCGAACTTTATTAGTACTGTCGCATCTTCAAAGAGTGAGCATCGTAACTCCAGACTTCCGCGAGGTTGTGCGGCCAAGCCGGCAGCGAATTGTTTCGCTCACTGCCGAGACCTATCTAATGCTCAATGGGAAATTCTCAAATCGCTGATACCGGAACCAATCTCTCGTAAAGACGGTCGGGGTCGCCCATGGAAGGATCGCCGAACTGTGCTGAACGGGATTCTGTGGGTGTTGCGGACGGGAGCGCCCTGGGCAGATGTGCCGGACCGATATCTTCCTACCAAACCTGTCATCGCAGGTTTCAGCAATGGGTTCGCTCCGGAACAATGAAGGGAGTTCTGGAAACCCTTGCCCTATACCTTAGCCAGAGGTGCCCTGGGCGTCCGAGAAGCCTTTATCGACGGAAGCTTCGCTCCAGCCAAAAAGGGGGATCCAAAGTTGGAAAGACAAAGCGCGGCAAAGGCATGAAAATTATGGCAGTTGCAGACCGCCACGGTCTGCCCGTAGCTGTTCACATCGAGAGTGCGACTCCACACGATGTCAAATTAGTCGTTCCCACCTTGGGCCAAATGGTGATTCCAGAAGCCCCCTCAGAATCTGGTAGCAGACAACGCATATGACTCCGACAAACTCGACTCAGAACTGAGCAGGTATGGCATACAACTCATCTCGCCACATCGCAGCACCAGGAAGAACAAAACCCAAGATCTGCGACGACTGAGACGCTACCGTCATCGCTGGAAGGTTGAAAGGCTTTTCGCCTGGCTGCAGAACTTCCGCAGGCTAGTAGTCCGATACGAACGATACGCTGAGAACTTTCTTGGGATGCTCCATCTCGGGCTGCATTATCCCACTGAGGCATTTGTGAGATGCGCTCTAGTGTCGCTGCACTCATCATCAAAAGTGCCAAGAACGTTTTCATATTTCTTTCCCTCTCTCGACCGCCTCTGCTAATTGCTTGTGATTCCCGTTGTGACCGTTGTGATTCCCATTAGCCGCTGCTTGCAACGCTTTCATGCCGTTGCTCAACGCTGATTCCGTTTGCCGTTTGTAAAACTGAAGCGTTGTTGACATGTGCTTGTGACGAAGGAGTTCCTGGGCAGCGGCGTAATTGCCGTTGGTGAGATCAATCAAAAGAGTTCCTGCACCACGCCGACCAGCATACAAAGACTTCCATTCCAAACCAGCGGCATTAAGAGTCGGAACGACGACACGGGCTATCATGTTGTGCAAATCAACAGGCGTACCATTCCTGCTCTCAAAAACCCAACCCTCAGTCGGATTGCCGCACTTCTGACGCCACAATTGTAACGGTACAAGAACTTGGTCAATGAGTGGCAGAGTGGCAACTGATTCGAGCGTCTTACAAGTGCCGACTATACCGTTTACAACAGCGCGGCGAATATTAACCGACGCGCGGTCGAAGTCTTCCCACCTGACGGCAGCAATTTCTGACGGACGTAAGCCGACGAAGAACGAGAGAGCGACGACCAGTTGAGCGTCAACATGGTCAACCAAGGCTGAGATAATATTCTCGGCTTCTTCGAGCGTGTAATGTTCTGTGCCTTTCGGCGGTTTGACCTTGCCGAGAATACGAACGTCATGCCACGGATTAGATTCGAGTCTGCCTTCGTTAATCGCGTGCGTAAATATGCCAGATGCCAATGAGCGAATGTGATTCAATGTGCGGCGTCCTTGGGTCTTGGTCAGGGAGAGCAAGAAACTAGAGCCAACGTGCGTGCGATACGCCTGAAGTGTCATGTCCGCGAAGTGAGCCTTCAAATGCTGATTCCAGATTTGCAGATAGCCCCGCACTGTTGACGCCTTCATGTTTACCTGCACGAACGGCAGATACCGCTGTTCCCAAAAATCGGCGATCCGCATGTCCTGTTCGTTGGCTTGAGAGACGTTGACCCGCCGCATGAACTCATCCCGCAGGAGCTTCACTGCTTTGCATTTCGTCGAATAGTGCTTGTTGTCCTTGTGGCAGAGCAGATGACTGCGTTGGACTCGCCGTGCTGATCCGTCTACAATCTCCGTGGCATAAAATCTGACGTGGAATGCTCCTGATGCTGATTCAAAGATATGACCCGATTGATGGCGTCCCATTGGTTTCTCCCCGAAAGCAGAGTACCAATTGTGCAATGAATATGCAATACGACTTTGGGGCTATACTTGTAACCTCTGTATTATCAGCATGTGGCGGCGTAGCTCAGGTGGCTAGAGCGACGGTCTCATAATCCGTAGGTCGTTGGTTCGAGTCCAACCGCCGCCACCAAGATTGAGGTCCCTCGGCTGCGCTCGGGATTTCGCCTGCGGGCTCCTGCTCCGCTCACGCCCGCAAACCGGCTCAAGTTCGAGTCCAACCGCCGCCACCAAATTTCACGCTAGATCCTTCGCTGCGCTCAGGATTTCGGCACGCGGCTCAGACGCCGCGTAAACGCCTCAAGTTCGAGTCCAACCGCCGCCACCAGATTTTCCCGAAGCGTGTGCTTACCGCAGACTTGTACCTGACGCGGTGGTCTGCCGGGCCATGCGCGCACGTGATCGCGTCGGCATGGCGGCTTCCACACGATTGCGCCCTG
>QHZR01000533.1 GCA_003224755.1 Acidobacteriota bacterium
CTTCCTACCTTTCGATTATCGAACTTGGGTTGTACGAATCAACAATCAAAGCGTATCGCGATCTTTCCGACCGAGGTGTGGAACCGCACTCTGAAGAATGGAAGCAAGGGATCCAGGAAGTTTTAGAGCGGCAAAAGGAAGCCATGCATCCGCGCTTGTTCCCTGAACTGCCCAGGCATCGCTACATCTGCTTTTATCCCATGGACCGGCGGCGGGGCGAGGACAAAAACTGGTACACGCTGCCAATCGAAGAACGCGGACGGCAGATGACCGAGCATGGCCTTGTGGGACGGCGCTACGCCGGCGAGGTGAAGCAGATCATCACCGGATCGATCGGCTTCGACGATTGGGAGTGGGGAGTAGATTTGTGGGCGGATGATCCGCTGGTGTTCAAGAAATTGATTTACGAGATGCGCTTTGACGAAGTCAGCGCAGTGTACGCGTTGTTCGGGCATTTTTACGTGGGCGTGCGGTGCGCGGCGGCAGATCTGTGGAAACTGTTGAGTGGGGAGTTGCCGAAAGCAGATTCGCAAACAAAGTCTTAAACCGCAGAGTTCGCGAAGTTCCGCAAAGGGCGCAGAGAAATTCTTCTTACGGAGGTAAGCGCTGGCTCTGGCCGGCCGGCGTCCGTCGCGCCGGGCGCCTCATCGCTGCAAAACAAACTGGGAGAAACAATGGCAACACTTGGACTCGTCGAATACAAGGATGCAAGCCCTGAGGTGCGGGCAGTTTATGACGACATCATGGCCACCCGCAAGACGGACTGGGTCAATAATTTCTGGAAAGCGATAGCGCACGATCCGGCGACGCTCAAGCGCACCTGGGAAGATATCAAGCAGATCATGGCGCCGGGGGCGCTGGATCCGTTAACCAAAGAGATGGTCTATCTGGCGGTGAGCGTCAGCAATCAATGCGCATATTGCATTGCGTCACATACGGCGGTAGCACGCAACAAGGGCATGACGGATGCGATGTTCAAGGAACTGATGGCAGTCATCGGGATGGCGAATGAGACGAATCGGCTGGTGGCGGGGTATCAGGTGGAGATTGATGAACAGTTTAAAGTTTAGTTGTTGCTCGTAGTCGCTTTGACCGCGGCCGTGGGCGGCTGCCCTTACGTGGCTTCTTTTCAAACTTGTGCTCGTGCCGTCGCATATCTACCCGGCGTCCGCGGAAAGCCACACCTTCGGCTTGCAGGCGGAGCCGCTGCTCCACGGCTGAGTCTCCGCGCAACTTGATTTCGCCGCCAGAGCCCACGATTCGATGCCACGGGAGTCCAAAGGAGCGATGCAGTGTCTGGGCGACTTGCCGCGCTCCGTGTGGATACCCAGCGGCGCGAGCGACAGCTCCATAGGTTGA
>QHZR01000143.1 GCA_003224755.1 Acidobacteriota bacterium
CGAAGTCGGAAGCCTCGAAGATCTGGCGAATTTCGACCTCTTCGCCGCCGTCAAAAGGAGCCTGCTTGAGCCACTCCACCGCGTCTTGCATGGAATTCACTCGCCAGAGCCAAAAGCCTGCGATCAGCTCCTTCGTCTCAGCGAATGGGCCGTCGGTGACCACTCGGTTATTTCCAGAGAACTTGACGCGCTTGCCTTTGGCGCTAGACTGGAGGCCTTCTCCAGCGAGCATTACGCCGGCTTGGACCAACTGCTCGTTATATTTCCCCATCTTGGTTAAAATTTCGGTGCTCGGCAGAACGCCTGCCTCTGAATCCTTGTTCGCTTTCACTATGACCATGACTCTCATTGTCTTTTCTCCTGATTATTTTTCTTGATTTTGCTCTACCCAGAATCCGAGTCGGCCCGGCGATGATTTGGGCCGACTCAGCCCTCGAAAACCCAGGTTCAGGCAGTCAGAGCCGCCTCATGCTCAACCTGGTTTCCACAGTTGGTATCACCCGCCTCGTAAAGCTGGCGCAGTTCGCATTCGCCATCCCCAGCGTTCTGCAGGAAATTGCGAGCGAGCTCGATCGCCTCCGGTTTGGAGTTCGCCTTCAGAATTGCAAACCCCCCGACGAGTTCTTTCGTTTCAATAAACGGTCCGTCGGTGATGCTAATGTTTCCATTGGTCCGCCGCACACGCGCACCCAATGTCGAGGGCAAGCAGCCCTCGGTCGCGACCAGCCAGCCAGCCTTCATCCCTTCCTCGACCAGTTTGCCCATTGTTGCCATTTCATCCTGCGACGGGGGAGTGGTTCGTTCAACCGTTTTATAGATACTTAGGAATCGCATTGCATTCTCCTTTTTCTGTTGTGAGCCTTCGCTCTACTGGTATGTCGAACGGGCGTCGCCGAAATCGACAGGCTTACGCAGATTTTTCCGGCAGGCCGCTGATTTCTAGCAGGGGCCGTATTTCCACAGTGCCCCAACGTCCGGCTGGTATCTGACCCGCTATCTCGATGGCTTCATCCAGGTTTGCCGCATTGATGATGAAGAAGCCGCCAAGTTGCTCACGCGTCTCGGCAAAAGGGCCGTCGGTTACAACCGTTTTGCCCTCGCGATAACGGACGCTGGTCGCGGCCAGGGTGGGTTGCAAAGGCGCTGCGGCAACGTACTTTCCGCTTGTACTGAGCTGCCTCGCATACCCGGCAGAGTCTGCATAGCACTTTGCGCGCTCGCTCTCGCTCAAGGAATTCTCGTCGAGGTAAATAAGCAACATGTATTGCATCCGCTTGGCCTCCATATATAAGTCGAACAGCAATTCCTGAAATCGACACGCGACAGTGAAAATATTTAAAATCGCTTGTGACTTCAGACGTATCTGCCGCCCTCGAAGCAGTTTATCGTGAGGATTGGGGCAAGATTGTCGCCATCCTGATCAAGCTCATGGGCGACTTTGAGTTGGCCGAGGAGTGCGCGCAGGAGGCGTTCGCTGCTGCGCTCAGCCAGTGGCCAACTTCTGGCATCCCCGGCATTCCTTCCGCTTGGATCATTCAAACCGCGCGGCACAAAGCCATAGACCGGATTCGTCGCGAGGCCCGCTATTCCGAGAAGCTGGATGAGTATGTAAAGTCCGGGTTTCTCAGCGAGAGCGAAGAGCCGAACTACGATGAAAATGAAATTCCCGATGACCGCCTTCGTCTGATTTTTACCTGCTGCCATCCTGCGCTTGCCCCAGAGTCGCAGGTGGCTTTGACCCTGCGCACACTGTGTGGCCTTGAGACCGACGAGATTGCGCGGGCTTTTCTTGTACCTCCGACGACCATGGCGCAAAGGCTGGTGCGCGCCAAACGCAAAATACGTGATGCGCGAATTCCGTATGTTGTCCCCGCAGCCACCGAAATGCATGATCGCCTGGAAGCTGTACTGACCGTGATCTATCTGGTTTTCAACGAGGGGTATGCAGCGACTCGCGGGCGCTTGCTCAGGTCGGACCTGTGTGCAGAGGCCATTCGCATGGGACGTTTGCTCCGGACATTAATGTTGCCTCGGCCGCCAGCGGAGGCAACTGCTCTGCTCGCCCTGATGCTGCTGCACGATGCGCGGCGCGATGCCCGCCTCGATGATTCGGGAGATGTGGTCATTCTTGAAGAGCAGGATCGCAGGCGATGGGACCGCCAGCAAATCGCCGAAGCGCTGCCGCTGGTCGAAGAGGCATTTCTAAGCGGGCCTGATTCGGATGCGCCTGGCTCGTTTGCGCTGCAGGCGGCGATCGCCGCCGTGCACTGTCAGGCCGCGCGCCCTCAAGATACGGACTGGCCTCAGATCCTGCGGCTCTACAATCAGCTCGAACGCCTGCAACCTTCGCCGATTGTCTCTCTCAATCGTGCGGTGGCGGTGGCGATGGTCACTGGTCCCGAAGCCGGGCTTGCAATCATTGACTCGCTGGCGACGGGCGACCTGCAGAACTATCACCTGCTGCATGCCGCGCGCGCGGATTTTCTGCGCCGTCTCGGTTCTCGCGAACAGGCTGCCGGCAGTTACCGGCGCGCCCTCACGCTGGTCTCAAATGACAGCGAGCGGCGCTTCTTGGAACGTCGCCTTGGCGAGATGCAGGTCTCATAAGGCGTACAACTGTTTTTGGATTGTCTAGGAGTTATTGCTGTAGAGACGTAGCTCGCTACGTCTGAACGATGATGAGAGGCAGCTCAGTGCCGGCCAGGCGAGTTGCTGTTCAGTTCCTGAAATTCGCGGTCCTTCTTCAGGCGCTCGGGAAAAATCTTTTCGTACCCTACCAGCGAAGCGCAGACCACTTTGTGAAAGCCGAACTCGTTCATCTCTTTGCGAGCGTCCTCCGCGCTCCATCCCTCCTCGGCCATCCGGTACGCGGCTATCATCATTCCGGTGCGGTCATCGCCATAGCGGCAATGCACGAACACCTTCTTGTCAGGGTGCTCTCGCAAGTAGGCTAGAAATTCGGCGATGGCATAGTCCTTTGGGAATAGGCAATGCCAGGGAAGCGCGATGACCTCGATACCCAATTTCTTCGCCGCAGCGGTCTCTTTGTCGGCGCCGGTCAACCGAACGTCAACGATCGTATTGATGCCCATCTTAGCCAAAGCTTGAAGCCCTTCTCGCTTGGGTTGGCCACCCCGGTAGAGGTTTGGAGTCACCTCGGCGAAGTTCCCCACGCCTATGACAGTCAACCGGTGCGCGAACGCGTGTTGAGCATGAGCCTTCGCTGAATCGGCTGCTTGCTGCGTCATTCCGGCCGCACACAAGATCGTCAGCAGGGCTATCAAAGAAAAGGTGCGAAGACGGCTACCCATTCGTAAAGGATACACAGTCAGGCCGACACCAGTGGAACAGACTCGTAAGAATTTAGCGTACCGGCACGCCCAGCGCCGCGACAGCTTGAGCGGGTGTGAGGCGCACCATGAACTTGTCCTCGCCGCCACAACTGATGACCGTGTTTCGATCGCCATACTCTCGGACCCAAATAACCCGCTCGGGGTTCACGAAAACTTCCAGACCGTTGACATCCTCAAACAGTACAAGCTTCACGCCGCCTCCTTATGGGTAATTGCCGGGGAGCGATCGTCGCACGATTGCATGATCTCGCATTCAACTGCAAGTTCATCCTGAACGAGCACACTCTGCTGTGAGGCATTGGAGCAATTCATGCGACTTGGCTCGCCCAGCCAGTTCACAACTTTTTACGCCTTTTTACGGCTGTTTGACACCTACTCTCTTTCGGCAAACTATGTTTGTGCCGGGCTGATTCAGATAAATGTCCGGATCAGGAGTCCGGGATGAAGATGAAAGCGAAACGGCCAACCAACGCGCGAACCCGGATGATGCTGACCTTGCAGCTGGCAGTAATGTTGCCTGCTGCCACACTGGTCATCCTGAGCGCAAGGCATTTGCAAACCATCCAGCGTGATCGGCAGGTGGAGGCAGCGATCGAGCGTGATTTCAGTCAAGTTTTGGCTATTTCCGAAAAGCAGATCAACCACAAGGCCCACGAGCTGGCGGACGATGTTCGCGCGGATTTTCCCCCACCCGGCGAAGCCTGCACCGAGACCATGGATAGAGTCCTGAGCACTCATCCCTATGTTGCGCATTTGATGCTCTATGATCCCGAGCAAGGGTTTGTCACGCGCTCCCAGCCTTATCGAATGAAGAATGATGCCGGTTTCCGCGACGAGGCCGAGCACATGTCCAAGATGATGGAGGGCTGGTGGAAGCTCGAATACAGCGAGTTCTCGAAGAAATTGGCAAAAATGGCGGAAAAGGGAACTCCTTATTACTTCGAGGGCGAATGGGTGCCGCGAGGTGACAAGCCTATCTATCTGTCCACCGCTATGTTCGCGAGAATCGACAAACACACAGGTAAAACTGCTATTGCGGGCATCACCTTCGATGGCGACTATTTGCGCAATCAATTTCTTCCACAAACGCTTGATGAGGTGATGAGCCGCAATGTCGCGGAAGCGCAGACCGATAAAAATGCGGTGATCATGGTCCGGCCGAAGAGCGACTCCACTCCAATTGCCTATGGCACTGGCTGGGACGGCGGCCAGGCCGAGGTGGAGCGCAACATGGAAGGCGTGTTCCCTGGATTGGTGCTCGGCATGAAGTTGCGGGGCACGACTTTGGCGGCTCTCGGGCAGCATTTCATGCACACCAGTTATTGGACACTGGGCGGTCTCTCATTCCTCCTGGCCGGTGGGATTTTTCTTACCTATCGCAATGTGAGCAAAGAAATAGCATTGGCACGCCTGAAATCCGATTTTGTCTCCAACGTCTCGCACGAATTACGCACACCCCTCTCGCTGATTCGGCTGTACGCCGAAACCTTGGAGCTAGGCCGCTTGTCGAGCGCAGAGAAGCAGCAGGAGTATTACTGCATCATTCGCAAAGAGAGTGAACGCCTGACCGCGCTAATCAACAACATTCTCGATTTTTCGCGTATCGAGGCAGGCCGCAAGGAGTATGACTTCCGTGAGACCGACATGCGCGAACTAGTGTGCAACACGCTCGAGTCCTACCGTTATCAGATCGAGCAGCATGGCTTCACGTTGGAAGAGAAGATCGGCGAAGTGCCGCCGCTGCGCGTGGATCGAGAAGCCATGGCGCGTTCTCTGGTCAACTTGGTGAACAATGCTCTTAAGTACTCCCAAGATCGCAAGTACATCGGAGTCAAGTTATATCGCGAAAACGGAAGCGTGAAGCTGGAAGTGATTGATCACGGTATTGGCATACCGTCCAACGAGCAGCGCAAGATTTTCGAGAAGTTCTATCGCGTCGGCGATCCGCTGGTTCACAACACCAAGGGCAGCGGCTTGGGACTCTCCCTGGTGCAGCATATCGCCCAGGCGCACGGCGGCGATGTTGCGGTGGACAGTGCGCCTGGCGCCGGCAGCAAATTCACTATTACTCTTCCGCTGCATCCGGCAGAGAACGGCGGCAGGGCAGCATCGGCATGAAATTAGGTGGAGGGAGTCGTAGTGGCAGCCATGAATGCAGTCCAGTTTCAGATCGGAAAGACAAAGTTGGGAGGACCTGATATGGCGAGAATTCTGATTGTCGAGGACGAACCCAATATGGTGGCGGGCTTGCGTGACAACTTTGAATTCGAGGGATATCAGGTCATCACCGCGCCAGATGGAGTCGCCGGCTTAGAGCGCGCGCTCAGCGAGACTCCCGACTTGGTCATCCTTGATGTGATGATGCCCCGCATGAGCGGTCTAGACGTTTGCAAGCAGCTTAAGAGCAAGAGGCCGTCGATCCCCATCATAATGCTGACCGCGCGGGGACAGGAGATTGACAAAGTCGTGGGACTCGAACTGGGCGCCGATGACTATGTCACCAAGCCATTTTCCATTCGCGAGTTGCTCGCCCGGGTCAAGGCCGTGCTGCGCCGGGCGCGGACTGTGCCCAAAGACCACGAGCGGGTTTCGTTCGGTGACGTTGAAGTGAATCTGCGTAGTTGCCAGGTCTCTCGCGCCGGGAAAGAGTTGGATTTTTCGTCTAAGGAATTCGAGCTGCTCAAATACTTTCTTTGCCATCAGGGCGAAACCCTCAGCCGCGATCGCCTGCTTGAGGAAGTCTGGGGCTATGACCGTTTTCCCACTACCCGTACGGTTGATGCGCACATCGTCCACCTACGCCAGAAAATCGAGGCCAAGCCAGAAGAACCTCGCTTCATTCTCACAGTGCACGGCACTGGTTACAAGTTTGTAAGTTGACCAAACAATTTCGTTGGAGATCACCGTGGCGAGCGTTGCACAAATTCGTAGCAGTTACCAGAACAGAAGAAGAAGTGCCGTTACGGCGACTACGCAAGCGGGAATCCGCCCTCGCCATCATGCGCTCGAAGATCAGCTGGCCAGCCTAAAGCGCGAGCACGACGATCTGCGCCGCGCGATCTACGAAGCCGCACAAGCGCAGAGAAGACTGTGCGGCCCTCGCCACCTTCACGCCGGTTCTTATGAATTCGCCAGCGAGATCTTTCCAGTGCGTCATCTTTCCGGCGATTTCATCACCCTGCTGCAGCTCGAAGGCGACCTCGTCTTCGCAATCGGCGATATCGCGGGCAAAGGTCTTATGGCAGGGATGTGGTTTACTCACGTGGTCGGGATGATTCGCCGACAGATGCCGGCACTCGGCGATCCTGCGGCTGCGTTATCAGCGATCAATCGCGATCTGCTACTGACCGGCCTCGACGTTCCTTTGACCACGCTGTTTCTAGCCCGAATCAATCTGGAAAACGGCGATCTTACGTATTGCAATGCCGGACATCCTCCCGCTCTGCTGCTCGGTGAAAACAGCGAGTTCCAAGAGCTTCGTGAAGGCGGCCCAGTTCTAGGAGCGATTCGCAGGGCCTCATTTGCGAATGGTAACGCCCAACTGCTCCCCGGCAATACGCTGCTCGCTTACTCCGATGGGATTCCTGAGTGCAGGAATGAGATGGGGTTTGAATTCGGAAGCCAAGGTTTGCTGAACGCGGCACGGACGTTTTCAGGTTGTAAGCCTAGTGTCATGCTGTTTTCCGTGCTGGCTGCGGTCGAGAACTTTGCCCGAACTCAGCGCCGCGAAGACGATGTTGCGCTGATGGTGTTGCACCGGTTCGGCAGTCGCAAGATCAATTGATCGGACACGTATCGTGCCTGAAACAAGCCAAATCCGCAGCGCACCTGACCACGTAAATGGCGTTGGCGTGTTGTCGCTTGTGTCCACAGCCGGGGAAAATCGCCCCAGTCGTACGGAAGACGCACAGCTGATTCGGGCAGCACAACAAGGTAATACAGCAGCCTTCGAGCAACTCGTACAGCGGTATGACCGGGCGATCCTTCGCCTTACCACTCACCTCACTGGCTCTGAGGAGGACGGCCAGGATATTTATCAAGAAGCTTTCCTGCGCGCCTATATACATTTGGCCCGGTTTCGTTTCGAGTGCTCGTTTTATACATGGATCTATCGCATTGCCACAAATCTCTGCCTCGATCATCTTCGCAGGAAGCGCACCCGAGCCGTTGAATTGACCATCACATATTCCCCGGACGGACAGGAGCAGAAGCTGCTCGACCGCATACCCGATCACAGCGTCAGTGCAAGTCCCGAACGCAATCTGGCACGTCGCGTACTGCGGGAGCACATCGCCCGTGCGTTGAGCAACCTTTCGCCTCGCGAGCGTATGGTTTTTGAACTAAAGCATTATCAAGGTTTGCAGTTGAGAAGCGTGGCCGTAATTCTCAACACCACCGAAGGCACCGTTAAGAACACCCTATTCCGGGCGACACACAAACTCCGCGTACAACTCGCTGGGCTACGATAGTGCCTCAAAGTCATCAGATATTTCCAAAAGGCGGGCGGCAATTGGTGAAATCAACTCGATTGCATCCTCATAGTGTGCCATGATCAAGTCCAGATCATGAGCGTTCCAGGCCTCCACCCAATGGTTGGCCAGATTGCAATCCGCGTCTCTCGTCACCGCCATTTCTCCTTAAGCTGCTGTAGCGCGCGTTCAGTGGCGTTCCATCCTTTCGTGTTTCTCTTTGTATAGAAGGGCGCGTTGAGGTCTGAGTAGAAGGCGAAGACGTTTGCCCGCAACTCCGCGGTCGGTTGCAGGTAGTGCTTTGCAGCCAGGTCTTTCACCAAGTGCTCATAAGTCTTATCTGCGAGAGAATACTCTGCCGCGCTGGTGGGACGCCCAGTGTCGCAGTCTGTATCGGGTAAATCAAAATTGGCTCCGCGCACTTGGCGCAGCAATGAGTTGTAGTTGTCAAGTGTTTGATTGACACTTTTGATGTACAGGTCTTCGGCTTTCGTGCTCGGCACCTTAAAGGCCAGCGCCCTGGCCGGACCGACCTTAGGAATGACCCGCCAAAGGAAAGCCAGTACACGCTCTGGAAACCCTGGTTTACGATATCCCCTTCCCCATTCCTTCTCGTAATGGGTGCGAGAAAGGTGATAGCGAAATTTTCGCTGATCGAAATTTGGCGTTTCGCGCACCAATTCTTGGCGCCGATTCAGCAACGCCACCCTGGTCATCTCTGGAACGAACTTGCTCACCGCGCGGCGGAAACTGCCGATGGCAAGATCTTCGTCGCCGCCAAGTACCTCGTCAAGGCTCAATCCATACGTCTTCTGAAAGGCTCGTTCCAGCAACGGCGTAGCCACCTCGAAGCCGATGAAGTCGTGATAGCGATCGGACGTATAACGGTTCTTGGCCACTTGGGCCATATCGAATCCGAATTCGGTGCGGATGTGCGCCTTGGGATCGTCCGCGTAAGTGACCTCATTTCCATGCTTGGCGCGGAGTTTGGGGAATTCCAGAGCTACCACTTTGTTGACCACGGGATGGCCCACGTTATCTGAGGAGTAGTGCGCCAGCGCCCCTAGGGCGAAGGCATATTCGTTGATGTCAGAAGATTCACTCAGAAGAGCGCTCACGAAATCCCCGCTGCGGACATAATGCAATAGGTCGCTGAAGTATTGTTTGCCGAACGGATAGTAACCCATGTCCTGGACAAGGCTGCCGCCATAGGCAAATGCGTGAGCGTGCCTAAGGTCCTCGGGTGTTGCGTGGGGGAAGCGCTCGATCAGCATGCGCTGGATTTGACCTTCCCACGCTAGATCTACCACCTGCTCGTGGGTCAATACCGAATATGCCGTGCCGGGAGTGGAGAAAATTGCAACACACACGATCACCGCGCAGCCCTGAAAAAGAGATTTCATGTTACGAAGTATCATGTCCTATTTGCCCACCACCAGCACCTCAAAGGTGTCGGGCAAAATTGCTGGCCGAGGACGCGGTTGGTCTGCAGTTGCTGCGGGTGGAGGTCCGAATTTTGCTGTGACTAGGAAAATCTGATGTGTCTTTCCGTCAATCGTCATAGTGCGTGCGCCACGTTCGGTCGTGACATTTTGCGCCACGCTGAACTTGTCTGGTGTCTCCTCGCTCACGACGGTGAGAACTCCTTCGCCGCATGACGCAAACGCGAGCCCGCTGTCAGGATCGAAGCCGTTGGCATCCACCCCGCCCCCGATTGGGAGAGTGGTAATCACTTTGCCGCTATCGGCATTCACTATCGCCATCATCTTGTTGTCGCAGCCGGCGAACAGACGATGGTTCTTAATGTCTATAGCTAGGCCGCTTGGTTCTTCGCAGGGCGCGAGAGGCCATCGGTTTTCGACTTTCAGTTTTTTAGGATCGAGCCTGAGGAGTTCGCTCTTGTCTTCAATATTGACAAAGATCTCGCCGGTCCCGGTGCTCACCGCAAACTCAGGTTTTCCGTGGAGAGCAATTTTGCCGACGATATCGCCCGTTGTGGCGTCTATGGCTGTCGAATCGTGGCTTCTGCCATTAAAGGTGAAGACACGCTTGGTCGCAGGATCAAAAAGAATGGCATCGGGATTCTCGCCAACAGCTTTCACTTTGCTGATCAGAGCTAGGGTTTTCAAATCGATTATGCTGACGCTTCCTTCCCCGCCATTGCTAATGAATCCACGACCGAGCTCGTTGGCGAGAGCAATTCCGTGGACGCCGGGTGTGTCAGGAATGTCGCCGACGGGTTTGCCCGAATCCATGTCAACCACAATCACGTGGGTGGCGCGCGAGATGAACAGGCGTCGCGAATCGGCATCAGCTTTCAAGTAGTCCCAGCCACCTTCGCCGCCGAGCTTGTAAGTCTTGACCAGATGCAGACCTGGATCGGCTGCAAACGCGAACACCCCGAACAGGGGAACTACCATTAATGTGATCACGAGCCGTTTCATGACTGGTTCTCGCTTTGCAACAGAGGAGTCAAGCAGCGCCTAAGGATTCTACATTCATATTCTCGGTGCGCGCTGGGCGAGCGTTAAAGCAGATAAATAGGTCAAGCGAAATCGCCGCACAGGTTTTGAGATATAGAAAGAGATAGAAAAGGGCAGACATTGTTGTCTGCCCTGGGATTGCCAGGAATCAGTGATCATCGCGGTCACGGTCGCGGTCCCAATCATAGTGGTGGTTCCAGTCACGATCGGTGCGCCATTCCTGGCGATCCGGGTCGTACCAGGCGTGATCGTTCGTCCAGCATTTCTCGAACTCTTCTTTCAGTTTTCCTCTGGCTTCATCTGCCTTGGCGCTGTGCTTGCCGTGCTCGCGAAGTTCATGTCGATAATGTTCTTGCGCCTTCTCGACGCGGCTGCGGCATTCCGCGCGTTCGTCATCGTTGGCAGACGCTCTTGGCGGCGTCGAGACCAGCAGGGTCGTACTAAGCGCGAATCCGGCAACAAGACTCCCCATTTTGCGATATTTCATTTCGACCTCCTCGACCGATAGCCTGCGTATCTTTCTGAGTTTTCAGATTGGCACTAGGGCGGTGAGGTTGCTCTCAAAACGCCCACGGAAACGCTGTACAAGTGGTTCCGGATACAATTTCTCTAGTGATTACAAAGGTTTCCAGCCCCACTGCCGAAAGAAGTGGCTTCCGCCCACGGCGATTTCTTTCGGGCGGACATGTTCAGACCATCGCGAGCTTTCTGTTGCCCCGCCGGTTCTCGCTGCCCGCGCCCGAAGAGCGGCTGGTCGAAGTTGAGCCAGGTGTTTGCGTCCTCTGCCACTGCCATTGGCAACCTGAAAGGCAGTCGCCGCTTACCGTGATTGTGGTCCACGGTCTGGAAGGCTCCAGCGAATCGAAGTACATGATGGGAATCGCGGAGAAGGGACTCGCCGCCGGCGTGAATGTTGTCCGGATGAACCAGCGGACCTGCGGGGGCACTGACGGGCTTGCTGCAACCCTCTACCACTCCGGGCGATCAGCGGACGTGGTCGCGGTCGCCAGGCATCTGATCGAGAACGACGGCGTTACGCGATTTGCACTTTGCGGTTTCTCGATGGGAGGGAACCTGGTGCTGAAAACCGCCGGCGAATGGGGAAGTTATGGTCCCCGCGAATTCGCAGGAGTCGCGGCGATCTGTCCATCGATGGATCTGGCGGCCTCTGCCGACGCCTTGCACCTTCCAGTCAATCGTCTATACGAACAATATTTTCTCTGGAGGCTGAAGGCCCGCATGCGCGCGAAGGCACTGTGCTTTCCGGGAAGGTACGATCTGTCCCGTTTACGTGATTTGAAGAGCCTGCGCGATTTTGACGACAAGGTGACCGCCTTCTATTGCGGATTCGATGGCGCATCCGATTACTACGCACGATCAGCCGCGGCGAACGTAGTCCACAACATTTCGGTGCCGGCATACATTCTCAGCGCGGCAAACGACCCCTTCATCCGCATTCTGCCGGAGACGCGCAGGAAGATTGACGCAAATCCGAATATCACGTTCGTCGAGGCCGAAGACGGCGGGCACTGCTCATTCGTCGGCGAGCGCAACGGCTACGACGGCAATTTCGCCGAGCGCGCGGTCATAGATTTCTTTTCTGCAAAGTGTGAGAGACCGCCTGTTGTGACGAGAATCACAATAACGTCCTGAATGCTCTAATACAATCAGCAAGCAATGCGACGTATAACGCAAATTTGGTTAGTGGGAGTTTTACTGCTTGGGACTGCCTTCACGTGGGCGGAACCGGTTTCGCAACTCCACGCCACAAACTACGTCAACGATTTTGCGCATGTGTTCGATTCCCAGACCACGACTGAGTTGAATGACGTTTGCCGGCAACTCGATCAGAAGGCCCAGGCGAAAGTCGCGGTTGTGACCATCAATTCGACTGATTCTGACTCGATTGAAGACTACGCGGTTGAACTGTTCAAGCAGTGGGGGTTAGGCACCACGCAGACCAATCGTGGCGTGCTGATTCTGCTCGCGGTCAAAGATCGCAAGTATCGAACGGAAGTTGGCTATGGCTTGGAGCCGATTCTTCCAGACGGCAAAGTCGGCGGCTTCTGGCGTGAAGCCGTGCCTTTGCTTAAACAGAGCGATTACAGTGCCGCGGTGAGGCTGACGTCTGAACGAGTGGCCCAAGTCATTGCGAGTGATGCCGGCTTTCAGCTGACTGGCACGCGCGCTATGCCTCGGGGCTACGACGGGCCGCAACAGATTCCCTTTTCTGCCATTGCTGTAGTCATTGTCATCGCGGTCATCGTATTGGCAACGCCACTGCGGCGTGTGTTGTTTTGGTGGCTGCTCTTCAACAGCACTTCGGGTTGGGGTGGCGGATACCGCAGCGGAGGTGGTTGGGGCGGCGGCGGTTTTGGTGGCGGGAGCGGCGGCGGGGGATTTGGCGGCTTCGGCGGCGGCGGTATGTCCGGCGGTGGCGGAGCTAGTGGGGGCTGGTAGGAGGGGCAATGGCTCACGAGGAAATGGTTAATCAATTCGTCGAGAGGTTGCGGGCGGCAGCGGATACGAACCTAGTGAGCGTGGTCCTGTACGGCTCCGCAGCCGAGGGAGAGTTCCATCCGGAATACTCGGACTTGAATCTGCTTTGCCTGGTGCGCGATGCTTCGTTCGCCGCGCTGACGAAGATCGCTGAGGTGATGGAATGGTGGCGAGGCAAGAAGCATCACCCACCACTTGTCCTCACTCCGGAGGAGCTGAAGAGGACAGCTGACGTGTTTTCCATTGAGTTTGTGGACATGAAGCAGCGTTATCGCGTGCTCTGGGGAGACGACGTTCTGAAAAACTTGGAGATTCCGATGCACCTGCATCGCTCGCAGCTGGAATATGAGTTGCGTGAGAAACTGTTCCTGCTGCGCCAGCACGTAATGTTGGCGGGTACCAATGAAAAACAATTGTGGGAAGTGATGCTGCAGTCGTTGACGTCGTTCACAACGTTGTTCCGGCACGTGCTGATTGAATTTGGCAACGCTGGGCGGCAACACTCGCTCGACGCAGTCAAGGAGTTAGGGTCGAAGTTGAACTTCGATTCCTCCGGGTTCGTACAACTAATTGACGTGCGGGCCAAGAAAATAGACCGGAAGCAGCTTCGACCCGCGGACGTTGCTGCGCGGTATCTGGATGCAATCGAAAAGGTCGCGGCAGCCGTGGATACAATGCAGAGTTCTTCTGCGAACAGTTGATAAAATTCGAGGAAACCTATGAGCAAATTTGCCATTGTGTTTATAACGATTGCGGTCCTGATCCTGCTCTCCGTCGGCAAGTACGTCAACGTGAAGAACACGCTGGTGCAAAAGAATGAAGGCGTGAAGGCGGCATGGTCGCAGGTGGACATAGTTCTGCAGCGCCGTGCCGACCTGATTCCCAACCTCGTGGAGACGGTAAAAGGCTACGCCAAACAGGAGCAGACCGTGTTCGGGGATATCGCGAAAGCGCGTTCGGCGCTGCTTTCCGCCGGCACTCCGGAGCAGAAAATTGCCGCCAATGGGCAATTAGATGGTGCACTAGGACGATTGCTGCTGATCGTGGAGAATTATCCCCAACTCAAATCCAACGAAAACTTCTTGCGTTTGCAGGATGAACTTGCAGGTACTGAAAACCGCATTGCCGTCGAGCGCAAGCGCTACAACGACACGCTTCGGGATTACAACACGTACGTGCAGCAGTTTCCCGCGAGCTTGTTCGCCACGAGTATGGGGTACAAACCGAACAATGCCTATTTTGAAGCATCTGAGGGATCGCGAACTGTACCCAAGGTGAATTTCGGCACGCCAGAACCTGCGCCGGCAAAGTAGCTAGTGCACCCCGACTCACGTGGGACAGGCGCCTCGCCTGTCACTCCGAGTGAAACGAGGAGGTCGTGATCTGGGCCAGATTTCGTCCGGCTGGACCGGCGAGCCGCCTGTCCCACGTGTTCTCCGTATGCAGCTCACGCGTTTCGCGAAGCCACGCGGAACGAGAGCAAACCCGCCCAGCGGCCTTTTGTCCAGGTTCGCGCCAGTGACAACGCCAACATTGCAAGAAAGATTATCAGCAGACCCGCAGATGCGCCTGCGATCGTTAAGCTTCTTCTGGGCAGGATGCTGAATCGTCCATACACAAATTCGATGTGCACCCAATAAACCAGCAGGGAAGTATTGCCAAGCTGAATTAGCGGACTGAATCCGCGCTGGCCCAGTCCCCAGCGGCACCAGGCATAGGCAAAAACAAGGAGAGGAAGCAGCATGCCGACTCGAATCATGAAGAAATTTGGACTGGTGTGCCAGTAGTCGTACACCGGATAGAGCTGCCACTGCCGCGAATCGAGAAACTTCGAAAGATAGATCAGCACAATCCCCGCCGCACCGGCGAATGCATAAAAACGCGACCGCAGGTTCTTTGCAAAATCGCTCGTCAAAATAAATCCAAAAGCGAGTCCGGCAAAGGCGAAACCGGTCCACGGAAAGATGGGGAACAGCCAAGCTTGCGGAGCGCCGAGGTTGTGCACGCCATTGATGTAGGTTTCGAGTTGCCAGGGCAGGAAACGCGGACGCCATGTGGTCCAGAGGAGGGGAGTGAGCAGCGCGATGGGGACGCTGACTAAAATCGACGTGATCAGCAGGCTCCAGTGCTCGTGTGGCGCGGACACTCCTGCCCGCGTCGCACCACGTGCCTGCTCAGGAAGGTCGGACAAGCTTGCCCTGAGCGCAGTCGAAGGTGGTGTCCGACCTCCACAAGCTTTTAGCACCGCCCAGCACATCACCCCCATCAGCATCATGGAAACGCCGATGGTATTCAGGATGTCCACGCGGAACAGGTCACTCCACGGTGCCCAGCCGAGCGAGATCGCGAATTCCTGGATCCGGAAGAGCAATCCGAGGGCAAAGATTTCTGCGCCACGCCGAATGGTGGTCTTTGCGATCTGATTTGCTGACAGACGCTTCTTCACGAGCTTGTCGGTAACTAACGCGAAAGAAGTTCCAGCAAGGAATAGGAACAGCGGTGCAGGGAATGTGCCGCCGAGCTGCGACCACATGAAGAAAGTTGAATTGCGAGCGGGGCCAGCGAGCCAGGCATCGTAGCAGTGCGTCTGGAACATCAGCAGGCAGGCCAAGCCGCGCAGCCAGTCAATGTAAGCCAGCCGGGATGCTGGGGTAGGAGGCACTCGGGGAGTATAGATGGGTTCCATCTATGGCTACCCGCATAACTTACGTGGGACAGGCGGCTCGCCTGTCCGTCTGAGCAAAGGCGAGGACTGACTGGAAAAAGCCCGGCTTCGTCCGGGTGGACAGGCGAGCCGCCTGTTCCACGTGAAGGCCTTTAGGCGGCTGCTGCCCTGGGAATTGGCTTCGGCTTTGCAGCTTTCCGAACCAGATACTTGCCGGGGCCGGTCAGAAAACGTGCCAGCAGGCCCGCAACTCGCTCGAGCAACACGCGGTCTTCCGAACCGAACGAGTTTTCCCGGTCGCTCTCCACATTCAGGAAACCGACTTCCCGCCCCGCGACTTTCATGGAGACGAGAATCTTCTTCCGCGTGCCAGCAGCTGCCACCTGCGCGGGATGCAAGTCGGCGGCATCCTGCAAGAGGGCGGGCGAAGATTTGGAATCCAAAGTCAGGTAGATTCCGGCCCAGGTATAGTACCGGCCTTCGCAAAGCAAGCCAGCGACAACCTCCAGCGGCGACGCATGGAAAGACGGACGATTGGAGGCAAGCGCACTTTCATCATCGGAAAGCAACAATCGAGTAGAACGATAAGGTTTCACTGATTGAAGTCTAAATGGGGCAATGGTCGTGGTCAATGAATGATGGCCGGCAGAAATCGCTTTTCTACGGCAGGTGATTCGGAGGCTGGGGTCTTGCCTTGAGGCTGCTCCGGCTTGATCACCGCCAGATTCGCCGGGGCCTCCGGATGCACACCGAAGTCCCAGACGTAGCTGTTCATCCCTTGTTTACCCAGGAGTTCCGCAATCGCGTATTCACCGGGCTGCAGCGGGGCTTTCACCGTGAGTTTGATCCAGCCTTCGCCGAATTGCTCGGCGGTAGCGGGAATCACTTCTTGCTCTTGGCTGCTCTTGCCGTAGACCGCAGTTTTGATTGCTCCAACAATGCGCTTATCGCCCTTTATTTCTGCGCGAACAAGGCGGAACCGGTCCCACGGGAGTTCGAGACCCTTGGTTTTCTCGTCCTCGGTGGTCTCGGCGCTAGCATCCACATTGATATATAGAACCGGCGACGCTGCATGCACTTGGACCTTGGCACTGGGGCCAGGGAGTTCGATGGTGTGCTTGGCCCCTCCGATCGGGTTGATGACCCCGTGTAAAACATTGTGAGTGGTGTGACGATTAACCTCGCCGCCGGTCTGATCGAGAGGCAGCAGCTCAGGCTGTGAAAGGTACGTATCCAACGCATAGACTCCGCCTTCTGGAGGCAGTCGCAACCCAGGCACCACCTGAGGCGACTTAGCCTCCTCCTCCGCGCGGGCGGCTTCCATTTCTTTATCGAGCGCGACTGCTTCAGGAGTGTCCCTGCCGGCGGCGCGGTCTTTTTCGTACTGGTTGGTGGCATTCCAGTCTACGAGCGACTCGGGGATTTCCTCCCAGTCGTTGCGCTCGACACTAAAAAATCGGACGCGGTCACCAGTCAACTGCCACTTGGAAGCGAGCTGATAAGAACCGTCTTTGAGGATGATGCGCTTGGTTTGGGATTGGGCGTAGCTGGCTGAAGATAACGCGAGCAGTATCGCAAGCCCTGATAGGAAGTAGTGCCGACGAATCATGTGATAAGTGTAACGCTGAGTTCGACGTAGAGACGTTGCTTGCAACGTCTCCAGCCCATTCCCTGAATAACTGTCGCTTCATGCAAGACGTGCCAAGCTACGTCTACAGCAAAACAAACCTATTCCCCTCTACTGCACCTTCTGTCATAATTGATCGTGCACACCAGCCTGCACAATTTTCCAAACACAATTGAGGCGAGGAAACGATGTCGGCAAAGTACATCTTTGTAACCGGCGGTGTGGTGTCTTCACTCGGCAAGGGACTGGCGGCGGCTTCCATCGGGTGCCTGCTCGAAAGCCGTGGCATCACGGTCAACCTGATGAAGTTCGATCCATACCTGAACGTGGATCCCGGCACCATGTCTCCGTTTCAGCACGGCGAAGTCTTCGTCACCGATGACGGCGCCGAAACCGACCTCGATCTCGGGCACTACGAGCGCTTCACTCACTCCAAACTTTCTCGCGATAACAACTGGACCACCGGACGCATTTACGAGCAGATCATCGCCAAGGAGCGCCGCGGAGATTACCTGGGCAAGACTGTTCAGGTGATTCCGCACGTCACCAATGAAATTAAATCGGCGATGAAGAAGGTCGCGCAGGATGTGGACGTCGCGATCGTCGAAATTGGCGGTACGGTTGGCGACATTGAATCGTTGCCCTTCATGGAAGCCATCCGGCAGATGCGGCAAGAGCTGGGGCGCGATAATACGATGTTCGTCCATGTCACGCTGGTCCCATTCATCGCCGCGGCGCAGGAGTTGAAGACCAAGCCGACGCAGCATTCGGTGAAAGAGCTATTGAGTATCGGAATTCAGCCGGATCTCCTGCTTTGCCGGACCGACCGCTTCCTTTCCAAAGAAATCAAGTCGAAGATTGCCCTCTTCTGTAACGTGGGCGAGGAAGCCGTGATCACGGCGAAAGACGTGGCTTCCATTTATGAAGTGCCGCTAGTGTTCTCGCGCGAAGGTGTGGATGCCCTGGTCCTGAAGTATTTGCGTCTGGAAGCAAAGGACCGCGATTTAAAACGGTGGGAGGAGTTGGTCTACCGGGTCCACAACCCGAAGGCAGACGTAAAGATCGCCATCGTCGGCAAGTACGTAGAGTATGAGGACTCATACAAGTCGCTGAAGGAAGCGCTGGTGCACGGCGCGCTGGCGCATAACTTGAAGTTGCATGCGAATTGGATTGAGGCCGAAGGACTGGAAGCCGGTCAGCAAGCATGCGAAGAGCAACTTCGGGATTACGACGGCATTCTGGTGCCGGGCGGATTTGGCAAGCGCGGCATCGAAGGCATGCTGCAGGCAATCCGCTACGCGCGCGAAAACAAAGTGCCCTATTTCGGCATATGTCTGGGGATGCAGACAGCGTGCATTGAATTTGCGCGTGACGTCTGTGGGCTGGCGGAGGCGAACTCCAGCGAATTCGATCCCGCAACTCCCCACCGCGTGATCTACAAGTTGCGCGAGCTGCGCGGTGTAGAGGAACTGGGCGGGACCATGCGCCTCGGTGCATGGACCTGCAAAATTGAGCCGGGAACGTTGGCGCATAGGATCTATGGCCAGGCCGAAATCAGCGAGCGCCACCGGCATCGTTATGAGTTCAATCGCGAGTATGAAGAGCAACTGACGGCTGCAGGATTGCGAATTTCCGGTTCAACACCTGACGGAACCTACGTCGAGATGGTCGAATTGCCTGATCATCCGCATTTCATCGGATGCCAGTTTCACCCCGAATTCAAATCGAAGCCGCTGGAGCCGCATCCCTTATTCAGGACCTTCGTCGGCGCTGCTTACGAGCTTGCGCGGAAGCGCGAGACAGATAAGAACGCCGCTGAATTGGAGATGTTTCACCGGCCGGTGAAAGTAGCGAGCCGGTAACTTCTTCGCCACGGATTAACGCGGATTTTTCTGTTTCTGATCCGTGGCAATCCGTGTTGATCCGTGCCCGTATTTTCTCCGCGACCTCCGCGCTCTCTGCGGTTAAAATCTTTTCTTGTCCGTTTCCTTCCAAATCGAAGGCGTCAACGTAGGCTCAGGGAACCTGTTTCTCATCGCCGGTCCTTGTGTGATTGAGAGTGAGAAACACGCGCTCTTCATGGCGGAAGTCATCAAGGGCGTGACTCGTTCCCTGAACGTTCCCTTCATCTTCAAAGCCTCTTACGACAAAGCGAATCGCACTTCCATCCGCAGTTTTCGCGGACCCGGCCTCGCCGAAGGACTTCGCATCTTGAAGAAAGTGAAAGACGAAGTGCACGTGCCGGTGCTGACTGACGTACATGAAGCGAAGGATGTGCCCAAGGTCGCTGAAGTCGCCGATGTGTTACAGATCCCCGCGTTTCTTTGCCGCCAAACGGATTTAGTAGTTGCGGCAGGTATGACCGAACGTGCGGTGAACATCAAGAAAGGCCAATTCGCTTCTCCCTGGGACATGAAACACGTTGTCGAGAAATGCCGCTCGGCGGGGAATGATCGCGTCTTTGTCACCGAACGTGGCGCCAGCTTCGGTTACAACAATCTGGTCGTGGACATGCGCTCGCTGGCAATCATGCACAAGTTCGCGCCGGTGGTCTTCGATGCGACGCATTCGGTGCAACTACCGTCAGCGTCTGCAGACGGAGACCATGCCGTGAGCGGTGGACAACCCGAGTTCATTCCTTTGTTGGCGCGCGCGGCGGTAGCTGCAGGCGTGGACGGCGTCTTCATGGAAGTCCACGACAACCCGAAAGAAGCGAAGTCCGACGGCGCAAACGCCCTGGAATCAACCAAGCTGCGAGGCGTGTTAAAGGAGCTGTTGGCGGTGCATAACGCAGTGGCGGCCTCGCACGCAACTCCCTAAGTCGCCATCATTGCGCGAGTTTGCCACCTGCATATGGGGCAACAATCCCAGTCCCGCAGGGACGAACCAGCAAAGCCCAGCGCGGAAGCGCTGGGTGGAGGAAGGGATTGACCCGAGTCCTGGAAGGACGACCGAGTCAGCCGAGCACGTATTTCGGATCATATTGCACACTGTATTTCTTCAATAATTCCAGGAATTCGACTTCATAACTCCGCTTGGCGTGGTGAGAGGCTTGGTTGTCGATGTATCTGATCACCTCCTCGGTCTGTGATGCGCTTACACTGAATGCGCCGTAACCCTCTTGCCAATTGAAACTCGCGCCGGCACTCCCAGTTTCATTGAGCCATTTCGAAGAACACGCCTTGATGGTTTGTATCGCTTTCGACAGCGGTACTGTGGGAGACAGAATCAACAGCGTGTGCGCGTCATCCTCGACGCCTCCCCCCTTGATCGTCTCGAAGCCATGATTGCGTGCGATCCCTGCCATGTAAGGCCAGAGTTTCGTCTGCAACTCTTCGCTAATTCGTTTCTCGCGGTTCTTGGTGCTGAAGATCAGGTGAATCCGGTTGCTGGAATAGGAGTGTGACATTCGGCCGTCCTTCCGGGACTTACGTCGTATGCTTTCCTACCCAGCGCTGCCGCGCTGGGCTAAGCTGGGGTTCGTCCCTTCGGGACTGAGTCTGGAAACCATTACAGATGCGGGCACACTAACACTAGCCTGCGAATTTGTTACTCGCAATGGTTCTTACGATTTTTCGCTGCCCGAATTCCCAATTCGGAATTTCGCCTTCGCTGGTGCTACACTCCGGGTTTTGAATCGAGGAGCCTCCGCATGAGCTGGGCCAGCAAGCTTTCGAAACCCTATCGCATTGATCACGGCAAGAAGTTTCGCCTCAAAGATTTCGATCCCGGCGCGACCGCGCAGATCCGCTCTAAAGAGCACGCCAAGGAACTGCTTGAGAAAGGCATCGCGGAGATGGCGGACCTTCAAGACAAGCTCTATGCTCAGGATCGCTGGGCCGTGCTTCTCATCTTTCAGGCGATGGACGCCGCCGGAAAAGATGGCGCCATCAAGCACGTGATGTCCGGCGTCAACCCGCAAGGGTGCCAGGTCTATTCATTCAAGGCACCATCGTCGGAAGATTTGAATCATGATTTTCTGTGGCGCACGAGCAAGTGTTTGCCGGAGCGCGGGCATATCGGGATATTCAATCGTTCTTACTACGAAGAGGTGCTCGTAGTACGTGTTCATTCCGACATTCTGAAAAATGAGCGCCTTCCCGACGGACTAGTGAGCAAGAACATGTGGGGAGAACGCTTCGAGGACATCAAGAACTTTGAGAGGTATCTCTCGAATAACGCCGTAGTGGTTCGAAAGTTTTTTCTGAACGTGTCCAGGGCGGAACAGAAGCGCAGGTTTCTGGAGCGGCTCGAAACGCCGGAGAAGAATTGGAAATTCTCCGCAGCCGACGTGCGTGAGCGCGAGTGCTGGAACGACTACATGATCGCCTACGAGGAAATGATCGCGGCGACTGCCAGTCCGCGCTCCCCTTGGTATGTAGTCCCTGCTGACAACAAGTGGTACACACGCCTTGTAGTCGCGGCGGCCATTGTAGATACGCTGCAGGACCTGAAGCTGGCGTATCCGAACGTGGATACTGAGAAGCGCCAGCAACTGCAGGCAGCGCGCGCGGAGCTGGAAAAGCGAAAGTCTTAGCCTCTGATTTACACGGATTAACACGGATCAAGATCAAAAACAGAATCCGTGGAGATCCGTGGCCGACGTATTTTTGGGATGAATGCTCCTCCAGCCATCGTAGTCGGTCTCGGTGAAATCCTGTGGGACCTCTTGCCTTCTGGCCGGCAGCTTGGCGGAGCGCCTGCGAACTTCGCATATTGCTCGCATCTGCTGGGCAATCGCGGAATCGTGGCGAGCCGAATTGGAAGCGACGACCTAGGCAATGAGGTCCGTCGTCGGCTGGGGCAAGCCGGCATCGGCCAGGACTTCTTACAAGCTGATCCCACACATCCGACCGGAACAGTAAACGTCGAACTCGATTACCACGGTCAGCCGAGCTACGACATCACCGAAGGTGCGGCTTGGGATTTTATGGAGTGGACTGACCGCTGGCAAGCGTTAGCACAGTCGGCAGATGCTGTTTGCTTCGGCTCCCTGGCGCAGCGCTCACCCGGGTCAGGCGCAACGATTCTCAGCTTTCTTGAGGCAACACGGCACGATGCGGTGCGCGTGTTCGACGTCAATCTACGACAGCAGTTTTATTCGGCGGTGGTGATTCAGTCGTCGCTGCAGCGAGCAAATGTCGTGAAGCTGAATCATGACGAATTACTGGTGCTGAGGAACTTGATGGGATTGGGTGCTGCGGCAGGTCCGGACGCCGAGGTTCTCATGTGCCAAGAACTGATAGCTAAGTTTGAACTAAGACTGGCTTGTGTCACTTACGGTGCAAACGGGAGTTTGATCTGCGATCGCGAGAATACGCATCGTCATCCGGGATTTCATGTCGCCGTGAGCGATACCGTTGGCGCGGGAGACGCCTTCACAGCAGGATTGGTCCACGCCCTTCTTAGCGGTGAGTCGCTTGCGGCAATGAACGATCTCGCCAACCGGATGGGAGCTTGGGTTGCGTCGTACCCTGGAGCAATGCCGCGGCTGCCGGAAGTTGGCCTCGAACGATCGCTAATGCGGTTAGGGTGATTTGGCCGCGTGTGATTTACCAGGCAAAAGCGTCGCTGCGGACTGGCTGAAAGAAATGTTGATGCTGAAGCAGGACCTCGATCGCCTTCACCACTTCGCTGCCCGTGCACTTGGAGATCGCTCCCTTGAAACCCGCCTGCAGCGCCTCATTTGTCAGTTCTTTCGAGACCTGCTGCACGGTAAGAAGCAATAGTGGAATGTCAGGAGTTTGCCGCGAGATTTCCCGGGCTGCCTGCAAGCCGTTCATTTGTGGCATGGCCAAATCAAGCACGATCACGTCTGGATTTAATTGAGCGGCTTTGCCGATGGCATCCTGTCCATCCTGTGCGTCGCCACAAACACTCCAGCCATCGTGGCTCTCGATCAGACGGCGCAGCAGGCGTCGAATGGAGGCATCGTCATCGGCAATGAGAACACGGACTGCCATCGCGGGGGAGCTGCTGTACTCTGCTCCACCCCGATTTAAGCGGCGGGCAGTCGGAACTTTCCCGACGACACATTATCGAGTGGTACTCGTTCTCGATGACATACCGTTGATACTGGATTACCGAGGCGGTTACCGGGCACTCGACTTAGGGGCGAGCATTCACCTGTGCTGATGAAAGTGGCTATACTGAGCATTCTTACGCCAATGCGGACCCGTATCTTGCTATTCAGCGTTTTGTTTCTTTGCGCGCCCGCTTATTCAGCTCAGGCAAACGCAGTTTTTCCCTCGCTGGAGCAGTGGAGGGCGGCTGTGATCCGTGGCGACGCCAGTGCTCTGAAGCCGCTCTACAGTAGCCAACCTGAAGCGCGCATCAACGTGATCACCAAAGGCTCGACGCCGGTCTCGGTAGACTCTGACATTGCCTTTTGGACAGGTCTGAAGGCCAGGCGGGTCGAACTGAAGGTTTCGCAGTCTCAAGAACCTCAGCCAGGAATTCGCCAGATAAATTTTCAGGCGGTCGTTCGAACAGCTCCACCGGGACGAATGTTTTATGTAGTGGAAACACAAGTGTGGCAGAAGCAGGGGGACTCGTGGAAGCTCGTGGCCGCCGAACGAACTGACGAACGCAAGCTGGAGCAGCCGCTCTCACTGGATGCCAAGTTGTACCCGACGGGCGTGAATGCTAGAGAAGAGATACAGGCGGCCCTGGGCCGTGCCGCTAAGGCCCACAAACATGTGCTCGTCGTATTCGGAGCGGACTGGTGTTATGACTGCCACGTGCTCGACAAGGCATTTCGCAGACCGGACATTGCTTCGATTCTGACTCCAAATTTTGAAGTGGTGCATGTGGACGTTGGGCAGGGAGACAAGAACCAGGATCTGATGAATAAATATCAGGTGCCGATGAGCCGGGGCATTCCGGGCATAGCCGTGCTCGACTCGAGGGGCAAGCTGCTCTACAGCCAGAAGAACGGAGAGTTTGAACGGACCCGTGCTATGGGACCCGAGGATTTGCTGGCGTTCCTGAACCAG
>QHZR01000539.1 GCA_003224755.1 Acidobacteriota bacterium
AAGCGCCTTGTTCATTCACGCAACACCCACTTATCGGTTTAGACAAGGAGGACTGAATGAAGAAAAAGCTTGGGCTCTCATTGCTTGCTGCCTTGGCAACCTCAAGCCGGCAATCGGGCCGGACTGCTGGGTCATTGCGCCAGCAAGGACCGAAGCGGCGAACGCCTCGATTGGCTGCTCAACTGAGCGCGCGCCACGTGGCGATGCTGACGATCGTGAGTGCGAACATGCCCAACTTGGTCATACTTCGCCCCACTGGTCTGGCCCCCTCGTTTGATCACCTCGCAGGTTGGACTTGCTTCGGCGGATGGATGCGCTTTGCTGTGGCAAATGAGGCACACCGCCGGACAATCTCCGCCGCCCCCCGAGAGTTGTCCCAGTCGCGGCGCAATTACAATGTTCGATGTTGTTCAGGGGTCTTCGGGGTTCGGGGGGAGGCATGTCAGATCCATCTCCGACCACACATCGCTTCAATATCGGCAACATCCGTCTCAGGATTGAAGCGGCGGCGATGAAAACAGCAGGGATCGTTGTCCTTGCATACCTCGTTTTGTGCAGTAATGCGATAGCGGCGGAGTACGCAGTTGACGGACTAGCCGTCGGAACACAACTGAATTTTGGCAGCGCATCTTATCGAGAATATAAATGTAATCCGAGCGACCAATTTGATGGATTTATCTGGTGCCAGAAAGCACGGACCGATAAAGAACGGCGAGGATCTTACATTGCGGCCCATTCACTCCTGCATTCGCAAGACGGAAGCATTTCATACATCAATCGTTCTCAAGAACCGGCATTTTTTAATGCGAAGGAAGCTGAACTCAACATACAGCAGTATTCGCGCAAGATTGGTGAATCGCCACGCATAATGAAGATGCCCCATCGAAGTGGCCTTCCAGATGGCGTCATCGCGGTTTGGGGCAAAATTGCGCTGGAGCCGCTGGACCAAGAGAGCATCAAGATCTTAGCAGATGGAAAGAGTCCTAAAAAAGGACTCCTCATTGACTACCTTCGCAATTTTACACGATCGGCGCAGGAGGGTTTGCCCATCTACCGAATTGATGGTGGTCCAGGGTTTATTTGGGCGGCAAGTTTCGACCAGAAAGGACGCGGGACTCTCCGATTGGCAGCAGTACAAGTATCGGGGTTTTCCCCGCCTCCTGATCCAGCGCCGGTGGTCCAAACTGCAGCAGTCCCACATCAGGAACAGTTGCCGCCTCCTGCACCGGTTTTTGTCCAGACTGCGGCACCGACACATCAGGAACAATTGCCATCTGAGTTGAATCGGACAATCGAAAAACTGCAGGCAGACTTGGTGATTTCCACCAACAAAATTGCGGAACTCGAAAGAGCCAAATCTGATGCGGAACGGACAGTTGAGAAGGCGGAGCAGGCGAAGCTTGATGCTGAAAACGCCAAGCAAGAAGTTGAATACGCAAGAATAGCAGAAAAAATCACCTCTGACGCACTGATTGCCGAGTTACGAGCGCATAAGCTCGCGGCAGGTGCTAAGACCAGTCGCTGGGAGATTGCTCTATATGGATCAGTTGGTGGCGTATTCGTCGTCCTAACAAGTTCCGCGATTGGCTTTTTGATAAATCGACGCAGGGCAAGCGTCTCGAAAAGACCGGTTGAGAAACCTGAGACAAAACCGATCGAAGCATTGGTGCAATATCAAAACAGCCGAGCATCTACTTTGTCGCCCGGGATTGCTATCTCTGAAGCGGCTTTTAAAAGCGATTTGGAAGACGTGGTCGCCACTATAAACGCGGCGCAAGTCGAGGCTGTGTTCAGGAGAGATCGTAGCTTACCACAGCGTTTAGTCTGAGTGGCTTAGCATTCGGCCTGTCACGAACGTTGAGCGGCGAGAACCGGAAAGAGTTGCCCGTGCTGCCGCCAAAGCCACCGAAGCCGCCGCCTCCGAGGCCACCGAAGCCGCCACCGCCACCCCCGGCACGTTGACGCGGTGGTCAGCCCGATCCAAGGGTACGGGTGATTGTGTGCCGGCGACAACAAAC
>QHZR01000540.1 GCA_003224755.1 Acidobacteriota bacterium
AAACCGGATCGAATGTGAATTTCGATCTCCAAACCCTCACCGTGGGCGCTTTCGCCTTTTGCATGACGGTGCTCACCATGGTCCTGTGGCCCGTTTACATTGCGGCCATCCAAATCCTCACTGCCGAAAGACTCGCCCGGCGCCGGATCGGTTTTGTCGCTGTGCTGAATGAAGCAGTGAAATTTTGGCCGCGCGTGGCCGCGCTTTGCATCTTCGTCTATGGCGTTTTCGCCTTGCTGACGATATTTGCGCTCGCAATCGCAGTGATGATCGTTGCAGGTGGGTCTTCGTTATTGTTGATCTTTTTCGCGCTGGCTCTGCTCGTAATTCAAATTTGGATGTTCGGGCGTTTCTTCATTAACGTTCTTTTCTGGCAGCAGTTTGCTGTTCTGGAAAACGCTAGCGTCGTCGATTCATTACGCGAAAGCAGAAGCCTCGCGCGCAGCGGGCGCGATCTTCCGTGGTTTCAACGGCCGTTGTGGCGCGGAGCGTTTATCGTTTCAATTTGGGCAGCCTTTGTGCTGGCGATTACGCTTGGCCCGGAGTGGACAACGCTGCAGCATTATTTTAACGAGTTGACGACGACGCAAGATCCACAGGCGCTTCTGCAAAAGCTCACGGAAACCCAGCAGGCTCACGGCTTCGACGTTCCCAGTTTCGGCCTGAATCTCTTGCAAAGGATCCTCCAGCCAGTACTCGGAATAGCATTTGTCGTGCTTTACTTCGAGAGCAAGCTGGATGGCGAGTCCGATAGCCTGGAAACTTGAAAGCAGTCGCGCTCGGCGCCGGAAAAGTTTCATACCCGAGGTTGGCCGCGTTTCGCGCTCGTTTGGTAGTCGGTCGAAGGAATCGCATGCCGACGTTGCGGAAGATTTAAAAGATGAGTTCGATGGTGGCAACAAACCCTTAACCCTTGGAACCGTGTGATGCTTGCCGGAAGTCTAACCAGTCCGATCTAAATCGCGAGCGACGCGTTAGATTGGGCCGCGCCAGCAGCTGCCAGTCCGGCTCGGACTTCCTCTTCCAAGAGTGATCGCATTGATCAAATGGTGCTCTCGCCGCGGCGGGATGCACGGATAGGAGTATGCACGATTGGAAAAAAACGGTGGGTAAAAAAGGAAGAGGAATCGCTCCAAACTCCGCTCCAACCTTCGATCAACAAACTTTATGAACTAACAAAGCGCCCGACCGCATTCGCCAGCCACACTTGACACCCCTCATAGGGGTTAGGCGTTCGCATTCTTGCCCGAGGTGTAGGCGTGCAACAGGCCGTAAAGGGTGAGCTTCACTGGGTTGCCGCTCGCCACTTTTTCAAAGCGCAACAGTAACGCGTAAGAAGGTTGCAGGAATGGAAGTGGTATCCTTGCTAGGGCTTTTGTTTTTGCTGTTGAACAAGACTTCCAGCTCCTTCGCCAGGTCAGCTGCTCGACCGTTCTTTTCTGCCGCTTCGAATGCATTCATGGTTGGTCCGTAGTATTTTCTGAATGCAACCGCGAGCTCTGATGGTGCGCTTGGAAAATTGAACGTATACGTGTCCCTGACGAAGGATATCTTCTCTTTGGGAACCCCCGCACCGGCAAATCGCTCGATCACGTTGTTCTCGATTCCCCACGTCATGGGGCTAATGAAGCCTTCCGGCGGTGGCGGCGAGTACGAGGAGCTGATTCTTAAAATTTGCGCCACCAATGTCGGATCATCTGGAATCCAGTTTCTCATAATGATCCGACCTCCGGTCCGGGTCACGCGCACCATCTCCTTGGCCACATCAAACGGTTTTGGCGCGAACATGGCTCCGAAGATGCTCACGACGAGGTCAAACGTAAGATCTTTCAGCTCGTGCAAATTGGATGCATCGCCTTCTTGAAACTTGCAGTTCGTGAGGCCCTCCTCTCTTGCACGCTTGTTCCCAGCCTCAACAAGGTTCCTCGCGATATCGACGCCCAGCACGTCTGCTCCGAGTCTAGCCTCTGGTAACGCCGTCGTTCCATCGCCGCATCCGAGATCCAAGACCTTGAGCCCTTTCGTGATGCCGAGTCCCTTGACGAGCGCCTCTCCGCTCTCTCTCATGCTCTCCGCAATACGAGTAAAGTCGCCTTTTTCCCAAAGTGCTTTGTTTGGATTCATTGGAGCACTCGCTCTGCGGTCGTTGGATCAATCAACTGCTTCACTTCCGACACACGATTGGCCAGAAGCTTCACATCCTCAAGGACCATTTCCTCGTTGAGAGCGATGTATACGCAGTAGACCTTGTCGTCGGTCACGTAATTGTCGATCCACTGAATTCCTGGCCCGAGCTTCCAGAGTACACCGCAGCATCTTTGTGGGATACCTTGCAACTGGCCGCCGGTAAGCTTTCCGGCACCAGGAATTTCACGTTCGATTACGTATCTTGGCATCTGGGTTGTGGGGTCAAAAACACATCGCTCAATAACCAAGATCGCCTGCCGCTATTAAGCGCAGCGGCATAGCGGTCGGGTGCAGCGCCGCGTTGTTGGGTTTTGCCAACATTGATCGCCTGCCCGATGGACTGCCGCCGGAATTGGAATTTCTTGAATTGTGAACGAGCGCCGACCTATTTCTTTGTCGTTACACGGATAAGGGTGAAAATCTTACTCGGAAGGACCTGGCCTTCCGGCCGACTTGGTCCCTCTTGTGAAAT
>QHZR01000144.1 GCA_003224755.1 Acidobacteriota bacterium
TGAGAAGATTGCGCAAGGTCCGCCCAACATTTGGCGATATTCCGCCCTCCTCCCTCTCCCCCAAAGTCATGAGCCGACGTTGCCGGTCGGGTTTACGCCGCTGATCAAGGCGCCGCACTTGGCGAAGAAGATTGGCGCGAAGAATTTGTATGTGAAAAACGACGCCGTCTGCCTGCCGACGCTGAGCTTCAAAGATCGCGTGGTGGCGGTCGCTTTGGCGAATGCACGCGCGTTCGGATTCGACACCGTTTCGTGCTCGTCAACGGGCAATTTGGCCAACGCCACGGCAGCGCAAGCCGCCCGCAACGGATTTAAGTGCTGGATATTTATTCCTGCCGATCTCGAGCAGGCCAAAATCGTCGGGACGCAAGTTTTTGGCGCGAAAGTGGTGCGAATTTCCGGCAGCTACGATCAGGTGAACCGTCTGTGCTCGCAGATTGCGGACGAGCACAATTGGGGATTCGTGAATGTGAATTTGCGGCCATACTACTCGGAAGGGTCGAAAACATTTGGCTACGAAATCGCTGAGCAACTCGGCTGGCATTTACCTGACAACGTCGTTTGCCCGATGGCTGGCGGATCGCTGGTTATCAAGATCAAGAAGGCGTTCGATGAGCTGATTCAACTTGGTCTGGTTGAGCCGAAGCCAGTGAAGTTCTTCGGTGCGCAGGCGACGGGATGCTCTCCGATTTCAACCGCTGTGAAACTTGGCAACACAGAAATTGATCCACAGAAGCCGAACACTATTGCCCGCTCGCTGGCGATCGGGAATCCGGCCGATGGGCATTATGCGATCAAGTGCATTGTCGGCAGCGGTGGGTGGTCAGAAGATGTCTCTGATCCGGAAATCGTGAATTCGATCCAGTTGCTCGCGGAAACGGAAGGCATTTTCACCGAGACTGCCGGCGGTGTGACGCTGGGCTGCGCGCGCAAGCTGTATAAGAGCGACCGAATTCTGCCGGACGAGACCACCGTGCTCTGCATCACCGGTAACGGATTGAAAACGACTGATGTGCTGACAGGCGAGTACGAAACTGAAGAGCCAATTCCCGCGAAGCTGGGAGCATTCGAGAAGCTTCTGGAGGGCCGGGAGCTACCGGTGGCGGTCGGAGCGTGAGCATTTGTTGTCATCCTGTCTCTAACGACAAGGCGGCTGTCAAGCGATTCAGGGGAAGACCGTCGACGCGAAGAGTCGCGCCATTTCGCTCTCGCTGAAAAGTTTGACGCATGCAGACCAAGGTCGTGTTCTCATCAATCCTGCGGTGACGCCGAGCGCCACCCTCCATCTCTTCGGTTCGTGCTCCCATGGTTCGTGCTTCGAACTCCCCGCGCTTGGGGGAGGCAGGCTGCCCACTCAAGCGGTCGATCTAAGGTTCGACCACAGAATGACTCGGGCTCGCCTGCACGACCGCTCGAACGAGTTGCGCGTACGTCCAGTCTTCGCGCAACATCAGGCACAGCCGCATGGCCAACTTCCGTGCCACCGCCACTTTGGCCAGAGCGCGATGTTTACGCGCCGACAAGCGGCGATAAAAACGGCCCAGCTCAGAATCGTACCGTGCCGCCGACTGGCCCACCTCCACCAGCAGGAAGCACAAAAACGTACTGCCCTGCTTGGTAATGCGCCCCAGCTGCTGGCGCCCGCCGCTGGAGTGCTCGCTGAGAATCAGCCCGAAGTAGCTGGCCACTTGCTTGGGCGAATGGAAGCGTTCTGCCGGTCCCAGCGTCAGCACCAGGGCCAGCGCTTGCGGCCGTTGCCGGGCTTCGGCTTTCACTCGCTGGTTCAAGCCTTCGATCTCCACTTGCAGCTGATCGAGGGTTTGCAGCAGATGCCGGCGTCGCTCGGCAGCGTAGGGCAGCAGTTCGATTTGCTCCAGCTGCGCGCGTCCGGCCTCCGTCCACAGCTTCCATTTCTTCTGCACCCCGTGAGCGCGCGCCATCGCCTGCAATTGGTTTTTCACCTGCGTCCGCCGCACTACCTGCTTGTGACGGTTGCACCAGCAATTGCCGCGCGTCGCGCTCGGTCAGGCTGGGTGTCCAGATCTTGGGGAAGCGGTCTTCGATCAGCAAGCGCAGAATCTGTTCCGCGTCGCGCCGGTCGGTTTTCTGCTTGCGCACCACTCCGGCGCGGATCTTGGCAGCATCCCCCAGCCACAGCTCGTGCCCGCATGCCTCCATCCCCACCCGCACCGGCGCGCCCAGCGAACCGTAAAACTGCTCGGCTTCGTTGCGATGCCGCAGCCGCTTTTCCTGGACTTCTCCTGTTTGCTTGTCAAAGATCGCTACCTGCTGAAAACCCGGATGAAAATCACAGCCTATAATCAGCATGACCTTGGCTCCTTCTCGAACCTTGGTCTGTTTGCTTGCAAACCAACTTTACTCGCTGCACCGAGCCAACGTCGTTATGCAATCAAGCGGAGTAAGAACTTCGCACGCGAAGTTCTTATGGAGGCGAAGGACCCTGATGATGCCGAGACTGAGAAATGACTTCGAAATGCATTCTCGCCAAGGCGCGGAAGGAATCCCTGACGCGTCGCGATTGGGTTTGAGTTACAAGGGGTCCTTCGACTGCGATGAATCATTCGCAAGCGAATGATTCATCTTCGCTCAGGAAGACAGTTTGTTATGAATATCACAGTCCAAATTCCCTCAGCCTTGCGGCGCCATACCGGCGGTACGTCGAAGGTAACGTGCTCGGCGGCGACCCTGGACGAACTGTTCGCTGATCTCGATCAGAAGTTTCCCTCCCTAAAGCCTCACCTGCGCGACGACAACGGCCAGATCCGGCGATTCCTGAATGTCTATGTGAACGAAGAGGACATTCGTTTCCTCGGCGGCGCGACCTACGCGTTTCAGGACGGAGACGAGGTGCTGCTGGTGCCGTCTATCGCTGGCGGACGTTAGCAGATCGAATTAAGTTCCCTTGCGTGTGGCAAGCTGAAGCTTGCATCCATTCCGTTCCGAACCCAACGCGGCCATGAATGGCTCGCTCTTCCACGGTTGACGAGGAGCCCAGTGCTTGTCTCTTATTTGACAGTATGAGCCGTTTGCAATATAACTAACCAGTTAGTTAATTATGACTAGCACGAAAGAAATTCGGCTGGGAACACGCGGAAGGCCCGAACAGAGCCGCGCTGCGATTCTGAAGGCCGCCGTGCGGGAATTTGCACGGGAAGGCTTGCCTGGGGCGCGCACGGACGCGATTGCGCGTTCGGCTGGAGTGAACAAGGCCCTGCTCTATTACTACTTCAAAGATAAAGAGGCGCTGTATCAGGCTGTCCTCGATGACGTGTTCAGCGGAGTGCGGGCCGCAATTCAGAATGCTCTCTCTCAGGACTTGCCTCCGCGAGAGAGATTGGCCGCGTACGTGTGTGCGCACTTTGACTACATCGCCTCGAATCCGATCTATCCCCGGATCGTGCATGCGGAGTTCCTGCGCGCCGGACGCGACCCTTCGCGGCTTCAGCGGGTCGCTAAACAATATTTTCAGCCCATTTTCGTCACCATAGCAGCCCTGCTCAAGGAAGGGGAGAGGTCTGGAGATTTTCGCCCGGTGAATCCGGTGCATTTTATTCCTTCCATGGTTTCAGTGATCGTCTTTTACTTCATCACGGCACCCATTATGAAAGTCATGACCGGCGCAGATCCCACGTCGCCTGAGATCCTGGCGGATCGCCGCGCCGCTGTGGTGGACTTCATCTCGACGGCTCTGTTCATGCCGAGCAAGGGAGAGCCTAAATGAACGCTCGAAACAAGGTGTTCATCCTACTGGGAATTCTATTCTTGATCGCCCTAGTGTTCTATCTGACGACGACTCCGCGCGGCTCCGACCTGGACCTGATTGGCACGGTGGACGCAAATCAGGTAGTAGTGAGCTCACAGGTCGGAGGACGCATTGCGAAGCTGTTGGTGGATGAAGGCACCAAGGTGAAGCAGGGCGACTTGATCGCATCGCTCGATCCTTCAGAGCTCGAGGCGCAGGCCCGCGCTGCGGCTGCGACCATTGACAGCCTGCGTTCGCAGGTTTCGGCAACTCAAGCGACGAGCGCGGCCACTCAGGGATCGACGACAAGCAGCGTTGCCAACGCGCAGGCACGCTTGGAAGCGGCGCGGGCGCAGTTGGTGCAGGCAGAGGCAATGTTGACGCGGACCGAAAGCGACAGCCGCCGCTCCATCGAGCTGGCGCAGCAAGGAGTGGTTTCGGACCAAGAACGTGTACAGGCAGAAATGAATTTGAAAGCACAGCAGGCAACGGTGCAGTCATTGCAGCAGCAAGTCACGGCAGCGCAAGCGGATCTGAATACTGCTGTGGCCAACACGCACCAGGCCCACGCGGCAGCAAGCACAGTCACAGCAACCCGTGGGCAGCTTCTGAACGCGGAGGCGCAACTGAAAGAAGCCGAAGTCCGGCTGGGATACACGAAGATCTACGCGCCTGTGACGGGCACAGTTTCAGTTCGTGCGGCGCGCGAAGGCGAGTATCTGAACCCGGGTAGTCCGATTGTCACGATTGTGGATTTTACGGACACGTGGGTGCGCGCGGCGATTCCTGAAACGCAGGCCGATCATATCGGACTTGGGGACACGCTGCGAGTGCGAATGCCGGGTGGGACGCAGACTTCTGGAAAAGTATTTTTCAAATCTGCGGAAGCTGATTTTGCTACCCAGCGTGACGTGAGCCGCAGCAAGCGCGATATCCGGACGATTGTTTTGAAAGTCCGCTTGGATAATCCCAAGGGCGCCTACGTGCCGGGAATGACGGCTGACGTGCTGGTCTCACAGGCGCAGTTGAAGGGCAATTCGTCGGGAACAGTTGAGGGAGCGCAGTGATGGTTTCCAACTTTGAAAGCCCTTCAGACCGGGGTTTGCAAAATCTCCACTTCTCGAAAGTCGCGAGAAGTGGGGCACCTAGTTCAGCGAATGGATCCGGGAAAGCCATTGAAGTTGACCACATCGTCAAGAAATTTGGCGAGTTCACCGCGGTAGACGATGTTTCGTTCTTGGTGAAGGAAGGCGAAATATTCGGTCTGCTGGGACCGAATGGGGCGGGCAAATCCACGTTGATTCGGATGATGACAACCCTCATTCCCATCACTTCAGGTGTTGCCAGGATTTCGGGATATGACGTGCGCACCGATCCCGACGATGCGCGGCGGACTATTGGCGTAATTCCGCAGGCGCTCACCAGCGATATTGATCTCACAGTCGAAGAGAACATGAGCATTTATGCCAAGCTTTATGACGTACCCACGGCCAAAAGAAAGAAGGCGATTGACGAACTGCTGGAGCTGGTTGACCTGACAAAATGGCGTGGCGCACAAACAAAGACGCTTTCAGGAGGCATGCGACGTCGGTTGGAAATCGCGCGCGGGCTGGTGCATAGTCCCAAGATTTTCTTTCTCGATGAGCCGACGACCGGGCTCGATCCAGTTTCGCGCGTTGCGGTCTGGGAGATGCTGACCAATATCAAGAACCAGCGGCAGCTCACGATTCTGATCACCACGCACTACATGGACGAGGCTGACCGGCTGTGCGACCGCATTGCAATTGTTGACCACGGAAAGCTGGTTGCGCTCGACACGCCTCCCGCGCTCAAGGCGAGCGTGCCGGGGTCAAACGTGATCGAAGCGCAATTCGAAAGTGCGCCCGCGGATTGGGAACAAATGTTGCACAAGCTGACCGGCGTGACCTCTGTCCAACACGAAGGCGCCGGCATGTATCGCATTCTGACCAGCGATGGATCGCGCGCGACTACCGACCTAGTAGAGGCCGCCGTCCACGCGGGCGTGCGCGTGAAGTCTCTTTCGGTTCAGAACACAACATTGGATGACGTGTTCGTCCATTACACCGGACGGCAGTTGCGTGACGAACTCGTCAAAGCCTATGGATTCACCATGCCGTCCAGACCAGGGATGCAGCCATGAATCGAATGATGGCAATTGTCGAACGTGAAATGCGGAAATTCTTCCGATCTCCGGCGCTGATGCTGGTGGCGATGGTGTTTCCGCTCGTGCAGCTGATTATCCTGGGCAATGCATTTGGCGGGAAGATTCGCGACGCCAAACTAGGGCTGGTTGACGAAGACGGCGGAACACAATCCCTGAAGATCCGTGAAGCGTTCGACTCCGTTCGCGCGAACATGCGGACTTTCGAGCCGATCTACTACGACAGTGAGCAGCAGGCTAAGCAGGATGTGCGCGACGGAAAAATTCAGGGAGCGGTCATTATTCCTCCGCAATACTCACGTCGCGTTTACGAGAAGGACCAGCCGCGAATCGGGTTAATCGTAGACAACAGCGACAACTTCATGACTTCGACGCTCGAGAGCGAGCTGACGGACATCACTACGTCTCTGAATAATCCAACCGTAGAGCCGCGGATCCTGCAGCAAACGGTGCTGCAAATTGTGGAGATGTATCCCTACATCGAGTATATGAAGTATCTGCTGCCGGGCTCGATTGCGCTGGCGATGTTCGTATCCGTGATGATCGGCGGCGGCATGCTCTACATTGATGACAAGGCGCGCGGCGTTCACGAAGGCTACCTGGTGACGCCGATCACGAAAGCTGAACTGGTGCTTGGTCTGAATGCGGCGGGCGCCATCAAGGCAGTGATGACAGGAATCGTGATTACCGCGATTGGATCACTGCTGGCTGGCGTGGGGACGATTTTCAATCCGGCCACAATGGTGGGCCTGGCGCTGATGATCTTGCTAACCTCCCTGGCATTTAACACCATGATGTTTCTGCTGATGGTGAGGGTTGAGGATCCGCTGGTACCCCGGGCAATCTTCGGAATTCTGAATACTCTGCTGTTCTTTCCCAGCGGCTCGGTTTATCCCATTCAGGCCTTCCCGAAGTGGCTGCGGGCGATTGCCGCCGTTGACCCGTTCACATTTGCGGTGCACGGATTCAAATCTCTGCTGCTGAAAGAGACAGGGGTCATGGCGATCTGGCCGGACATGGTTTATCTTTCGGTCTTTGCGATTGTGACGTTCTCGATTGCGGTGCCGCTGTTCAAAAGGACGTTGTGACGTCCGGACGATCAAATCTTCTTTTTTTGCAAAATTGGCTGTCATCCCGAATCCGCCCTCGACAGGAGGGCGGAAGAGGGATCCTACGATGCGCGTGCATGGCCCCGGTGGCACTTCAGATCACAATCGCGGCATGAAGTACACTTTGCCCCCTGCGGCACGGTCCCTTCTGTTTACTGCCATGCTGCTGCATTCGTATCGTAAGGTCCCTCGCGCGCCCGCCTTCGGCATGCGAGTTCGGGATGACAGTCATGGAAATAGAAGATAGGAGGAGTCAACCACATTTCTGGAACTTTTTCTTCTGTCCCGGCTTCCATTATGCTAAGTACGTCATGACATTGCTCGACGCGCAGCAGTACGACGAGTCACGCGACCGCCGCCGCAGAGGCATACTTATTGCCGCAATTATCGCCGCCTTATTTCTTGCGTGGGTGGGCTTTCACCTGCGAAATTATCCAGAGCGGCGTGTCGCAGACAAATTTTTCGCGGCACTGCAACGGCAGGACCTTGAAGCCGCGTTTGGGATATGGAACCAAGACCCGGCCTGGAGGCAGCACCCGGACAAGTATTCGAAATACAGCTATGGTGAATTTGATCAGGACTGGGGCCCATCGGGCGAGTGGGGACTCATCAAATCGTACGCAATTGACTGTTCGTATTCCAGCGGTAGCGGAGTCATCATTCAGACAACGGTCAACGGGCGCACCAAACACGGATACGTTTGGGTGGACAAATCCGACAAGACGCTGCACTTCTCTCCGGATGAAATCGATTGCGGAAACTGGTGGGGATGGATGACGGAGTGAAAAATGTAGAGACGTTGCTTGCACCGTCTCTACGTAGAGGTGGTGTTTAGATAGCCCAGAGTCTTGCGCAGCGACGCTTCATCTTCAACGTTCAAGCACTTCTTCGAGCGGTCGATCTGGCGCATCAGGCCGCAAAGGACCTTGCCGGGTCCGACTTCAATGAACGTCTGAACGCGCTGCGTAATGAGCCATTGCATGGACTGGTTCCATTTCACAGACCCGGTGACTTGCCGGGCCAGGGCTTCGCGCGCGACATCTGCGGCGGTCACTGCCGCAGCATCAACGTTACAGATGACCGGAAGCTTAGGGATGGAGAATGTCAAGACCTGAAGGTCATGAGCAAGCCTCTCCTGCGCCGGCTTCATCAGCGAGCAATGGAATGGCGCGCTGACAGGAAGTACTTTGGCGCGCTTGGCGCCGCGTTCGTCGGCAAGCTTCACGGCACGCTCTACGGCCGCGAGGTGGCCAGAAATTACGATCTGCTCAGAAGAATTGATGTTGGCCGCTTCGCAGACTTCTCCTTGAGCGGCATCGGAACAGACGGTACTTACTGCGTCAGGGCTCATGCCTAGAATTGCCGCCATGGAGCCGGTGCCGACGGGCACAGCTTCCTGCATGTATCTTCCGCGATTGCGAACGACGCGGACAGCATCGGCGAACGAGATCGTGTCGGCAGCAACATGCGCGGAATATTCGCCGAGACTATGGCCGGCAACGAAAGCAGGTTTGATTCCTTTCTCGTTGAGCACGCGCCAAGCCGCGACCGAGACAGTGAGAATGGCGGGCTGAGTGTTTTCAGTGAGGCGTAATTGATCTTCCGGTCCCTCAAAGCAGAGTTCGGAAAGCTTGATGCCGAGCGCCTCGTCGACTTCTTCGAAGGTCTGGCGAGCGATTGGATATTTCTCGGAGAAGTCCTTGCCCATGCCGACGTATTGCGAGCCCTGGCCGGGAAAAAGGAATGCAATCGGTGAAGTCACCTGTGGATTTTACTTTGAATCTGAACGGACTTGCATCAATTTGCATGGCTCCGGAACTCGTTCCGCTACTCATGGAAAGACCCGCAGCTCTCGTTTTCAGAGCTGCCAACCGCGCGTTCGTTACTTCCTACGACGCTCCCGTTCATTACGGATTCGCTCGTACCTCTGAAATAGCTCATCCAATCGGAGTCGCTTAGTTCCTCCACATTTATCAGCTCATTTGAGGCCGAGCGATCGGCAGCGATCAACTCGTTCAGCTTCAGGTTGATCGCTTCCGAATCACGGTTCTGCGAGTTCTGGATCAGGAACACCACGAGATACGTCGCTATGTTAGTAAGGCTGTTGATCACCAGCTGCCACGCGTTCGACCATTTGAAATACTGGCCTGCAGCGAACCACACCAGCACGGAAGTGATCGCAAACAGGAATGCGTAAGGCGAGCCCACGATGGGCGAAGCTGTTACCGCAAAATGATTGAACCAGCCTGCGGATGAAGCTGGTTGTCGAGTATTTTTCGGCATGTTACGCCCTCCGGGCCGAAGTAGACAAGCTCAGGCGGAGATTAAGATGTCAACGGGGTTGCATCCGATCACGCCGGCACAAACCTGGGGCGTATATGGCTGCGACACTTCGGCCGTGCGCCGTCCAATTCATACAACGTGAAAATCACGTCTTTGACTGTCTAGTGGAAGAAGCTATTACGGGGTCACCGCCGCGGCGGGACGCAGAGCGGCCATCTCGGTCTCGATATTGGACGTGATATTGCGGTCCACAAAATCGGCTGCGACGCGAATTGCGTTTTTGATTGCATTCACGTTGGACGAACCGTGCGTGACAAAGCATGCGCCTTTGACTCCGAGTAATGGCGCGCCGCCGTATTCGGTGTGATCAATCCGCTTCTTGAAATCCGAAAATGCACTTCGCGAGAGCAGGTAACCGACTTGGCGCGTGATGGTCGCCGCGAGAGTCTCCTTTAATGTGGCGCGCACCAGATTGGCAACGCCTTCGGAAGTTTTGAGCGCGACGTTTCCGATGAAACCGTCGGTCACGATCACGTCGACTTTGCCGCTGTAAATATCCCGGCCTTCGACGTTACCGACAAAATTCAGCGGAAGCTGCTTCAGAAGTAGGAAGGACTCGCGAGTCAGTTCATTTCCCTTTCCCTCTTCTTCGCCGATACCCGAGGACGGGCAACATTAAACATACTGCGGAAATAGATTTCGCCCATCATCGCGAATTGCTCAAGGTTGTGCGGCTTGCAATCAACATTGGCACCCACGTCGAGCAAGGTCGAGACCGTGCCGATCGAAGTAGGCATAATGGCGACCAGAGCGGGGCGATCTACACTAGGCAGTCCACCCAGGACCATTTTTGCGGTCGCCATCGCAGCCCCGGTGTTGCCGGCGCTTATAAACGCTGCCGCCCGTCCTTCGCGAACCAGGCGCAGACCCACTCGCATGGAGGAATCACGCTTGGCGCGCACCGCCTGCACGGCCTTGTCATCCATGGTGATAACTTCGCTGGCATGGATGATGGAAATCGGCAGGGAACGCGAGAACGGGTGCCGGGACATTTCTGCCCGAAGCGTTTCCTCTGAACCAACGAGAGCGACGGGAATACCAAATCGCCGCGCCGCCTGAATTGCGCCTTCGATCTCAGGCTTAGGAGCGCGGTCGGAACCCATTGCGTCCAGGGCTATGACGCCAGGCATGGATGTTTACTTGGATTCCTCGACTTCGAATACTTCTCGCCCCTTATAGTAGCCGCACTTGGGGCAGGCACGATGCGGTAATTTACGCTCGTGACAGTTAGGGCATTCAGATAGTGAACGCGCAGTCAGGGCATCGTGGGCGCGCCGGGTCGCAGTACGCTGCTTCGAGTGCCGGCGTTTTGGATTAGGCATGGAAAATCCTTTCCGTAAAAAAGGTGGTCGGTTGTCAGTGGTTGGTGGTCAGTTAAATACTGACAACCGGCCACTGGCCACCGATCACTTGCTGTCCAGCTTCTCTCTAAGTCCCTTGAGCGCTTCCCAGCGCGGATCTTCAATCGGCTCGGCGCAGGTGCATTGTTCCAGATTCAGATTGCGGCCGCAATGCGGACACAAGCCGCGGCAATCCTCGCGACAGATCGCCTTTAACGGCGCCGCCAACAAGACCTGCTCCCGCAGAACGTCTTCGAGCAGCACGCCTTCTCCCTGATAATATCCGACTTCGGCTTCGGCCGCGGTTACCGACATTTCTTCCCTGCCTGCGTCGCTGCCCTGCGGACGGTACAGCAAGTCGAATTTTCGGGTGACGACATGCGAGATCGGATCCAGGCACCTTGCACAAGCCATTTCCAGGCGTGTGCGCAGATCGCCAGTTACCCGGATGTCATTGATAAGCTTGTGCTTACCATGATGCTCACGCACCAACTCAGCCCGCCCAACGCTATTTAGATCCCCGCTTTGGCGGATGTCAGTACCGAAATCTATGATCCCGGGGGCAATTCGCTCGTCGAAATCAATCGCATGGGTTTCCAATTCTTGGATTTCGATAAGCATTTAGGACCTCCGCATCCCAACTGGTACCGCGCAGGCCGCGGAAGCACGACAGAAGGCGTAAGTACTCCAGGGAGCTAGACTTAGAATAAATGGCGGGGCCGGATAGCGTCAAGAAAAGGGGACGGGAAAAGCGCCACTTCTCGAAAAGCGCGGGAAGTGGGGGACCGCGTCATACGGTATGCTCTGTTCGTAGAGACATGATGGCTATGTCTCATCTCAGCAACAACGATGACGACGATTGAGCAAACTGCCGCCAAGCCTCAAGCTGGGATTCGCACCGTTTTAATGTTGCTGGATACTTCTATTCGGCAGCGTCCGAATCTGTGGATGTATTCGATTCTCGGCCTGGGCCTGATCGTACGGATTTGGCACGCGAGCGGAACCTATCTCAATCCGGACGAGGCACTTCACTTTTTCGTCGCCAACAAGACGACATGGTGGGAAACGTATCGCTCGAGCCTGAACGTGTCGCATCCGCCGCTGCTGATTTTCTTGCTTCGCGTCTGGCGCGGGCTGGGGACTTCGGAACTCATGCTGCGTCTGCCTTCCATTCTGGCGGGCACGGCGTTTTGCTGGTTCGCGTACCGCTGGCTATCGCTCTTGTTTGAACAGAGCGTGGTTTGGATCGCGTTCGCGTTTATTGTGTTCCTGCCTTCTTCGATCGACCTCTCGACCGAGGTCCGACAATATGCGCTGCTGCTGGCGTTCGCGATGGGATCGGCGTATTTCCTGGAGCGCGCAGTTCGTGAAAATTCGGCAATCTCGATGCTCGCTTCAGGAGTATTTCTGTGGTTTGCCCTCTTCTCGCATTTCTCGGCATTCCTGTTTGCGGCGGTGCTTGGCGTGTATGCGATTTTGCGCATGCTCGAACAACGCACGCCGCTAAAGATCGTTGCGGTTTGGGAACTCGGGCAGGTTGTAGGTGTTGGTATCTGCTATTGGCTGTATGTGACGCAGATTTCGCGGCTGGGGCAGGCGTATGGGGGGACGAACGCAACGAAAGGATGGATGGGCGGCGATTATCTGGGCAACTCGTATTTAATTCCTGGAAAAATCAATCCATTTCTGTTTGTGTTCGCGCGCACAGGGGGAGTATTTCAGTACGTATTTCGGCAGTCGGTGGTTGGAGATTTGGCGTTCGTGCTGTTCGTAGTTGGGGTGGTGATGATTCTCCGGGGACACGTTCGAAAAAATACCCAGGTTTCGAACATCGCGAAACCTGGGGCACCCAGGCCACCCTACACCGGCATACTGTTGTTGCTGCCTTTTGTCTTCAACTGCGCGGCGGCGCTGATGCGGGCGTACCCATACGGCGGGACGCGGCATTCGTCGTTCCTGATGCCTTTCGCGCTGGCGGGAGTTGGCGTGGCGTTGGCACGTCTCGTGAAGAATCGTATCGCATTGGGAATTCTGGTTGCGTTGCTGGTATCGCTCGTCTGCAATTTATTTCCGTCGAAGCGCCTGCCGTATATGTCGGCAGAGAGCCAGCGCCAGGCAAACATGACGGCTGCGATAGAAACTTTGCGCCGGTTGCCCGCCGAACAGCCAATCTTCACGGACTACCAGACCAGCTTGTCGGTTGGGCACTATCTATGCGATCAACGTCCGGTTGAACAAGACCGAAAGATGGCAGGATTCATCAGCTTCGAATGCGGCGGACACAAAGTTATTGTGCCGGCATCGACGTTTCTTTTTACTCCCAGAAATTTCTACGATCAGTGGCAAGCGATGGCCGGAGCATACAAACTCCGTCGCGGAGAGAAGGTTTGCATAACCCAGATGGGATGGTCCACGTATCTCGCGTTCGAGCTGGCGAATTTCCCTGAGTTCCACATATCGCCGCATTATTTCGGCAACAACATTCAGGTGTTTGATTTGACCGTGGGGCAAAGCATGCCTGACCCGGAGCTGCTGCCGACTTCATGAAGGTGAAAGAGTACATTTGCAGACTGGGCTAGACAGGCGAGCCGCCTGTCCCACGTGAGCATGGGATGCGGTCATCGGTCGGCTGAAGTCGTGCCCTTCTCAAAGCAATTTATGAAGCTCGTAACCACCATTTCGGAAATGCGCTCGCTCTGCCGTTCAGCGAAATCGGGCGGCAAGCGCCTCGGTCTGGTGCCGACTATGGGAGCGCTGCATGCTGGACTCAGAGGTGGTCGCCGCATCCATTTTTGTGAACCCTACGCAGTTCGGCCCGAATGAAGACTTCGCTCGGTATCCGCGGAACCTGGAGGATGACTGCGCAATTCTCGAACGGGAAGGTGTTGAGCTGGTATTCGCACCTTCGGTTCAGGAGATGTATCCCGCTGGGTTGGTCACACGGGTAACGGTCGACGGATTGAGTGATCGCCTTTGCGGCAAGTCGCGGCCCGGACATTTTTGCGGCGTGACGACAGTTGTTGCGAAACTGTTTCACATCATTGAGCCGGACTTCGCTTTTTTCGGGCAGAAAGATGCGGCGCAGCATGCCATCATCCGGCACATGGTACGGGACCTAAACATGTCGGTCTCGGTCGAAGTTTGTCCGATTGTGCGCGAGCCCGACGGCCTGGCGTTGAGTTCGCGTAATGCCTACCTCGGCGCCGAGGAAAGGAAATCGGCATTGGTATTGCATCGGTCGCTGATGCGGGTGCAGAAATTGTTCGGAAGCAAAGAGCGAGACTCCGCGAAATTAATTGAAGCTGCCAGACGGGAATTCGCGGCCGAAGCTGGAGTACGCCTGGATTATTTCGAGGTCGTGGATCCGGATACGCTCGAACCACAATCCCGAGTCGAGGGAATAACTCTGGTCGCGGTAGCTGGGTTTGTGGGCAAGACGCGATTGATCGACAACGTCGTGCTGGGAGCGTGAGCCTCTTATGACTCTTGTGCTCGCCTCGGCCTCCCCCAGAAGACAGGAATTGTTAAGGAGTGCGGGAATTCAGTTCGTAGCACAACCCGCGAATATTACGGAAATCCGCTTGCCTTCTGAATCTCCGAAAGAGTTTGCCGAGCATATGGCAAGGGAAAAGGCGAGGGCCATCTGGGATGACGCCGAATCTGCCCACCCTCTGCAAAAAGCGCAGAAGGGTGGGGCAACCATTGTTTTGGGAGCGGACACGATCGTCGTCGTACAGGATGAAGTCCTCGGGAAACCTCGCGATGGCGATGACGCCGCGCGCATGTTGAAACTGCTTTCGGGCCGCCAGCATTCCGTAATTACCGGGGTCTGTCTGTTGAGTGATGGGTTCGAGGATGTACGGTCAGAGACGACCGCCGTCCATTTCTCGGAGCTCAGCGAAGCGGAAATCAGAAGCTATGTTGCATCAGGCGAGCCGATGGAAAAGGCCGGCGCCTACGCGATTCAGGGATTGGCCTCGCGTTGGATTTCGAAAATTGAAGGCGATTACAATAACGTGGTGGGACTGTCAGTAGACTTGCTCTTGCGAATGCTCCGCGAGCACGGAGTGGCTGGTTAGGATTTCTTCTGCTCTTCGCCGCCGTCCTTTTTCATTTCTGACTTGAAGTTGCGGATGCCCTCACCCAGGCCCTTGCCCAATGCGGCGAATTTGCTCGGCCCAAACAGGAGGAGAGCGATGCCGAAGATCAGCAGTAAGTGTGTCGGCGAAAATAGTTCCATGGGGCCTCCTGCAGGTGGGCCTGCGCGTGTCTGTGGAAATTCTAGGCTAGTGGCTTGAGAGAGTCAAAGCCAGGCGCGAATTAAGGTCAAAACCCCCGCGGATTTTGCGGATCAACGCGGAGGCGCGATAATAAAATCAGTATATTTTGGAGTCCCTGCTTAGCGTTTAGAAGCTATTCTTCGTGGCTGCTAATTCGGTTGGGGGTTGGCGAGCAAGCTCGCCAGGACAGCCCAGGGCGGCTGTCCACGTGCTGGGATATTTGGCGCCTACACCATTTGGATCAACCCGGCCAGCAATGCCGCTCGGCGCGGAAGCTCAGATATGACAACCGATTCGTGCTCGGCGTGAGCGCCTTCACCGACTGCTCCCAGGCCGTCCAAAGTTGGAATTCCCAGGGATGCTGTGAAATTGCCGTCGGAGCCTCCACCTACTGCGGCCTCCGCGAGGTCCCACCCAAGCCCTTGCGCAAGGTCACGCGCTTTGAGGTAGAGGCCCGCAACTGCGTCCGTGCGTTCCAGGGGGGGCCGGTTCATCTTTCCGGAGATTGAGACTGAACAATGCGGGTTGAATGGTTTCAGCGCGCGCAGTTTGCGGTCAATCTCGGTGCCGTCTTTCGCAGAGGCAACTCGGACGTCAATGGTCGCCTTGGCGGTTGCGGGAACCACGTTCACCCGTGTGCCGCCGCTGATTTTCCCGACATTGAGAGTCACGCCGCTTTTTGGATCCACCAGCTTCGATATTTCAAGGACCTGATGTGCAAGCTCGATAACTGCGTTTTGACCCTTTTCGAAATCAAGGCCGGAGTGTGCAGCGACTCCGGTGACCTGGAGCGTGTATTCGCCCACGCCCTTGCGCGCTGTCTTGACCGCGCCATGCAATCCGTAAGCAGGCTCAAGCACCAAGACGGCAGCCGCATCGCCAGCGAGTTTTTCGGTGATCGCACGCGACGATGCACTTCCAACTTCTTCATCGGACACCAGCAGCAGCGTCACCGGGCGGGTGAGCTTCCCATTGTTCCATTCGAGCATTGCCTCGATCACATGTAGCGCCAGCGCAATGCCCGCTTTCATGTCGAGCACGCCCGGGCCCCAGACGCGGCCTTTAGAAACGCGGCATGGCATTTTGGAAATGGTTCCGATGGGATAGACCGTGTCCATGTGGCCAAGCAGGAGCACGGGCTTGATCTTGTTGCCGCGGGGACGAAAATCAATCTGCAAATGCTTGCCGAATTTTTCAGCGGGATGAAATTTGATCTTGCCACCGAGTTCGCTGAACCGTGACGCCAGTACCGTGCCGACGCGATCCACGGACTGTTTGACGTCACTGGGAGATTCGAGTTCGACCAACTGGCGAATAGTCTCGACGATCTCTTTTTGGCGTTTCTGGAAATAGCCCAGTTGGTCAGCGGGTTCGCGCACGTTCATGGTTTGGTTGACGGGTTTCCTTCGTATGCCTTCGCGTCTCTACGGTTTGCGTCAGAACCGCTAGAAACCACAAAGGACACTAAGGTACACGAAGGTTATGCCCGTAAGCTATTGTTTTTTCGAGAGTCAGGCGTCCAAGGCGATGAAGTATAATTTCCGGCTACGAAACAGAATGACAGAGATCTCGCAAGTTGCTACCGAAGCTCCCCCGCAAGAGCACATCAAGCTCGATATTCAGGACATTTTGCGCATCCTGCCGCACCGGTACCCTTTTCTGTTGATTGACCGGGTGATTGACCTCGAGCGCAAGAAGCGGATTGTGGCGATCAAGAACGTTACGATTAACGAGCCATTTTTTGCCGGACATTTTCCCGGGCTGCCGATCATGCCTGGCGTACTGATCGTGGAAGCGATTGCGCAGGCGGGCGGAGCGTTGCTGCTGACCGAGATTCCAGATCGTGAGCATAAGTTGATGGTGTTCACCGGAATCGAACGGGCGCGTTTTCGACGGCCGGTGGTTCCCGGAGACCAGTTGCGGATTGAAGTTGAAGTTAAAGCTTGGCGTGAAAATTCCGGTAGGTCCGCTGTCCGGATGGAGGGAATCGCCTATGTCGGCGAAAAGCGGGTGGCGGAGGCGATCGTGACATGCCAATTGGTGGACCGGGCACGCGGACGGAGCTCGGCTCAACAGTCTGAACCAGAGTAATCTGCGTGGCGATAGCCGCCCCTGCATGACTGCGTGGGGACAGCCGCCCATAGCCTGCCCTGAGCGAAAGTCGAAGGGGCTGTCCGGTCGAGCGAAGCTCGACAAGCCTTTTGATTTAGAGTTGCAGACTAAAGCTGGGCCTGCGGCCCAGAGGACAGCCGAGGGCGGCTGTCCCCACGTTTGCGAGACTCTGTTGCGATGAACGTCCACCCCACAGCCATCCTCGATTTGAACGCAAGAATTGATCCCTCTTGCAAAATCGGCCCGTATTGCACCGTCGGTCCTAATGTCGAACTGGGCGAAGCATGCGAACTCATCTCACATGTTGCCGTCGAAGGACCCACAAAAATTGGCGCCCGCAATCGCTTCTTCCCATTTTCGTCAATCGGACTGGTCCCGCAAGACCTGAGCTATAAGAACGAACCAACCCGCCTCGAAATCGGCGACGACAACACCATACGCGAGTTCGTCACCATCAATCGCGGCACCGGAAAGGGCGGAGGCCTGACCCGCATCGGCAATCATGCGTTGATCATGGCCTACTCCCACGTTGCCCACGACTGCGTAATCAGCGACCACGTCATCCTGGCCAACGCCGCAACTTTGGGAGGCCATGTCATCGTCGAAGAATGGGCCACGGTGGGCGCGCTTTGTCCGGTGCACCATTTTGTTCGCATTGGCGCGCATTCATTTGTCGGAGGCGGCACCACCATCACCCGCGACGTGCTTCCTTTTTCCAAAACCGTTGCCGCCCGCGACACCCATGCCTACGGACTGAACGCCACCGGCCTCGAACGCCGCGGTTTCACCAAAGACCGCATCCGC
>QHZR01000145.1 GCA_003224755.1 Acidobacteriota bacterium
TGACCAGAGACTCGGCAACAGTCGAATCCGCAATTCCGGTCGGATGACGGGTCACTCGGAAGTTGCGGGCACTTCGTCGGATCAGTACCGACAAACGCGTTGTGTTGATTGAATTTGGTGGGGAATTCTACTGGATGGTTGGCAACCCGGAAATAAATGCTGATTCCGCCCGTCAGAATGAGGGAAAGGGCATAGTCTTTTGCTGAACATTTGCTGAACAATAGACTGCAAATGAGAGCTTCCAGTGCAATTGGGAAGGCTGTAACGCTAACAAAACAAATAAAAATCGGTCTGTACGAACAGGTCAGGGTGAATTAGCAAACCGGTGCTTTAAACCACTCAGCCACCTCTCCGGCGAGTGTTTCCAACAGCTTGGCACAGTTCATTAATTTCACTTGCTGCACTCTTGCTGAACTTTGGCAGGGAAAAATGGTCGTGACAAGAAATCCGAATTGTGCAACCCCAGCAGAATCAATACAAACTGCCGGCGATAATGAAAGCCGCAGTGTGGAAAACCGCCGCCTCTCGTCCCAGCAGGCATATTGTTTGCGTATCGAGGTCCAGCTGGACCCAGGTCTTGCGGGCTTGCGTGACGGGACTAATGACTCTTGTTTGGGTGGAATGAAAAACCAGTCATGAGCGAAATGCGCTCCACGTTACCAGCGATGAGCGCTTCGATGTCCTCCGGCAACAGCGCGACGAGGACCAGGCGTTCAGTCTGGATGTTTGGTGGCCGCTGCATCAGTGTAAGCACTGCGCCAAGAATCAAGAACCAACCGGGTGGCCTCGGGTGTGTCGTTGAGGCTGGCGCGATTTGTACTTCGAGTTCACGGATAATGAATTTATAGCATGGGCCTCATCTCAATCCGTGGCACTGGCAGCAAGCTTGCTGATGTCCGTCCAGACCATCCAGTGTTTATTTAGAGCGATTGCGCCATGGCGTGCATAGAAGGCGCGGGCCTGTTCATCGGGGTCGACGCAGACTCGCAACGCATTCTGTTGCTGAAACCAAGTGGCAAGGAGTCGCAGCAGCACCGCGGCGATGCCAGTGCCGCGGTGGTCGGGAACGATGTTGATCCATTCGAGTTCGCCGTCGCAGTCGAATCGCCGGGTTAGATGGCCAGCGATGAAGCCGACGGTCGCGACACCGTCAAGGGCAACGTAAAGTACTCGCGGCGGAAGAGACTGTTGCGGATGAAGTGTTCCATTGAGATATCCAGTGATGCGGCGCTGCCAGTAGTCTTGTGTCTCCCATTCGGCGGCGCGGATGCGCGCGAGAGCGGGTACGTCGGATGTCATCGCTTCCCGGTAGATCATGCCTTGGACTCTGCCATTTTCCACCACGAATTAAGGGATTACGTTTCAACAATCCATTGAATACAAGCGGATACTTAGAGTGTGCTTGAAGCCGACCGCGAGCGTTGTCCGCCCGTAGTCCAGGGACGCAGTACCGTGTAACAAGGAATCGCCGTCGAAGTTTTCTTCGTGACCGTAACCAGTTTGCGTCTCACGAGCCAATTCACGGCTGCTTGTGCGGAACTTTTGGAGACGCCGACGGATTCCGCCATCTCTCGATAACTTACCTGAACGGCTCGGGCGCCACGCTGTTGTTCCCTCGCAAGCCACAGGTACACCAAGAAACTGACGGGCCGGCGATCATGAGCGACCAAATCGCGCATCAAGACGTCGATGACGTAGTCATCCACAGAGATCATTCCTATACCAACTATTACTATAGCAGTCCCTGGCTGATTGCAACAGCCGGGCCGTGCAAGTTAGGCTGCGTTTCACGAGGGGGAACCACATGATTCGTGGAATCAGCGTCGCCAGTATTCCTGTTCGCAATCAGGACGCCGCACTGAAGTTTTATACAGAGAAATTGGGATTCAAAGTTCTTACGGACCAACCGTTCACTCCCAAGCAGCGCTGGATTGAGCTTCTCATTCCCGGCGCGGAATCGAAGCTGGCTCTGTTTACGCCAGAAGGTCATGAGAACCGGATCGGTAGTTTTCAGCCGCTAACTTTCTGGTGTGACGATGTAGTGGCGACATCCAAAGTGTTGAAATCCAAAGGCGTCGAGTTCGCCGCCGAGCCAAAAACGGAGCCTTGGGGAACCTTGGCCATCTTCAAGGACGTCGACGGGAATCAGTTCGTCCTCTCGAACAAGCTGGGTTAATGAGGGTTTCCTGAATTGCGATAAACAGCTGAGTGAGAAACACAGGATTCTTGACCGGTAAACGGATGGATTTGAGGCCGCCAGAGTTAATCGAAAGCGAGGAAGAATGATTACAAGCCAACGACGTTTGAGAATTGCGGTTCTGCTCCTGGGAGTCATACTGGTTCCGGTAATCGCGTTGTCTCAGTCGGAGAACAGCGATCTCGGAATTGTTCGCGTGCGCTATGTCACGATCGTGGTTCGCGATTACGATGAGGCGTTGAATTGGTACACGAACGTTCTCGGTCTGGAAAAGGTGGAGGAAGGCACGTTCGCACCGGGCGCGACAACTTCGGATCCTCTGCGAGTAGGAAAGGCAGCGGCGAACAAGAAGGCGAAGCGCTGGCTTGTCGTTGCCCCGCGGGGACGACGGGACGTTGGCATCATTCTGGAAATTGCCAAACCTTTTTCTCCGAGCGATTCCATCCACAACTACAAAGCTCGGGTGGGCAAGGAAACGAGGTGGGTCTTCGAGGTAGAAGATTGCCGCAAGTTTTACGAGCTCGCTTTGAAACGCGGCGTTAAGTTTGTCGAAATTCCCGTGGATCAGGTCTGGGGAGTCACGGAGGCGATGTTTGAGGACCTCTATGGAAACGTCTTCGTCGTCCAAAGTTCCCGGCCAAAGCCGGGCACTTCCCCGATCATTGTTCGACCTCTGTCGGATCTTGGAAGAGTCTTACGGAAAGTGACATCGAAAACCGGTATGGACTAGGAGTTGTCCGCAACAACGTCAAAGGAGATGACGGTCTGAGATCGATCATTCGTGGCGTGTGTCAGAGTCCAGGTTCGAGCTACCGTGATACGCTTGGACTGCAATTCCTCATGAACGGGCCGAATATGGCGTTCCTGCATTGCGGTGGTATACGGATCTACTTGGATGCCAACTCGGGAATCGTTGAAGCTCGCGGAAACTCGCTGATTTATTTCCGTGCGCGGAATGTTGACCATGCGCACTCCACTTTCCGGGACCGCGGTGTCACCATTCATAAAGCTCCCCACATCATTGCGGGCTCGCCAGACAGCGACGTCTGGCTGGTGTGGATCCGTGATTTAGAATCAAACCTCCTCGGCGTCATGGAGGAACGTCGCAAATAGCCGGCCCAATGAGAATGGTGGTCGAACCTCTCAAGAAGACTGCAGTCCAGGAGGCGCAGCGCTTGAATTCGTTGAGTGGGAAAGGATCAGATGGATCTTCGCCGACGGCCCGATACCGGCCACGACCTTTGAGCATTCGTTCAACGAGGACGGCAGCGTTACGTGTAGATGGGCCGCAGAAGGGAGCGACGGCGACGGAGAAGTCATACGCCGCCGTGAAAGTAAATGACAAAACATGGGTAGTCTCCTACTTGGCTGCCTCCGGCCATACTCTTACGGTCGTGCTGAATCAAGACGACGGTAAGGCGATTGGATTCGGCCCGAATGACAAGTCGTGGACACCGCTTACTGGTACCTTAAATTTCGTCAATTAGTCGTCTGGCGACCAATGGAATCTTGTTCCGGCAACAGTGGAGCGCATATTTCCAAATGTTCGTTAGGGGTCCATCTATACCAACAGACAATATAGCAACGCTTGGTTGATTGCAGAATTTCATTATGCCACGTTATTTTCGGGCTGTTGTTCGGTGCGGGCATCAGTGCTGCTTTGAGTCGACTTTCGTCAGCGGGTGGCAAACGAGAAACTGATGGCCGAGCATTCGCAGATTAGTACGGTCTCTCTCATGGGAGATACCAAGCACGAGATTCATATTTATCAACCGCAGGCGGTGGTGGCGGCGATCCAAGCAGTCGTCAGGTCGGCCGAGACCCGAAGGCCGCTGGCAGATTCGCATTCAACATTGGCCATTTTTGTGAAAACTGCAGGTTTATAGGGCTGAATTGGAACATGTTCGGCTGCGGTCAGCTTGACGGAAACGAACGGCTCGTTGGCTCCCAAATCCTTTAGCCTGTCGATTCTTTGAGCCGACCTCCTGGGTGGCGCAGTATCCGCTTGCGGGAGCGACAATAGGCGTTCCGCGAAGTCTGGGTATTCTCTCTTGATTGATTCGGCGAACGCAGCCTTCACCTGTTTGCGCGTCGTTTGGGGATGCCCGGTTTCTTCGGGCCACAGATTCAAATAATGGAGTGCCTCGTCGAACTGCCCGCAGAAGGTATATTGATACGCAAGAGAAAGCAGAGCGCTTGAGGTGTCATCGTCAGGCTCCGAGCCAGAAACTAATTTGCTGATGTTTTCTGGCGTTAGCCGCGAGAGCGGCAAAGACAACAACTCGAAAACCTCGTTTCCTGCTCGCGAATGCCAGACCTTGACCAAAACTTACCTGCCGATGCACACACCAAGGTGTCGGGCGCCCTCGGCAAGGAAGCAAAGAAGAATTCGGCGCCTCGCCCTTTGAAACACCGAATCGGATTGATGGTTTCAGTCTTCAAAACCAAGTCCATCTCGAGCGTGTCGCTCAAGATGTCGCTTTGGAACTGGGGAGTTTCAAGAACGCTGGATCGATGAACTGCAGAGATCTCTCAATGTCCTCCAAAGAGAGAGGCGAGCTACAGGTTGTTCTTCTTCAGTGCATTGTCACGTTCCTCGCACCGCTTACAAAATTTGAGTCTCGAAAAGACTCTTAGTTCTGGCCTACCTACCAAAGTGGAGGCACGGTGCATCGGCCAGAAATACATTCCATGTGATATTCACTCTGAACCAATCCACTTCTGAAACTTCGTGTCGCGATGTGTCGGAGGCCAATATCGCCGGACAGAGGACCAAACAGCGGGATGCCTTGGCCTATTAGCACTGGAACACGAGTGATGATGAGTCGCTGAATCAGGCCGGCACGAAGAAACTTCTGAATGGTGATGCCGCCATCAACATAGATCTGTCGAATGCCACGAGCTTCGAGTTGCGTGACGATGTCGGGTGGGTCACCCGATATGTGTTCTACGATAGCTTCAGAAGGAGCTGGCGCCGGTGTGCGAGTACTAAGCACAAAGACGGGGTTGACCCCATAAGGCCAGCTGTCGAGTTTTAGGACGCTTTCAAACGTTTTGCGGCCAATCAGCAGCGCATCCACCGTCGCCATGAACTCATCGTACCCATGGGGTTCACCCCCTCCAGCGGGAAGGAAATCGTATGCGCCGCTGCCTCGCGCGATAAAACCGTCGAGACTCATGCCAATGAAGACTGAAGCAATCACCTTCTCCTCCAATGTTGACTATGATGCAGATCCCGGCTGGCCTTCTTTTCCAGAAGGGTCAGCACCCAACAACGATTCAAAACGCACGGCCCCGTCATCGACGCCAGGATGTTCCAGCAAATATACGGAAGACCGAACACCGCCTCATACGCCGCAGCGCGGCAAATCAAAACTCAAGTCGCGGCTGGAGACACCTTGACTCAATAGCCGATCTACGACTGGCCCTAAATCAGCGACTGGCGCATTGGGTTCCTTCGCGGCTCTACGAATCGCGTTATCAAACCAAACCTCCGAAAGCGGCTTGTTGATGATCTCGTTCCAGAGCTGTAGTAAGAACTCGTCACGTGATGCCATTCGTTCTTCATGACAGGTGCTAGATGTGAAACGCCTACCCGTCGTAACGAAATGCATTAACGACTTGGCGTTCCAAGTAGAACAAACTCCATCGCGTCGGCTCGAATTGATTGAAAAGCTGCCGTAGCAAAGCTTACGCAGGAGCGAACCGGGCCTGAGATGCAAGCTACCCCAAGACAAAGGGCTATCGCCATTGGTATCTTTGCGTCAATCGCGCCGCTGGCGTTGATCGGCATCGTATGCAGTATTCAGCATCAGGTCCGCTCCACCTAATCTCAGCAGTGCCCACTCAAAGTCTGGCGCGGGCTTCCCGTCTGTGATAACAATCTGGAAACCCAATACGTCACAATAAGACTTTATTGAGGTGGGCATGTCGAAGATGTAAAGCAGCGGTGTCATGCTCTGGATCGACAACGTAGGCATATGCGTAGTACTTCCTCTCTCGGAGGTCGTTCGTGTCATCTTTAAGCGAGCGAAGGGGTGCCATTAAAGCAATGGTGTAAGCCTCACGTCCGCGAAGCGGTTGCTCTTTCCATTTGTTACGTCTTCTATGAGCAATCGCCACGTCTTGTCATTTGCCTGATAAGTGAACGTTGTATGAAGCGCTTCGGAGGACGAGACGTTGAGTACAAGCGGGATGGATGTTTGTGCTGGTTTCCCTCTCATTATTCCATGCGCAGAAAAGTCCCACGCCTCGGTCGAATCAAGCCACAGACAGGCAAACTCCTGCGCCTTCGGCTCCCAACCGATGAACATGATCGCTTCATAGACCGGCGTCCCATTAGCGTTCCTCTCGCGAGAAACCTCGTGCAAACGTAAATATTCGCGATTCAGTATCCATTCGGCTTCGACATCATGCGTAGTGTGCTTGCCGCTGAGCGTGCCGGTCATCTCCCACTTGCCGGCGAGGTGGTCCAGCAGTCTCAACGGCGCATTCGCCGCTTCTTGCTGCCCAGATCCTTGCGTACAGACGCCAAGAACAAGAATGAGACACAGCAATCGACAAGCTCTTGCACGCGAGTTCATGTTTTTCCTCCGGCACAGCCTTCTTGGGAGTCGTCGTTACGTGATGATAGGTTTACATCTTTAGAATATTAGTATGCATTAACCACTTGGCGTTCCAAGTAAAGCCATCTCCATCGGGCGTCGGCTCGAATCGATTGAAAATCTGCCATAACAAAGCTTGCGCAGGAGCGAATCGGACCTGAGGTGCCAGCTACCCCAAGACAAACTGCTCGCCGGATCCTTGAGCTTTGCCACCAGGATTTATGTTCGCTGGTCAGCCCGACCACGTCTCGATAAAATGCGACCGCGCGATTCATATCAGCGACAAATTCAATAATGTGGCTGACCTTCGTTGACATCCAAACACCCTCAACTCTCTCCCGTTTGTTCTTGTTGCTGGCCGGAAAAACGCATTTGACGCCGTCACTTCATTGGCGAGAAATCCATAGAGCGCATCAGGACTACGTCGGCCTTTTGCAGAGTCTTTTCCGTCTCCTCGGCTTTCTCAACCGCCTGAAACTCCGGATCTGCCATTATGGCTTGCCAATTCTTGCGCGCTTCTTCGCGACTGTCGTGCACTAGCAGAAAAACAAATGAGTTCTCGAAAGCGGAGCCCTCGTTGGTCTCCCAATAGCCGACGACGTTCAAGTTGTGCTTGGCGAGAATCTTTGAGGTCTTCTCGCGAAAACGAGACTCCATTACCGGCAGCTTGCCAGGAATGTCGTGATAAATGCGCAGCTCAAAGACCCGGTTCCCGTTGGCCCTGACCGTTTCTATCGGCATAAGACGCCGAGTGGCAAATGAACCAGCGGCGAAAGAAAAGGCCGCAATCGCCAAAGCAATGCAGCGTTGTGGTCTCCAAAAGCTAAGTGCCATACCGTCCCCTCCTACGAACCGCGTCCCTCACCACGGTTCAAAACAGTCATAGTGACGTTGCCGGGCGATCCGTCCGTTTCGGAAATAAAGAAAAACGGCAACATGATTTCGTATCTCGCTATTCCCGGGCAGATTCTGGAAATCAATGGCAGTGATCCCTAGCCAATTTATTTCCAGCGCGACTTTATCGCCCTCGCCGAGAATATTGACGATGTCGTATTTCTGGAGCTTGAACAACTGCTGGCCTCGCTCGGCTGCCTGCAACGCTTTGGCCAGGTTTGATTCTGAACCACCCGCGGCGATCCGATTCGGCATTTCCGATATGACGACGTCAGGCGCAAAAAATCTGGCGAGCGCATCTCCGGTGGCGCCGCCTTCTAGAGCCTTGATATATTCACATGCCAAATCAGTACTTGTGTGACTCATCTGCTCCTCCTTGCAACGGTTGCGCTTGCCTTCGATCTCGGCAGAGATGCCGGTGTACCGTAGTATTCGCGAAGCCCAGCTGTAATCTTGAAAGCCATAAGCGTCAGCGTCAATAATACACAACCATAGTTGTGTAATTCAAGTGTGGTGTCTGGCTCTCTGTGTGCAGATCAGATATGATCGACAACCATGGTTGTGCGCTCCTCTGTGAACACTGTCATTTTGTCCCGCCTGGACTTGCCGTATCTCGGGTTTTTTCTCGGGCTTCGGGTAAACGAGCTCGTCATGGAGCAGACCTGGAAAGCAGGATTTCGGGGCCTTCGCGATAGCCATGGCTACGTCATCCAGCACCTTATCGAAGGCGATCGCACAATTACAGAGCTAGCCAACCGGATGGACGTCACCCAGCAAGCTGCCTCGAAGATGATTGCCGAATTGGTCCAGTTGGGAATTCTGGAACTGGTGCCAGCACGGGACAGACGAGCAAAGTGGGTGCGTCTCTCAAATCGAGGCTGGCGCTGTGTCGAACTCGGCCGCAGAAGTAGGGCCAAGATTGAAAGCCGAATAATGCGAGCAGCGGGCAAGAGCAAATATGAAATGGCCAAACTGACTGTGCTCAGCTGTCTGGAGTCGCTGGGTGAAATCGAAAGAATCCGCTCTCGGCGAATCCGCGCTCCTCGATAGCGCTGAATCTGAGACTGCGCGACAGGCGAACGACAAAGAAATGGAAAGTTGGCAAAAGTTGGGAAATGAACTTCGGAGACGAACATCGCATAACGATGATCCCCACTCTCAAACTGGTCGCGATCGGTCACTGGTATTTTCGCTGGCCTTTTGGTTTCAGCAGCCTTCAGCGGTATCGTTTGGGAATGCATCGGTTGTTCCAGGAACAAGAGACAGATCGCGACTGCACGAAGAAGAGCCTTACTCCTCCTGCCTGCATCTCTAGTCATACACATCTCCGAACGCTTTACGTTTCCTAAACCAAAGCTCTAACAGCTAAGATCTGTCGGGAGCGAAAGATACAATCCGATCACAAATGCGTTAATTTCCTGGCGTTCCAAGTAAAGCCATCTCCATCGGGCGTCGGCTTGAATCGATTGAAAATCTGCCATAGCAAAGCTTGCGCAGGAGCGAATCGGACCTGAGATGCCAGCTACGCCAAGACAATGGACTATCGCCATTCATATCTCTTGCGTCAATCGCGGCACCGGCATCGAGGAGCAACTGAACCGTCTCTTCTTCAGCGAAGGCGGCGGCGCGATGGAGCGGTGTTTCTGCACGGGTACGGGAATCGCGCATGAAGGCGCCGGTATCAACACCAGCTATGGTGGCTAAATTCGAGTCAGCTTTCTTTTGCAATAGAACTTGCAGAACTAGACGTTGCGCAGGACGGCCACTCGATGTCGCTGCATGCAACGCTGTTTCTCCAGTGTGTGGCGACACGAAGTTTGGATTGGCTCCCTTTTCAAGCAGGAACTGACAGAGCCGCCAATGGCCGTGGAAAGCAGCGCCGTTAAGTCCGAGATCTTCTCCCAGCGACTGGATGGATTCGCCGTTCGCAAGTAAGAAACGGATGGGGGAAACATCTCCGTAATAGGCGCACCACTGAATCAGCGACGCACCACCAACCCTTGAAGTTGCGGATTTTTCATCAGTAACGTAGTCAAAAACCAGGTCCGTCCGCTCCTCAGCGATTCGGTCTAGCATGTAGGTGTCTCTCCATTCAGCGTGATTCGGGACTATCC
>QHZR01000146.1 GCA_003224755.1 Acidobacteriota bacterium
GATTGTGGTGCTTCCAGTAAAGCAGGCCACCAATAACGGCCGCTCCACCGACGACCCCACCGATGATCGCGCCCTTATTGCTGTAGCTGCCGTGAGGCGTGTAGGTGGGGCTTCCGGGCATGCCTCCGCCCATGCCGCCGCCGTATTGCGCAACAGCCAGGTTTGAGACCCCAAAAATCAGGGCGGTTGCGAGCATTGCTTTGAGGACTTGATTCAACATAAACAGTGTCCTCCTGTTCTTGAGTTTGTTCGTTCACTTTGTTGGATTCATCGGCCTGTTGCACAGTAAGCCGTCGAGGGCAGAAATGACTTTTTTTTTACATGCGAAGGAAATGGTTTCGTAGCACGATGATGCCGGCTTACGGGGTTGTGATACAAGTCAGAATTTGGTTACATCATTTTGACAAACCGGCCTGCGTCGCGGGTGAAGTTTGGGCAGCGCACTTCTCTCGATTCCAGGTTGCGCCATCGTGAGAAAACTTCTTGAGGTTCTTTGGTTGCGGCGGCTGAAAGCAAATTGTTCGACTCCGCGGATCATTCGCGCGCAAATGATCCTGCTTCGCTCGATGACAAAGCCGGGATAGACTACACTCCCTTGCTGCGCAGGAACTCTCTCACCACTTCCTTCACATCCCGCTTCTTGCCGTCCACCTCATAGTTGAGCTGTCGCATTTCGGCGTCGGAAATGTTGCCCGCGAGGTCATCTAGAGCCTGCGTCACCTCGGGATGTTCGGCCACCGTCTGCTCGCGAATCACAGCCACAGCTTCGTAGGGCGGGAAGTAATGTTTGTCGTCTTCGAGCACGAATAAATCAAGCGCGGGGATCAGGCCGTCGGTCATGTTGCCGGCGATCACGTCAACTTGATGGTCTTTTAGAGTACGGGTGAGAAGGCCGAGGTCCATGATGCGCGGCGGCGTGGCGAAACGCAGGCCGTAAGTTGCGACCAGGCCCTTGTAGCCGTCGGGACGCTCCATGAATTCGTAGCCGAATCCGGCGCGCCATTGCGGAGTGTACGCGGCCGCCTGAGAGAGCATTTGCAGATGCAGGCGGCGGGCGTCCTCGCCTCTGATTTCAATGGCGAAGGTATCGTTGAACCCGAGGGGCGGGCCGAGCGTTAGGTGGAAGCGCTGTTTGTATTCCGACTTAACGCGGCCGTAAACTGCTTTGCGATCGGAGCCGGGTGGTTCTTTGAGGACCGCAGTTAGCGCGGTGCCGGTGTATTCAGGATAAATATCAATGCGTCCGGCGAGGATGCTTTGGTGGGCGATGTATGTGCCCCCAAGATAAAAACGACGTTCGACATGAAGATGAGTCTTATTCTCGATTTGCTGAGCGATGAGTTCTCCGAGGATTATTTGCTCGGTGAAATTCTTGCATCCAACGACGACATGGGGTTGGCGGGGGCAGGCGGGAAGGATCGCAAGTGATATTAGAAAGGCAACAAGCACAACGCAAGGCCGGAGGGCACGGCTTTTAGCCGTGCCGAAAGAGGTACTTCCCGATGCGGGCTTCAGCCCCTGATGCTCGACCTCAGCGGCTAAAGCCGGAATCATATTGCCGGGAATTCGGCACGACTGAAGTCGTGCCCTCCCGACTTGCGAAATGCAACTTTTTCCCATCACGCGGCCCGCGGCGGCGAAAGGCGTTTCTCCAGCCAACCCAGCACGAAATCCGCTGTGAGCGCCATCAAGGCTGCAGGCACGGCGCCTGCGAGAATCACAGAGTTGTTCACCATGGCCAGACCGCGAAAGATCAGTTCACCCAGGCCGCCTGCGCCAATTGCGGCAGCGATGGTCGCGAGCCCGACCGAAATCACGACTGCGACCCGCACTCCGGCAAGAATCACACTACCGGCAAGTGGCAATTCAACTTTGTAGAGAAGTTGCCAACCGGTGAGTCCCATGCCACGCGCGGCTTCGACGACTGCGTGGTCCACTCCTTTTATGCCCGCGTAGGTATTGCGAATCATGGGCAAGAGCGCATACAGAGTCAATGCGAGTATGGCGAGACGTCCGGCGCGCTCGCCGATCCAGGGCGCAGGCAAGAGAAATCCGAAAAGCGCAAGACTTGGAATCGTCTGAATGATGTTAGCAATCACAATCACAGGGTTGTGCAAAGCCGGCTTGCGCGTAATGAGAATGCCGACCGGGATTCCAACCAAGACCGCCAGCAGTGTGGAGATGCCCACGATCCATAAGTGTTCGAGCGTGAGCTGCGCAATCTCGCCGCGGTTTTCGACCACGAAACTCCAGAAGTTCATTTGCCACCTCGCGCCTGCTCCGCCCCGCTGAACGCATGCACGTATTTCTGCACAAGTGGATCAGCAGAGTTGAGGAATTCTTGAGGAGAACCGATCGAGACCAGCCGTCCTTCTTCTAGCAAAGCGATTTTGGTCCCAAGCAGAAGCGCCTCGTGAAGATCGTGCGTGACGAACAGGACGGTTTTTCCCAATTGCTTTTGCAAAGACAAGAATTCGCGCTGAAGGTCAGATCGGGTGAGCGGATCGAGTGCGCCAAAAGGCTCGTCCATCAGAAGGATAGGAGGATCGGCGGCCAAGGCGCGGGCCACTCCAACGCGCTGACGCTGCCCGCCCGACAGTTCATGCGGATAACGCGATCCGATGTCTGGATTCAAGCCAACGAGCTTCAACAACTCTTGCACCCGAACGTGTATGCGGGACGCTGGCCACCGTTCAATCGAAGGCACAAGTCCAATGTTGCGCGCGATAGTGTAGTGCGGGAAGAGGCCGACCTCCTGAATGGCATAGCCGATGTGACGGCGCAGCTTGATGGTGTCCCATTGGCGGGCCACGCGGGCTTCGATCAGAAGATTACCTGCGGAAGTTTCCAGCAGACGATTGACCAGTTTGAGAGCTGTGGTTTTTCCGGAGCCGCTGCGGCCGAGTAGAACGAGAATCTCTCCACTGCGGGTCTCGAGATCCAAGGCGTGCAGAATTTCACGCCCGTTCGGCAGGCGATAGGAAACGTCGCGGAATTCAATTACTGGATCAGCCTGTCGAGCCATAGGGAAGAGTGCCGAGCTGCGCTCGGCGGATAGCCGAGGGCGGCTCTCCCCACACTTTCACAACGTGATCACACATCGTACGCTTCCGGCGGCAATCCCGTAATGCGAACGCCCGCGTGTCCTTTGTGCCGAATGTTGAAACCTACCAGAAGAGCTGTGATCTGCTCGACAATGCGGGCATTTTCCAACTTCCCACCGTCCAGTGCGCGCACGCCAGGGATCTTGCGTGCCAGACCGCGTATCTGTTTGGCGGCGTCTTTATCGTCGCTGCACACAATCACGTCACAATCAACCGGGCCGTCGCCGAGCAATAGGTGCGCGGACGTATTGTGAAAGGCGGCTACAACAGAGACTCCACCCGACACCAGTTCTGCCGTCTGCTGGGCAGCAGAACCTTGCCACACGCCGAGAGTACGAGTAGCTCGTCCCCCGACGCTTGCTGCTAGGGGTACAGTCGTGTCCACAAGAATCTGTCCCGGGCGAAGCGCAGGCTTGAGGTGCTTGAGCATTTCGGCCTGGACTTCAAAGGGGACGGTCAGGACAACAATATCGGCGGACTGACAAGCGATGCCATTTTCTGCTCCTGAAATGAGGCGGGCGGAGACGCCCGCTGCCCCAGCGATCTTCTGGAGAAGCTTTTCCGCAGCTTCTGCCGCGCGTTTCGCATCGCGCGAACCGATGATCACTGTCTCACCTGCCCGTGCCCAGCGAAGTGCCAGTCCCGAGCCTTCAGGCCCCGTACCGCCGACGATGGCGATGGTCACGCGAACTCCGGCTCAAGCAGCGGTTCGGCAGGGAAGCTTTCGAATGGCGCCTTGATTTGAATTCGCGAGTAGGTTGTGTTGCGCTCCGCGGGAATGCGGCCAATTTCGCGAATCAAAGATTGGAATTCCTCCGGGCTGGTGTACTGGCCGGCCGTAGCTCCGGCTTCACGCGAAATGTTTTCTTCCATCAGCGTGCCGCCGTAGTCGTTTGCCCCTGCCTGCAGACAGAGCTGCGATAGGCCGCGATTCAGCTTTACCCAGGAAACCTGAATGTTGTTGATCGAGCCCGCCAGCATGAGTCGTGCCAGCGCATGAATCTTCAAGTGTTCACCGAGAGTCGGCCCCGGTCGCGACAGTCCTTGATGAAACAGAAGCGTGTTGGTGTGTACGAAGCCAAGCGGAACAAATTCCGTGAAGCCGCCGGTTTCTTCCTGAATTTCGCGCAGCAGCAAGATCTGATTCACCCAGTGCTCCGGCGTTTCCACGTGTCCGTACATCAAAGTTGATGTTGTACGAATTCCGCACGTGTGCGCGGTACGTATTACCTCTGTCCATTGTGAAGTTGAAAGTTTGTTTCGCGAGAGTACATGGCGGACTTCGTCGTCCAGAATCTCGGCAGCTGTGCCGGGCAGCGTGCCCAGGCCGTTATCGCTCAACATGCAGAGGTAGTCGCGCAAGGTCATGGCGGTGAGTTCCACGCCATAGACAATTTCCATCGGCGAAAAAGCATGAATGTGCATGCCGGGAACCGCGCTTTTCACGGCGCGAAGGATGTCGCGATAATAAAAAGGAGGAAGATCACGAGGCAGTCCGCCCTGAATGCAGACTTCTTTGGCGCCGAGTTTCCACGCCTCGATCGCTTTATCAGCTACTTGTTGTGGTTCGAGAAAGTAAGTGTCAGATTCGCGCGGACCACGGCTGAAGGCGCAAAACTTGCAACCTACAAAACAGATATTCGTAAAGTTGATGTTGCGATTAACGACGTAAGTAATGATGTTCCCGGAGAGTTCGGAGCGCAGGAGGTCGGCGGCAACAAGGAGACCAAGGAGGTCGTCTCCTTCAGCATTGGCCAGAAAAAGGCACTGCTCACGACTGAGTGCCGCGCCCTGTTGCGCCTCCAGCACTTGCTCAATCGCGCTGCGGACGTCAGTTGCCATGCATGGCGCGACATCTGCCCAGCCGAGTCGCGGAAAGTTTCCCAGTTCCATTTGTGTGCAGGTTCGTGAGGGCATTGCCGTTCTCGCTTTCTTTGCCTCAACGGAACAGATCGTTCTTCTTCCTTATCAAGTCACGCGCGCTTTCCCGGCCTGGCTGATACCGAAATCCACGCACGATGCAAATCGGTGTGCGATTAAGCTTGCCGCAGACGAGCCCCGCAGCGCAAGCCAGTTCATCGGCGACGGCCTCGGCGGTGGCTCGCAACTGGTATCCGTGCGGGTCGCGCTTGCCACGATAATCGAGCAGCGGCTTCATTCCAGCCACCCCGATTGCCACTTCGCATAGACCCTCGCGCCAGGGGCGGCCGAAGGAGTCGGAAACGATAATCGCAACCGAAACGCCCACTGTCTTCTTAATCCGAGATTGCAGGCGGGCTGCCGAACGATCAGGATTCTCCGGCAGAAGCACTGCGGTTGTTCCGCCGTCAACGTTGGAAGCGTCTACGCCGGTGTTCGCACAGACAAAGCCATGACGGGTTTCGGTGATCAGGGCGCCATTTTTTTGCCGAACGACCCGCTTAGCTTCTCGCAGAGCGAGCTCTACCACACGCGCGTCAATTCCATATCTACCTGCCCATAAAGTGGCGGATTTCCGAGGGCGGACACTTTCGAGCTGCACGATCCGTCCTTCGGACTTCGATACTACTTTGTGCTTGACCACCACAACGTCATTGTTTGCAAGAGCTAATTTCTGATGCTGGAGGGCTCCGACGAGTTTCTGCAAAAGATCGTCGCCGGGTCGAATCTCGTCTGCGAGATAAACGGGGATGAGTCGAATTTCGCCCAGATCCATCACGATTTCGCAGTGACGATACTATCCTCAACCGCGGAAACAGGTCTGCGGGCCGTCTCCAGAGCGCCAAGCCTTCTCGCTACAAGCTGCGACCGCTTGTTGCCGGAGGCAAGTGCGAGTTGTCGCAGATCCTCTGGAGTATCTATGTCGAAGCCGATTCCGGCGAGCGAGAGCACCACGCATGGTTTGCCGGTGGCTTTCGCAGCGGCTAAGTGCGGAACAAAGCTGTCGTTACCAAAACGAAGTGGGAACAAAGCCGCCGGTCGCCGCAAGATCGCATTCGTGCCCCGCCCATCATGCGCGGGGATAAGCACCGAACCCATTTGCGGTGCGTTACGATAAATCATCGCGATCTCAGATGCCTTGATCAGTGGAATGTCCGCGGGGATTACCAGCGTGCTTTCGACTCCGCGAGATTCGCAGACGCGTGTCGCCACATCAATAGCGTCGGTTTCGCTCAAGTTGGAATCATCGCGAATGACTCCAAATCCCTGGCTGGCCGCTAACTCGATGGCAAATGAATCACTCGTGACCAGAGATACTTCGTCGCCGCCGAACTCCGTCACAGCCTCGAGCACGTCTCGCAACATGGCGTGTGCGAGTTCCGTACGCGCGGACTGAGTTAGCATCGGCGAAAGCCGCTGCTTGGCGTTGGCAAGGTCTTTGACGGGGACAAGGATCATGAAGCCACCTTCACAGCGGCATTGTCCGGAAGAGCGCATACCAGCGCGGAGTTCGCGATCCTGAGTCTATCTTCCGTTGTTCGCATCAGGATGTCTGTGCTCGCAAACTCAACGCCAATACTGGAGAGCGCTTGCGCAGTCTCAGCATCGGAGTCGTGCACGATCAACGTGTCTAGAAAATCCGCATAAGAATCCGCAATGCCCGCTATCGAGGCTGGCAGATTCTGCGAAGCCATCAGCCTGGCAGCCGGTCCCGAGACCGCGGCGTTTCCAATGATCGGACTAACCGCAACGACTCTGGCTGCTGTTTCGCGTAATGCCTCGCGAATTCCGGGCACAGCGAGGATTGGACCAATGCTGGTGATTGGATTGCTCGGCGCGATGAGAATGGAGTCCGTCTTGATAATCGCCTCAAGCGCGCCGGGTGCCGGCTTGGACTCCGACGCGCCCGCGAAGCGCACGGACTTTACGGGGTCTTGGTACCGGCGTTTCACGAAATATTCTTCGAAGCTGAGTTCGCCTGCCGGCTTTTCAATGCGAGTCTCTACGCGCTGGTCGCTCATCGGCAGGACGCGCGAGCGCACGCCCAACTTCTCAGCGATCAGGCGTGTCGCTTCCGTCAGTGTGCGTCCTTGGGAAAGTAGTTGGCTCCGGAGCAGGTGAGTTGCGAGATCGCGGTCGCCCACACTGAACCAGTCCGGTTCGCCTAATGCCTTCATCGCTTGCAGGCAATGAAAGGTGTCGCCGCGAACGCCCCATCCGCGTTCTGGACTCAGAATTCCGGCAAGAACATAGGTGATTGAGTCGATGTCAGGAGAAACGTAGAGTCCCCACCAATCGTGATCGTCGCCGGTATTCACGATGATGGTGAGTTCTTGCGGCGGCAGAATGCGCCGCAGTCCGTCCACGAACTTTGCGCCGCCGGTGCCGCCGGTGAGTACGGTGATCATGCTGCACTCCGGGCGTAGCCTTCAAGGCCAGCAACAGAATTTAACCTGGCCTCGAGTAAAGAGGCACTGTGCATAGCCCGATGCAGAAACTCGGGATAAACCGGCAGCCGTTGGCGCAATTGAAATCCTTTCGCATTTGTCCGCTTTTCCAACTCATGAAGATGCGGCCACGGACGTTCTGGATTGATAAAATCCGGGGTTAAAGGTGAAAGGCCGCCCCAGTCGTTGATGCCTGCATCCAGAAGTTCTTCGTAATCTGGATCGGAAAGGTTTGGCGGTGCCTGAAGGTTCACATTCGGCATGAGCAGTCGCGCGACGGCTATGGTCCGCAACATTTCGCCGCGGCTCGGTTCGGGCCAACTATGCATGAGAATATCCCGCTTCGAGCGAAAATTCTGAATGATGACTTCCTGAATGTGCCCATAGCGCTCGTGCAGATCGCGAATCGCTAGCAACGCGTCCACACGATCTTCAGGTGATTCGCCAATGCCGATAAGAATGCCGGTGGTGAAAGGCACGCCTTGTTTGCCAGCTTCTTCGATGGTTCGCAGGCGTTTGGCCGGCACTTTGTCGGGAGCGTTGTCGTGGGCCGCGCCCGGAACCAGCAGGGAATCATTGGTTGTTTCGAGCATCAGGCCCATGCTGGGAGAAACCGCTGCTAGCCGCGAAATCCACTCCGCGCTCATCAATCCGGGATTGGGATGCGGCAGCAAGCTGGTTTCACGCAGCACAAGTTCGCACATCGCTTCGAGATAATGCAGAGTCGAGCGAAAACCCAGACGCCTCAAAGTCTCTCGCATCTCGGGGAAAATTAATTCCGGTTTATCGCCGAGAGAAAAAAGCGCCTCAGTGCAGCCAAGCTTTTCGCCCGCCCGCGCTACATCCAACACTTCGTACGGAGTCATGGTGCGGGCACCGGGTTGGCCAGGATTGCGGCGGAAGGCGCAATAGCCGCAATAGTCGCGACACAAATTCGTGAGCGGGATGAATACTTTGCGTGAGTAAGTAATTACGCTGGGCTTGAAACAATCGCGGGCTTCGCGTGCCGCAGCGAGCAGGTGAGGTAATTCATTGTCGCTGGCGTGAATCCAGTGGCAAGCGTCTTCACGAGAGATTGGCGGTGTGAAATGCAAATCCACGGGGGCTGCAACTTGCGGAGGCGCGCTATGGACTTGCTCGGCCATTTGACGTTCCACGCGCGCTTCAAACTGTGCGAAGCGCGGGACAGCCACATTTAGGAATCATAATGGAACTCTGACCACGGCGGAAATGCGGTGTTCATGGTACAAATCTGATTCGGAATAATGGGTTGTGATCGATCAGGAAACATTCCGGCGTGCGATGGGATGCTTCGCGACAGGGGTCACTGTCATCACGGTGGACTACGAAGGAACAGTTCAAGGGATGACTGCGAACGCCTTCAGTTCGGTGTCGCTGGATCCGCTGCTGGTACTGGTGTGCGTTGATCAGAAGGCGCGGACCCATGCGCATCTTCACGCGCGAAAACGCTTTGGGATCAATGTGCTCTCTGAGCAGCAGCGCGCGATTTCCGAGCACTACGCGCAGCCGGATCGCGATCCCTCGCGGGCGGAGCAGGCAGCTGGCGCCCGGTTCGACCGCACTCCTCACGGGACGCCGGTTTTGCAGGGCGCGCTCGCCTATCTTGAGTGCCGCCTGCAATCCGCGCAGGATGCCGGTGACCACACAATCTTTATTGCCGAAGTGGAAGACGTTGTGGTGCGGAGCGGCAAGCCGCTCCTCTACTTCCAGGCCGAGTATCGCGCCATCGGGTCGGAGCTGAAATAAAGAAATCGAACAGAAAGGTCGCGGAGTGTTTTGATAGCTTCCGCGTAGCGACTACTCGTCCGCGGAAGGGAGGCTGTCGGATGGTGATCGCTATGGCGATTATCAACAATGATTGATAGATTGGACCCTTTGAACGCTGCCCACGTCGGCTCGAACGCTCGAACTACATCACTCCATATCAGATGCTTTGTCCGATTCTGGACACCCATAATTGAAGAGTGGACATCACTAGCATGTTGAAGCTACCCTCTTCTTGATCGAGTCGTTTTATTTTCAGCCGCTTACATTGTTGGCCAGTGGGTACTAAAATTGCCGGCCTAGTCAAGTGCCCAGCTACTACTTTGGGAGGCCAAATGGCTACTTGGCTGCAGGACGTTCGCTACGCGTTTCGGCAATTGCGCAAATCACCGGGATTCACCATCGCGGC
>QHZR01000541.1 GCA_003224755.1 Acidobacteriota bacterium
TCGGAAAATATAGGAATTAGCTTTTTCATCTGCCTTCCGCGCAGGAAAGGAAGCCACGAGAGTTTCGCACCCTGAACCCGCACCTTAACGATCGGACCGGGTTGGGCGTCAATGATGATGTCGGCATGATTGGTGTCAGCGTGATAATGCGACTGGTCGAAGTGTACCTTGCTGGCCAGGCGGTGCTGATTGGCTAGATCTCGCTTCATCAGCGCAACAGCAGAATCGATACGCTTAGGGGTATAGGACTTTCCTGGTTTGAGAGAGGCACCCCTGGCGGTAGCGCGAAGTGAACGCATCGCATGCAGCAAACGGTTCGCCTCGCTGGGTTCCGGTCCGTGGACTTCTACAATTCCCACCTTCGCCCGTTTGCCCAAATTAACGTGGAAGACCACGTTGGCGAGCATGTGCGTTTCGTCAAACTGGGGCTCGGTTCGAACCTGAGCTTGGAAGTAGCCCGCTGAGATAAGAAATTCGAGAAGGGCCCCACCAGCCTTGGCAACAACCTCCTGTTTGTACGGCGTCTGGTTTGGGATATCGATGACCTGCAACAGGCGTGTGTAGGTGAACCTTTTCGTGGCTCCGGGAAACTGGAAGACTCCGAAGTAGAGTGCGGGCTCCAGCGTGAAGGTCAGATGCAGCCCGCCGGGATCTGGCTTGACATCCAGCTCCACCTTGCTAAACCTGCCCGTCTGTTTCAACGCGGAGATTGTGTTCTCCACCTTAGAATTGGAGTACGCTTCGCCGCTCCTCTGCTGCACCAGCGGGCGCAGAGAGTCGACTGAGATCTTTGGATTGGCGACAAGGTCTACTGCCGCGACCCTCTGGCCTTCATAGGAGACTTTGTTGCTTTGGGTGGCCTGAGCTTGGCACTCGAGAGGCGCAAGTCCTGCCAAAGCAACGAAAATGGGTAAAAGCCACCAGCGCATACGCATAATGGTTGGCCTAAGCAGCGGCCGGAATCTGGTCTACTCTCAGGGGCCATATTTCTCGAACACAGGGCGCTTTTAGGATGCCCTTGCTTTTCGTGAAGATGCCATCCGGTCTAGCCGATAATCTTTATGCTGACTCTGCCCTCCGGTGTTGTCAGTTCCCAAAATTTCGAGAGGCTGAAATAAAAGACGTAGACTCAGCAGGTAATCCACTTTTTCCAAGAAGCTGATTATTGGCTCTGACTTGGAAATGAAGGCGTCGGCCGCTTCGAGCGCACTGGGCGGAGGCCACTCATCACCCAATAGAAGCGCGATCGGAACATCTGGTTTATGAGCCTTCATGCGCCTCGTGGCCGTATCACCGTTTATTTCGGGCATGCGGTAATCGAGAAGTACCAGATCCACCGGATTCGAGACGAAAAGTTGGACAGCCTCCTTCCCGCCTGTGGCGGTCAGAACTTCGTACCCGTTCTCTTCAAGAAGCACTTGAAGAAGCACTTGCCGACCTTCAAGCACACTCAATGTGTCATCCACGCAGAGGATCGCTGGTTTCCCAGTCCATGGCCATACTCCTATCTTGAGCCTGAGTGCCGGTACACTTTTCTTGAAGAAGTGACGCTGTCCGAAGCGGCGTGAGAGTTCTTTTCTTGCGAGTGCGAATCTGGGTTCAGGGTGCGAGTGCGAATCTGGGTTCAGGGAATGTGTTGTCGCATCGCGGGGTTTTGAGCGAGGTATTCGCCTCAAAATTGGCTCCTGGTTCCCAGTCTGGATTTCAAATGTTCACCCTACACCCGTACTGCGTATGCTTGACGACTTCAATCCAGAAAATAATGTATTTCGAGAGTTGTAGCATCGGCTCTGTGCGATGTTGACCCGTAGCCTTTGCTGATAAGAAAAGAGTTGCATCCTGCAACTTCTCTGGATCAAGATTACAGGGTCCCATTCGGATGTGAGAACAGAATGTCTCGAAAGTTACAGCAACTTACTTCTTGCTCTTAGCTTGCTTCTTGCAGGAATTGTCCTCACGCCCAGGTAAATCGAGAAATCAAAACGTGCATCCAAGCAGTCGTGAGATCGGCACAGATCAAGAACGCGTTGGCACGGACGTATGGAGATCTGCTGCGAAACCATACTATGCAGATGGCTGCTGCGCTCTCGTACTACTTTGTCTTGTCACTGTTTCCGGCCCTCATCTTTTTGTCTGCTGTGGTCGCGTATTTGCCAGTCCCGGACCTTTTCAACCAAGCACTGGGCGTTATGGCACGCTTCTTGCCTCTAGATAGCATGGGACTGGTCCGCAGAGTTCTGGCTGACGTGATCACACCCAACAGAGGGACATTCCTTTCTTTTGGAATCCTGGGCAGTCTCTGGGCAGCATCCGGTGGGTTTTCGGCAGCGATCGAAGCATTAAACCTTGCCTATGAAGTCAATGACGACCGCCCCTTTTGGAAAACCCGTCCCTTGGCTCTAGGCTTAGCCCTCCTAGCCGGCGCCTTGCTGCTCGTCGCTTTGTCCGTGATGATTGTGGGCCCGAGGTTTGGAGAATGGCTCGCGAGTCGGGTCCATCTCTCTAACTTGTTCGTTTTGCTGTGGCCATATATTCACTGGTCGATCGCGATAGGGTTCGCAATCTTGGCGGTGGAAGCTCTCTACTTCCTCGCTCCGAACGCCAAGCAACGGTTCCTCGCAACACTACCGGGTGCAATCCTTGCCGTGGGCTGCTGGATTGGCCTCTCTTATCTGCTCGGCGTCTATTTTCGGCATTTTGCAAACTTCAACAAAACCTACGGAACTCTTGGAGCAGCCATTGCGCTGATGGTTTGGCTTTATTGGACTGGCGGTGGGTTCTCGGCTTCAGCCTTCGCCTGCTCCGCACTAATTCTCTCTTTGATCCTGGAGGTCACGGCCAAGCTCGTGGAGCCACCCCATGTTTGCAAGGCTTACTAGTCCATTCGCGCTCGCGGTAATAGAGCAGTGTTTTGGGTGGCGCTGCGCAATCAGCACGTAGAGATCCCCGCATTTTCTGGCTAGCTCCGCCTTTGGCAAGCGCCTCCGCCTTGCGCCTGCGGCGATCTGCAGTCACCTTGGAAGCACATTTGGCGCTCATCTCAATCCGGTCAGAGTGTATTTTTCAGCAACACACTATCAGGCAGGTTGTGGATCTTGTTTTTCGGAGATCGACACGGGCTCTTGCGCGTCCTTCTTGCTGATCAAATTCATAGCAGCCTGATATAGCTTGGAACGCAATTGATAACGCTCGTTGGCGCGCGTGATGTAGCGGACGGCGATTTCGACGCCGCCGCTCACCGGCTTTACATTGTCGCTCTGGCCGAACTCGTAATCCCTCAAGAGATGCGCGGCATTCTGCCATTCTTTTTCAGCTTGGCCCGCGCTCTCTGCGGTGGCTTCCAGCACTGCCTTCGTTCGCCATCATTTGCTTCAACTCCCGCACTTACGAGTCGGGCGGCGTTATGGCCGTCGTGAAGGCCCACGCTGCGGCAGAACATTCCCGGAACATGCGTGCGCTATCGGCAGCCCCGGCCATCATGACCGGGCGAACCGGGGCTACGGGCGGCTTCTGCTGTGCGGAAGCTATGGATGCGAGCAGGAGGACTAGCAGCAGACTTCGAACGCGCATGGGTGCTCCTTGGAGCGTTTCGCAATCATATCGTTCAATG
>QHZR01000536.1 GCA_003224755.1 Acidobacteriota bacterium
TGAAGGAAATCATTGGAACACCTCCGTCAAATTAGTAGAGGTTGCGCTTGTGGAAGCAGGAGAACATTTTACTCCACCCTGATCGCCTCACCCGAGTGCCGCCACTCACCAAATCGTGATTTCACGTTCTCACGAAAGATGATCTTCTAGGGCAAGGTTCCGCTTCGATATATGCACTCCTGAGCGGACTCCTTAACTTGAAAAACCCCTGTCATTTGACGCCTCCGACTCGCATACTTTTCTTCTTCATTATTCTTGTTGCTCTTTTCTGCTCAGCGGCCCACTAACTTTTGCAATTCTTCGGGATAACGAGCGCCTTGCACTGGAATTTTCGAAGCTGCATTCTCGATTTGCTGGAGATCTTCGGGTGTTAGTTCGACGGCGGCTGCGCCAATGTTTTCCTCAAGACGGTGTTGCTTGGTCGTACCAGGGATGGGAACGATCCACGGCTTTTGCGCCAGTAGCCAGGCAAGCGCGATCTGAGCAGGTGTAACCTTCTTCTGCGCAGCAAATTTGCCGACTAGATCCACTAAAGCCTGATTCGCCCTGCGATTCTCTTCGGTGAAGCGAGGAACGATGTTGCGGAAATCGGTTTTGTCGAACTTCGTATCTTCCTTGATCGCGCCGGTGAGGAAGCCCTTTCCCAGCGGACTGAACGGAACGAACCCGATCCCGAGTTCTTCGAGCGTTGGTATCATCTCCGCTTCGGGCTCTCTCCACCAAAGTGAGTACTCGCTTTGTAGTGCCGTGACATGTTGAACCGCGTGTGCGCGGCGAATCGTCTGTACTCCTGCCTCTGAAAAGCCTATATGTTTCACTTTTCCCTGCTGGATGAGGTCTTTCACAGCTCCAGCGACATCTTCGATTGGCACGTTCGGATCGACGCGATGCTGATAGAACAAGTCGATGACATCGGTCTTGAGGCGCTTTAGAGAAGCCTCGGCAACTTCTTTTATGTGCTCCGGTCGGCTATCCAGGCCAGCTTGCTTTCCGTTCTCGATCTTGAATCCGAACTTAGTGGCGATTACCACTTGGTCACGAAATGGAGCCAGCGCTTCGCCGACCAGCTCTTCGTTCGTGTACGGGCCATACACTTCGGCCGTGTCAAAGAACGTGACACCGCGTTCGACGGCTGCTCTGATCAGCGAGATCCCTTGCTGCTTGTCTACGGCTGGGCCATAGCCAAAACTCAGCCCCATGCACCCGAGTCCGATGGCCGACACTTCCAGATTATTCTTTCCTAGTTTGCGCGTTTTCATTGCATCTCCTCATAGATCAACCTTGGACCAGTTACGATGCCGCCCGTGCACGTTGTTGTTCCCGCCATCGCGCTGGGGGAATTCCCTCCCAAGTGCGAAAAGCCCGGACAAAAGAATTCCCATCCTCATATCCGAGGAGGTAGGCAGCCTCATTCAACTCGAGGACTGGATTGTTGAGATACTGGCGAGCAAGTTGGTGGCGAGCTTCTTCTAAGACGCCCTGGAAGCTAGCCCCTTCGTCTTGCAACCGCCGCTGCAGCGTGCGGGAACTGATGTGTAACGAATCGGCAATGTCTTCGATGGTCGGCCGCTGGCCGGTGAGCTTCTGCTGTATGGCGATGCGGACGTGCTCGATGAAGTTCTCGTCTCTTCCGTCTTCCTGCTTCAGTTCTTTTTCGAACTGCGGCGCGAGCACCCATAAAAGCTCGGCATTACGCGTTACGAAGGGACGATTTGCGTCCAAGGTACGAAACACCATCGCGTTGCGAGGAGATCCACACACAATCTCGCAAGCGAAGTGACGTTCAATGGTCTTGGCGTGCGCGCGAGGTTGTAAGAACTCCACGCGTAGCGGCGAAAGTCTTGTGCCCGTACCATGGCGCACTATCGAGAGCATCCAGGAGAAGGCGCATTCAATGAGCACGGGGGGTTCGACTTGGTTCGCCAGAAGCCAGCGGAACTGAATGCTCCACTCGCCTTCGTGCGTTTTCTGGAGGATCTCCTCCGGACAGGTGAGCTGTTTATAGCGAGCCATTTGGTCTACGGCTGCGCCGAAGGTTTCGGACGCAAGCGCAGCAAGGCCCGTAAGCAGGAATCGTTCGGTCTTGTTTTCGGTACCGAGCAGGAGGCCGATCGCGGGGTTGGTGCTGACCTCGGCAAGGGCACGCCAAAATGCGAATAGTTCCTCGGTCGTAAGCCGCACGCGGGCCTGATCGACGTATCCCTGAGGTAGCCCGGCCCGTCGAAGGACCGCAGAGGCCGAGACCCCCACTTCTTCCAACCTACGAAAAGTGCTGCCGGAAAAGTGAAAGTGCTTGTTCATGGACTCACTCGTTGTGCATAGGCCTTAATTTAGACCTCATTTGACCGCTGTGTTATGCAAAACACGCCATTGTGCATGCAAAACACGCCAAGCGGTAGCGTCGACGCGTGCTAGGAGAGGACTTGGGAAATGAAACCGCCCCACACCGCGAATGCTTCCGGATGTGCATCCCTGCTGATTAAATCGTGGGTGATGGTCGGCAAACCTTCCCT
>QHZR01000147.1 GCA_003224755.1 Acidobacteriota bacterium
CACCATCACCCGCGACGTGCTTCCTTTTTCCAAAACCGTTGCCGCCCGCGACACCCATGCCTACGGACTGAACGCCACCGGCCTCGAACGCCGCGGTTTCAACAAAGACCGCATCCGCAAGATTCACCATGCCTACAAGGTCCTGCTGGCGTCGAAGCTGAACACCTCGCAGGCGCTGGAGAAGTTAAAGTCAGAGCCGGACCGAGGCGAAGATGTAGAGATGCTGATCCGGTTTATTGAGGCGAGTGAGCGGGGAGTGATTAAGTAGGTCCAATTGCGTCAGCAATGTCGCGCTGAAACGCCGTGAGAGGCACTGAATGTGGATATCGCTGTTTCGTAGGGATGGCTACCTGCTGCTTCGCTTGGTGTTGATTTTGTGCCAGCCCGGGCCTGCGCAAGCGGGTAAACAAAAGATCGTTGGGTATTACTGGGGAAAGGGGCGCCCTGATTATGAGCTTTCGCAGGTTCCGGTCCAAGAATTGACTCACCTGATCTACTCGCGGGCAATGCCGAATGCTGAGGGCGATTGCGTATTCGCCCATCCTGATGTTGACGTGCCGAATATGGCAGAATTGACAACCTTGCGCGGTCGCAATCCCCGCTTGCTCATCCTGCTCTCAATCGGCGGTTGGAGCGGTTCCGAATTTTTCTCTGATGTAGCTTCCTCCGATTCAGCGAGAAGGCAATTTTCGAAATCCTGTCTTGCGCTAGCCGAGAAATACAGCCTTGACGGCCTAGACTTAGATTGGGAATACCCAGTCACTGGCGGAAAGCCGACCGATCACAAACGGCAGAGTGACAGGGGAAATTTTGTCCTCTTACTGAAGCAGATTCGGCTAGATTTGGATGCGTCCCACGGACGGCCTCTCCTGCTTACCATTGCTTCGACTTGTTACCGAAATCACTTGAATGACCTATCGGCGAAAGAGATGTCCGGCATTTTGGATTGGTTCAATCTGATGTGTTACGACCTCGATGATATGGAACCTGAGCTTACGTCCCATGGCAGTGCGCTCTTCCTTTGGAAAACCCAGAAGGCAAATGCCGATGCGGCTAAATATGCCAATTGTGATGCAGCGGTGCGCTGGTATGTCGATCAAGGTGTTCCGACCGAAAAGCTTGTTCTGGGGGTGCCGTTCTACGGGCAAGTCTGGGCCGGCGTCCCTGACGTGAATGACGGGCTCTACGAGCCTTACAGCGCTCGTCCCGGAGACGATGGCACGTTAAGCTTCCGAGAAATTGAAGAATCGTATCTGCCCACGTATTCGCGACATTGGGATGACCAAGCCAAAGTGCCGTGGCTATATAAAAAAGAGACGAAAGTTATGATCAGCTACGAGGACCCAGAATCAATAGCCGCGAAGGCGAGGTATGTGATTCAACAAAATCTGGGGGGAATGATGTTTTGGGACCTCGGTCAGGACGACAGCAGATCAACTCTTCTTGGCGCGATTTATCGTCAACTGGCCCATTGACTGGTTGCAGTCATTGTCTTCCATGGCTCTAAATCAAAAACTCGGCATCATCGCGGGCAACGGGCGCTTCCCGTTCCTGGTACTCGATGCTGCCCGCGCGCAAGGCTACGAAGTTGTGGTTGCCGCGATCAAAGAGGAAACTTCCCCGGAGATCGAATCCCGCGGCGCAACCGTGCACTGGCTTTCGCTGGGAGAACTCTCCAAGCTCATCGAGACTTTCCGCCGCGAGGGTGTTACTCGCGCCGTCATGGCGGGACAGGTGAAGCACAAGCAGATTTTTTCCAGCATCCGTCCCGACTGGCGCCTGGCGAAACTTCTTCTCTCCCTCGATCTGCGCAACACCGACGCGCTTCTAGGTGCGGTTGCAAAAGTTCTGGCGGACGAAGGCATCGTTCTAGAAAACTCGACTGCGCTTTTAGAGCCTCTGCTTGCAAAAGCCGGAGTGCTCACCAAACGCGCCCCCTCGCTGCAGGAAAGAAAAAACATCGACTATGGACGGATAGTGGCACGCGGCCTCGGCGAGTACGATATCGGCCAAACGGTGGTGATTGCCGAAAGCGCCTGCGTGGCCGTCGAAGCTATGGAAGGCACCGACGCGACAATTGAGCGGGCGGGACAGATCATGGTGCAGACTTTCGCGGGCGAGGGCGCCCGCGCCACACTCGACCGCAGCCTCACCGTGATAAAAATCGCGAAGCCAAAACAAGACATGCGATTCGATGTCCCGGTGATTGGCGTGAAGACGATCGAAGTCATGCAGAAAGCGGGAGCAACTTGCCTGGCGGTGGATGCGAGCAAGTGTCTTCTGATGGATGGAAACGCTGTCATTCACGCTGCTGATGACGCGGAAGTCGCGATAGTGACGGAGTGAAAAAGCATTAGCATTCGGCACTTAGCAATCAGCCAAACCCCGCTAAAGCGGTTCGGAATGATATCTCTTCGGAGACAGGCGGCCCCGGTTTGATCAACAGCCGCTACTTGGCTAATTTAGCCCAGTACCCAACAGCCGATAGCCAACAGCCAACAACTGCCTCTCTGCTATCATTCGACTCCCATGCACCCCGTTCTTCTTAGCCTGTTGCTCGGTTCGACCGCGGCCGCGGCCAACGTCTTCGGCGGGACGATCATTGTCAAGAGGAACTGGGACCGATCGTATCTTAAATATTTCGTCGCTCTTGGCGCGGGATTCATGCTGGCCACTGCCATGCTGGAAATTATTCCCGCCAGCTTCGACCTGCGGGAAAGAGACGCTCCATTTCTCATTCTCGCCGGATACCTGATCACGCACTTCTTCGAACACACGGTCACACCACACTTCCACTTCGGTGAGGAAACCCATCACGACGAATTTGTCGCTGCCCACAAAGGCTATTCGGTCCTTCTCGGACTTGTCGTCCACACTTTTTTTGACGGAATCGCCATTGCGTCAGGATTCATTGTTTCAAACTGGCTGGGTTGGATGATTTTTTTGGCTGTCTTCCTTCACAAGATCCCGGAGGGATTCACGGTCGCCTCCGTCATGCTGGCAAGCGGTCGCAGCCGGCGCCTGGCTTGGAGCGCTTCGGTACTGCTTGGCGCAGCTACCTTTGCGGGAGTATTAACCATGGCCGTCTTCCAGCGCCATGTTGGAATTGGGCTGCCGCTGTCGGGCGGAGTAACTATTTACGTGGCCGCATCAGATCTCATGCCCGAAGTAAACCGCGAGCCTGGAGGAAAGATGGCTTTAGTGGTACTGCTGGGCGTAGGGATTTTCTTCTTGCTAGATCGCTTGGTGCATTAGTAAACAAAGCTCTTGGGGTGACGGGCGTCCCGCCGGTCCTACATACAAGTTTGAGCACGGGCGGGGACGCCCGTTACCCCCAAATCAAGGCTACTTATCCACTTAATCCACCGTGTGCCTTGCCGTGTAGCCTTCGCGGGCAATCACCTGGTATTTCAGGTCCTTGCCCTTCTGGTCCCGGATTTTCAGCGGTCCGCCGTTATCCGCAATCACGTCCACCTTTAGCTTGCGATAGGAACCGTCCAGCTTCGGGTTCGTCGGATGATAAGTGATGGTGTACTGGTGCCGAATGTCGCCGGCGATGTCTTTAAAGGTATCGGTCAGATCGCCCGTGAATCGGGGTTGATAAAAACGTCCTCCCGTCAACCTGGCGAAGGTTTGCATTTCGTTGTCAGCCTGGAGAAAATCGATGCTCGACATTCCCAAACTCGCCATGCCATGGCAGTACTGCGTGTATCCGTGAGTTTCGCACCACTCCCGCATCAACCATCCAATGCTTATTGGAAAGATTGTGACGTCCTTGGTGGTCTTCACTTTCTTCAATATCTGATCAAGGGTCAGCTTTAGTCCGGTATCAACTCCTGTGCTGATAAAAATAAGATATTTGTGTCCCTCGATCCGATCCAGACGGTCCAAGGTGTCGTACAGGGCTTCGAACTCCCATGTTTCCGAACCCATGGGCATTCTCAACCCATTCAGCGCCTGCTGGATCGCGTTCTTGTCTTGAGTGAAGTCAACCAGTATCTCTGGCTTCATGGCATAAGAGATTACGGCCACCCAGTCATCCTTCTTTAGCGTGCTGGCAAATGCATACGAAGCCTGCAATGCCTGAAGCTCCATCTGATAGGTCGTGCTTGCAAATTCCACCAGCAGCACAGCCGTAATCGGTGCTTCCTCGATCTTAAAGTTGTTGATCTTCTGCTCTGCGCCGTCCTCGAAAATCCGGAAGTTTTCCTTTTTGAGGTTAGAAATGAACTGACCATCCTTGGTCGTCACCATCACCGGAACCGTCACCAACGGAACTTCCACGTGGATTGAATAGTCCGGCATACCTTCTACTTTCTTTGGCCTGTCGGGAGGCGGAGGTGGAGGTGGCTCCTCACCCTTTTTCGGCATGGCGTACGGCCCACTATCGCCCTTCGGCCCCCCAGCTTCCGGTGGAGCTTCCTGCTGATTCGGGTTCTGTTGCGGCGCGGCTTGGGGACCAGAGGACGGCTGGCTGGTCTGATCTTGCTGTCCAAAGCCTAGTACTGGCATTGTAGCCAGTCCAACTGCGACCACACCCGAGAGCAAAACTTTGCGCAAACCAGTGACTTTATTGATCGGAATTAGCGAAAAAACCGTTGAAAACATTGGGCCCCTCACGGCAACTGCCATGCTAGTATAGACGCACGGCTTCGCGATTGGGATGTTTTGCCTGTCTTTACCTCTCCTACTGGCAAAAGCAGAAACAGCGAAGCAAAATCAGTTTAAGGACTTTCACCAGGTCCTGGCGGGACTAAGATGAGACGAGCTGCCCTCGTAGCAGTAGTGGTGTACGGTTTTCTAGCTTCCTTCCTGATTTTCAGCCAAGCAACCCTCGCGCAGATAAGCAAGACTGTTGACACCATCCCGGTTAGTCAAATTCATGCGGGAATGCGCGGCGTAGCGTACACGGTTTTTCAAGGCACGAAGCCTGAGCCCATGGATGTTGAAGTCCTTGGCATTCTGAAGAACGCCAATGGGCCCAAGGGCGATATTATCCTGGTGCGACTGGGCGGTACCAAGGCCGAGTACACTGGCGTGGTCGCTGGAATGAGCGGCAGCCCAGTCTATTTTGACGGGAAATTGGCAGGCGCGATCGCTTTCCGAATTGGAGAATTCTCCAAAGAACCCATCGCCGGCGTTACTCCAATTTCCGAAATGCTCGAGATCAGCGCTCTTGATAGCACTCCGACCAGCGTCCCCGTGCAGGCAAAATCTATTCCGGGGCTTACGGCCAAGACTTCCGGACCGGGACTTCCCTCCGCCGCAGCCCAGAGCTTTGCCAACTATCTCAAGCCCATCGAGACGCCATTGGTTTTTAGCGGGTTCTCGGAGGACTCCATTCAGAGATTTGCTCCTCAATTTGCGGCGGAGGGTATTGTTCCCGTCATGGGCGTCGGTTCAGCCAGTGATACAAAACAGCCGGATCCGCTCGAGCCCGGCTCTGCCGTAAGTGCAATTCTCGTTCGCGGCGACATGGATATCGCTGCAACCTGCACCGTTACCTACATTGATCCACAGCACCTCCTGGCGTGCGGACATCCCTTGCTCCAGTTCGGCATGATCAACCTGCCAATGACCAAGGCGCAGGTTCTCGCCACGCTTCCCTCGCCGCTCAATGCGTTCAAAATTGTCAACGCCACAGAAACTGTCGGTTCGTTCGTGCAGGACCGCCACACCGGCATTCTCGGCGAGTTTGGCAAGAAGCCCGAGATGATTCCCGTCACCCTCACCATTCACGGTGGAACCACTGCGAAGACTTCAGCCCGATCGCAATTTCGACCACTGTTTTTAACGCTCTCCACGGGGTGAACGAATACGGTGACCAGACCACCTACGCGATGAAGGGCGGAATTAGCGTGGGCGGGTTTCCGGAGGTCAAGCTGCAGGATATGTTCTCGAGCAGCGATGGAATGCAGCCGGCCGCAATGCTTGCGGCAGCCTCGATTGGCGGCAGCTTCGGCCGCATCTACGACAATCCATACAGCACTCCCGACATCACCGGCCTGCAATTGGATTTCGAAGTCAGCAACGAGCGTCGCTGGGCGAAGCTCGAAAGCGCGCGCACCGATGTGAACGAAGCGCGTCCGGGCGACGAAATCTCAGTTGAAGTTCTGTTGCGTCCTTATCGCGGCGACGCTGTAATCGAGCACGTGCCTGTGCACATTCCGACTTCAGCCTCTAAAGGTTCAACTCTGCACATTCTGGTCAGCGACGGAGAGATGCTCGACCGCTTGCGACGCGGTCCGGCAACCACACAGAAATTGGATTTGGCTTCGACCATCGGCGTTCTTAACAAGCAGCATGGCAATAACCGGGTTTATGTTTCGGTGCTCGATGAAGATCCAGAAGCCATGGTCGCCGACAAAGTTATGCCTGCCCTGCCGCTTTCGGTCATGAATGTCATGGATGGCATGCACGGCCCTGAAGACATGACCGTGCTGGGCCAGTCCTCGGTAAGCGAGACTGCCACCGCTCCGCTGGATTTTGTAGTCTCAGGCGCGCAACTGCTGCCAATCACGATTAAGTGAGCTCCTGTGGGTCGGACATTCCTGTCCGACTGCTCCAACAGGCACAACCAGGTCGGTTTCGGTCTAATTTTTCATGAACTACAGAACATGAGGTGCCCCACCCTACGCGGTTTTCGTAGGGTGGGTAGCACGAAATACCACGTGATACTCTGATTTTTCCTATGAAATATCTTCCGCTAGCTCTCTTTCTCCTGACCACAACTCTCACTCTCGCAGAAGGCACCCGAACCTGGGAACAATCCAAATACGAGGACTTCCTCAAGGGCACCGCTCACGGCGTCGCAATTTCCAGCAGTGGCACTCTTGAATTAGCCCCTGGATTCAAGCTGGTTGCCAGCACTCCCTCAAGCGCTGTTTGGGCCACCGCCATCGGGCCGCAAGGTGAACTCTACGCGGCGACCGGAGCTCCCGCACGCGTTTATCGCATCAGCCCCGGCACTAAGCCAGTCGCTATCTTCCAACCGCAAGAGCTTCAGGTGCAGGCGCTGGCAATGTCCAAGAACGGCATCCTCTATGCGGCGACGAATCCCGATGGCAAGGTTTATAAACTAGAACAAAGCGCTGGTTCTGCGGCGGCGTCTACAGGCAAAGCGAACGGGCGAGACGCCCGTTCCTCCACCAACAATGAGAGTGCGTGGAAGTCCTCCGTCTTTTTCGATCCCCAAACGAAATACATCTGGGCGTTGGCCCTCGACGAAACGGGGAACCTTTACGTCGCCACCGGCGACCACGGCGAGATCTTCCGCGTAACTCCCGACGGCCAGCACACGCTTTTCTTCAAAAGTGACGAGCCACACATTCGCGTTCTTGGGTTCGATGCGGAAGGCAACCTCATTGCCGGCTCAGACGGTAGCGGGCTCATATATAGGATCACTCCCAAGGGCGAAGGCTTCGTTCTTTACAGCGCACCTAAGCGCGAAATCACCAGCCTCGCTCTCGACCAATCGGGCAATCTTTACTTCGCCGCCGCCGGAGAGAAGCATGCCGGCGCAGCCTCGTCGAACGTGCCGCTCACGATTCCTGCGGCGAATCCCGCGCCTGCACAAACAGGAGGGCCAGGGCCAACTCCTGAGCCTACCGTTCAGCTAAATACCTCCAGTGCGGCAGTGGCGGGCGGTTCTGAAATCTACCGCATCGCACCGGACGGCTCTCCGTCACGCCTTTGGACCTCGCGCGAAGATCTGGTCTATTCTCTCGCGTTCGTCCAAAAGGGTCGCCTGCTCGCCGGGACTGGAAACCAGGGGCAAATCTTCGAAATCTCCGGCCGTGGAGTTTACACCGAACTGGCCAAGGCAGAAGCCAATCAGGTGACCGCTTTCGCTGCAACTAACGGCGGTCTTTACTCCGCAACTAGCAACCTGGGAAAGATATTTCTGTTGAGCAGTTCGCCCGATTCCGACGGCTCTTACGAAAGCGATGTCTTCGACGCGCACATCTTCTCGAAGTGGGGACGCGCGGAATTTCGCGGTCAGGGCAGTGTCGAACTGTTCGCTCGCAGCGGCAACGTTGACAATCCTGACCGCAACTGGAGTCAGTGGAAGAAAATTGATCTGCAGAAAGACGCAGAGATCTCAGCACCCGCGGCCCGATTCATCCAGTGGAAGGCGATTATGCATCCCGGTGAAACTGCGCCACGCGTTGAAAGCGTGACTCTGAATTACTTGTCGAAAAATGTTGCGCCGGAAGTTGACGACGTCACGGTCACCCCCGGTACTCGCTATCAATCGCCGCCTCGGCCTCCCAATCTCGAACCCGGACAGCGATTCGACCCTGCGCCCAATCCGAACCATGATCGCCAGTCTGTGGGTGTGAAGTGGACTGTCCATGACGACAATGACGACCAGATGGTTTATTCCGTCTATTACCGCGGCGACGGCCAAACCCGCTGGCTGCTGCTCAAAGACAATTTGCAGGAGAAGTTCTACTCCTTCGACGCTTCGTTGCTACCCGATGGCGGATATACCGTGAAGGTAATTGCCTCTGACGCGCCGTCACATTCTCCCGGCGAAGCGCTCACGGCGGAAAAAGAAAGCGACCGCTTCGAAGTGGACACAACGCCGCCGCAGATACAGGACTTGAAGGCCTCGGTACAGGCCGGAAAGGTTTACAAGTACCCAGCAACGGACAGCCCCTCCGGGACGAAACGTACCGAGTATCAATTGGACCCATCCGAGCAGCAGATCCGAGTTCAATTCCACGTCGTCGATAGTTTTTCGCCCATCAAGCGCGCCGAGTATTCGATTGATGCGGGCGAGTGGCATTTCGTCGAGCCTTCGGGCCAGCTCTCCGATTCAAAGACCGAGAATTATGATTTCTCTGTCCCGCTCTCAGGAGACGCAGTGATGCAGGAGCATGTAGTTGTCGTCCGCGCCTACGATCGGTATGACAACATGAATTCGGCGAAGAGTGTGGTTCCGGCCAAATGATTTCCCGATGCCAATCGCCTGCGGTCTGTCATTCCGAAAGCACGATTCCTGAGTGGGAGCAAATGCGCCACGCAATGATTTCTTGGTTTCCCTTGATCGCCTACCTGGTCACGGAATTTGTCACGAAGTCAATGCGCGCTTGACCCATCCTACTTGGGACTAACCAACTGAACGCGCGCATCCTGAGTCGGCACTAGCTTATCCGCCTCCCTCAACTCCGGAAACAGCCACGCCCACAAGGCCACCACAACCAGCGTCCCCATGCCGCCGAGGACGACCGCGGGAATTGTCCCAAACCAGTGCGCCGTCAATCCTGACTCGAATTCTCCCAGCTCATTCGAGGCACCGATGAAGATCATGTCCACGGCATTTACTCGGCCGCGGACGGCGTCTGGAGTGGCGACCTGAACCAAAATCCCGCGGATGACAACGCTCACCATATCCGACATGCCGACTAGAAATAAAGCGATCAGGGATAGAGTCAAACTGCGCGAAATTCCGAATACGATTGTGAACGCTCCAAATCCCGCGACACAAAACAGCATGATTTTGCCAACACGGCTGCGCAGTGGCCGATAGGCCAAGAGAAGCGCCATCACTCCAGCGCCAGTGCCTGGGGCGGCGCGTAACAAACCCAACCCCCATGCTCCAGTGTGCAAAATGTCTCGCGCATAAACGGGAAGCAGCGCCACCGCTCCGCCGAGCAGCACGGCGAACAAGTCCAGCGAAATCGAGCCGAGAATCAGCTTGTGCGTCCAGATATAGTGCAGTCCAGCGAGGACGTTACGTGTGTTTACTTCTTCGTGCGGTCGGTCTGGTTCCGTCAATGTGACCCTGAACAAAGAGAGCATGGCAACGACAGTAACGGCCAGAGCAATACCGTAAACGCCGGCCGGGCCGCCGAATGCCGCGTACAGCAGCCCGCCGAGTGCAGGGCCGAGAATTGTCGCTCCCTGGAAGGTTGTGGCATTCCACGCGACCGCGTTGGGAAAAACCTCGGTCGGCACGAGTAGCGGCAGCAGCGACCGGCCCGCCGGAGCATTGAAGGCGCGCACGATGCCGAGCAGAACCAGCACCACATAGATGAACCGGATGTCGCGAGCTCCTATGTGCGCGATCTCCAGCAGGAGTGCGTAGCAAACGGCAAAACCTACGTAACAGACAACGACCAGCTTTTTTCGGTGGAAGCGGTCGGCGGCGTGGCCGGCAGGCAAAAAGAGGAATACAACCGGCAGGAACTGCGCCAGGCCGACGAGGCCGAGGTCGAGCGGCCGTCGCGTGATGTCGTAGATTTGCCAGCCCACCGCGACCGACTGCATCTCCAGCGCGGCGACGAGGAAAAAGCGCGCCACCACGAACAACGTAAAGTTGGAGTAGCGGAAGGCGACCAGCCCTGCATGGCGTTCGTGATCGGACATGTTCTTCTAATGTGCCACAGGTTCGGTAAGAATTACGGGCTAGAATGGCTGTAGCATTCAGCAATCAGCATTCAGTTCATGATGGTGCGCTTGAAGGACGCTGGGGCGGATACAGGGACAGATCACACGCCGGGCCTCTTGTTATTCTTTGCGGCCTTTGCGTGCTTCGCGGTTAAAGGCTTTAAAGATCTTGACCTTAAGGTACGCCAAGGCCGCGCAAAGGGACGCAAAGAAAACCGTTCGGCATTGCCACAGGTTCGACAGTTGGCATTCTTTGGCTGACTGCTGAGTGCTGACTGCTGAGTGCTTCTTTTCATGCGCTTCGAATTTTTTATCGCCTCCCGCTACCTGCGCGCCAAGCGCAAACAAGCCGTCATTGGCGTGATCACCGGAATTTCGATCGCGGGCGTCGCTGCGGGAGTCGCATCTTTAATCGTCGCTCTGGCGATCAATAACGGATTCCGCCAGGACTTGCAAGACCGACTTCTCGGCTCGACTTCTCACGTGAACCTACTACGCACGCTCGGCGACGGGGTTCGCGATTGGCGACCGCTGATGGCGAATTTGCAAAAGCAGCCGCATGTGATCGCGACAGCTCCCGACATCTACGAGCAAGTGCTGGTCTCTCTCGGATCGCGAGCAAGGGGAGCGGTGTTGAAAGGAATCGTTCCGCAGAATGAGCGGAAAGTGAGCGATCTGCTGAGCAGTGTGAAACAGGGATCGACAGATGCACTGGAAGAGCAGCAGACTGAGAATTCGCCGGGCGAGGGCGCCCGTCCCACACAAGCAAGACCCACGCAGGAATCGGACGACCCCGACTCTCTTGCCGCCGTCCAACAGCGCCGCGCTGCGATGCCGCCGATTCTGCTCGGCAAAGAGATGGCCGACGAACTCGGCGCGCACGTAGGCTCAATCGTTCTCGTCACCAGCCCCCAAGGAGAACTCACTCCGTTCGGCTTGGTCCCCAAGTACACTCGGTTCCGTGTCACGGGAATTTTCGACTCCGGTTTCTACGACTACGACTCCTCTTGGGCGTTCACGCGACTATCCGACGCGCAACGCCTGTTTGCGCTCGGCGATGTCATCCAGATCATCGAGTTCAAAATTGATGACATCTACAAAGCCGCCGAGGTTGGCCGCGCACTCGAGCAAGCCGCCGGACCTGGTTTCATGACCACCAACTGGATGGAGCAAAATAAACCTCTGTTTCACGCTCTACGATTAGAGCGGCTTGTTACCTTCATCACCGTCGGCCTGATCGTATTTGTCGCCGCGCTGAACATCCTGATCTCGCTGACCATGATGGTTATGGAAAAAACTCGCGACATCGCCGTGCTCATGTCCATGGGCACTCGCAAAGCCCAAGTCCGAAAGGTATTCATCGCGCAAGGCGCATTGATCGGATTGGTTGGAACAGCTATCGGGCTGGTCCTCGGTTACACGCTTTCCTGGATAGGCGGGCACTATCATGCCTTTGTACTCGCGCCGGAGGTCTATTCCATTGATTACGTCCCCTTCGCCCCGCGGGTCGTGGATGGAATCTTGGTAGCGTTCGTCGCCCTGGCTACATCTCTGGTGGCAACGATCTATCCTTCATGGTCGGCCGCGCGAGTCTTGCCCGCGGAAGCACTGCGCTACGAGTGAAGACGAGCAAACTGGGCAGTCGCTGATTGAATTACTAATTCTCTTGCTGCCAATTGTACTCAGCATTGTACTTGGCAAAGTTTTCCTGAGGCATGTCGGATGGCGGGGTGTGCTACCCGCGGTAGTTCTCGGGTTCGGGTCAGTTGCGATGCCCTTTTACGTCCTTGTCAAATTCTTCAGCCACCCGCCCAACGCGGTGGAGAAAAGGCCTCCTCGACAACGCCTCCGCAAGATTGAAGTACTAGCGCCGTTCTAAGCATGCCGATGCGAGAGATCAACAGCAGAAACTGGATCACAACTAAAGGGTTGCTGTTCCTAGTGCTTGGTCTGCTTTCGTCCATGCTGCTGATTCTCCAATACCCAACCTGGACAACCGCCGTCCTCCTGTTTCTGGCGATTTTTGCTTTTACGTAATCGAACATTATGTGGACTCGACGTACCGATTTTCGGGCTTGGTTTCTCTGATTCGCCACCTTCTGAACAAACCGAAGCCGCAGGGCTGACTTGCAGCTCGCAACGTCCTCTTCCGCTCCGTGTTTTAATTAACGTCCTCTTCCGCTCCGTGTTTTAATTAAAGAGGCAACTCAGTTAGCAAGGTGAGCGCGCTGGGTTGTCCGGCGAAGCTTGTGTCGAGGAGCGTACTATTTGCATCTAAATCAACAGGCCTTAAGAGTAGAAGGATTAAGAAAGTCCTTTCGCTCTGGTGCCTCAGAATTGGTGCTCTTTGACAATCTTTCATTTGAGCTTGCACGCGGAGAGATGCTGGCGATCGTCGGAGCATCCGGAACCGGAAAAAGCACTCTGCTACATATACTTGGAGCGCTTGATAAGCCTTCTGCAGGTGAAATATACTGCGCCCACCTGCGCATGAGCTCGCTTTCCGAGAACGCTGCTGCTGATTTTCGTAACCGCGAAGTCGGCTTCGTTTGGCAGTTTCACTATCTGCTGCCGGAATTCACCGCGCTTGAGAACGTCGCCATGCCATTGCTGATGCGGGGAGCTACGAAATCCGAGGCAGAGAAGGAAGCGACGCAATGGTTGGCAGAAGTTGGCTTGTCGGAACGGGCGCATCACCGCGCTGGGAAACTCTCCGGTGGCGAACAGCAGCGGGCGGCGCTGGCACGGGCGCTTATCACTCGGCCGAAGATTTTGCTGGCCGACGAGCCCACCGGTGATTTGGACAGCCGCACCGCCGATGCAGTATTTCAATTGATTTCTCGTCTGCACCGCGACTACCAGCTCTCCTCGCTCATTGCCACCCATAATTTTGGCTTTGCGCGTGGATGCCATCGCGTGTTGCGCCTGGAAAATGGCAGAATAGAAGAGGTAGAACCGGCAAGTTTGGCAGAATAAGAACCGGCAAGTTTGGCAGAATAAAAGGTCAAGGGAACCGAATTAAGTACGTTGCGAATCGCTTTAGCCCGAAGGAGGTATTGCGAGAATCGAATGGTTCCTTTAGTAATAAGAATTCGTAGTAAAACATAGGTAGCCTCACGAAAAAGGAACTAAGAATATGAGTGGGGCTGGGGTGGTTGGGCGTAACTGGAAGTCCGGCGTCGGCCCGCAAGTCGGCCGTTCGATCTCCGGAGGAACCTAGGGGGACGGGCGATATGTTCGAGCGTTATACGGAAAAAGCAAGGCGCGTCATCTTCTTCGCGCGGTATGAAGCCAGCCAGTTCGGCTCTCCTTATATTGAGACCGAACATTTGCTGTTGGGATTGCTCCGTGAAGACAAGGCCCTGACCAATCGCTTTCTGCGTTCCCATGCGTCGGTCGAATCCATTCGCAAGCAGATCGAGGGACACACCACGATCCGCGAAAAGGTTTCTACCTCTGTTGATCTTCCCCTGAGCAACGAGTGCAAGCGCGTGCTTGCCTATGCCGCGGAAGAAGCCGAGCGGCTTTCGCACAAACACATTGGGACCGAGCATTTGCTTCTAGGTTTGCTCCGCGAAGAAAAATGCTTTGCTGCAGAGATTCTGCACGAGCGCGGACTACGGCTTTCGACGATCCGCGAAGAGCTTGCCCGCAGCAGCCAGGAAAAAGCGCAGCCGCAGCGGCAGCGCGAATCTTCCCTGCTCAGCGAATTTTCTCGCGACCTGACTCAGGCCGCGATGGATAGTCAGCTTGATCCGCTGGTCGGCCGCGAAAACGAACTGGAGCGCGTAGTGCAAATTCTCTGCCGTCGCACCAAAAATAATCCGGTACTGATCGGTGAACCCGGCGTTGGCAAGACCGCGATCGTGGAAGGGTTAGCGCAGCGCATTGCGGACGGGGAAGTCCCGTCATTTCTCGCGGACAAGCGAATTCTTGCATTGGATCTTTCATTGATTGTCGCCGGCACAAAATATCGCGGCCAGTTCGAAGAGCGGCTCAAGACCATCATGAAAGAACTGATGGAGTCGCAGAACTGCGTCATCTTTATTGATGAGCTGCACACATTAGTTGGCGCGGGATCAGCGGAAGGTTCGCTCGATGCCGCCAACATCCTGAAACCTGCCCTGTCTCGCGGTGAAATTCAGTGCATTGGCGCAACCACGCCTGGGGAATATCGCAAATCCATCGAAAAAGATCGTTCACTGGAACGGCGTTTCCAGGCTGTGAAAGTTCCACCTCCAACCGAGGTGGACGCCACGAAAATCCTTTTCGGAATCAAAGATCGTTACGAGAAGTTTCACGCGGTTACCTACACCGACGACTCCATCAACTTTGCGGTGTCACATTCGAACCGCTACATCCCGGATCGCTTCCTACCAGACAAAGCCATCGACCTAATTGACGAAGCCGGAGCGCGCGTAAAGTTGCGCCAAACTTCGCTGCCGGAAGAGATCACCGAAGTTCAGAAGCGGCTCAAGTTCATCGTCCACAGAATGGAAAACGCAGTCGCGAACCATGAGTTCGAGAAAGCGCGTTTCTATTCCGACGAAGAACGCAAAGAACGCGAGAACCTGCGGGTTCTTCGCGAGAAATATCATCTTGACGAATCGGCCACGGGCGTTGTGAACCGCGAAGACATTGAAGACGTCGTCTCGCGCTGGACCGGCGTGCCCGTCACCTCGATCAAAGAAGAAGAAACGCAGAAGCTGCTGCGCATTGAAGAAGAGCTGCACAGGCGCGTGATCTCGCAGGACAAATCCATCAGCGCTCTGGCTCGAGCCATTCGCCGCAGCCGCGCGGGACTGAAGAACCCGAACCGGCCTATCGGTTCGTTCCTGTTTCTTGGTCCCACAGGTGTCGGCAAGACTGAAGTTGCGCGCACCCTGGCACAGTTCATGTTCGGCAGCGAGAAGTCGCTCATCCGCTTCGATATGTCCGAATTCATGGAGAAGCACTCAGTGTCAAAGCTGATCGGCTCGCCCCCGGGATACGTTGGTTACGAAGAGGGCGGCCAGCTCACCGAGCGTGTAAAGCGCGCGCCGTACTCGGTCGTGCTGCTCGATGAAATCGAAAAGGCGCATCCAGATGTCTTTAACATTCTGTTGCAGGTATTCGAGGATGGCCAGCTGACTGACGGCCTCGGCAACACGGTTGATTTCAAGAACACG
>QHZR01000537.1 GCA_003224755.1 Acidobacteriota bacterium
TGCTGGCTCTTGGCAGCTCGTGGAGCCGGAGATTGGGAGATTGCCTACAACAAGGAGAATTTTATCGCGGCATACGTATTCTTTTGGAGCTGCAGTGGAATGGTGCTTCGAATCTATAGATGGACTGCGGCAGCCGGTGTGTAGCGGCTCCCCATTGCCACCATGGCTAGCAACTGGAACACCAAAATGGCTTGGAGTATCACGAAGCCACCAAACATTCTTACGCGAGCATTCGCCAACCCACATTTCCTGGACTGGGCTAACCAGCCAGTACCGTTCAAAATTTATCCCACGCTGGAGCGGGTGCGTTTGCCCGGCGAAGTACGCCCCAGCGGAAGCGCCGCTTTATCTGCGATCGCCGAAAGCGTTCCCCCTGACACAGTGGCGGTACCCGATGTTGCTGCTGGTTCAACTGCGGGGCGGGGGCATTGCTGGGGGACGAAAACATTTTAAAATCTTGCGAAACAAATCACCACAGCTCGACCATTTTTCTACCCCGCTCTATTAGAGAAAAGATTGGCCTGATTATTTATTGCGATACCGACTCCCTTTTCAGTAATCCAAAACGGCATAAAGAAGATTCGGCGTCCATCGGAGCTATTGTTGGAAATCGAAGCGGCAGCTTAACCACGTTCCCATACCAGCGAGTCCAAGCGGTCCTTGCGCTCGGTTGGAATACAAACAATCCATCTGAATTATCCCGAATCGGAATAATCTAGATAGTTAAATCCGACACTTCGGAACAGCCTAACTCTGCCGTGCCTGCGGTATCGTATTCAGTGCAAATTGCATAAAGACGTTCCCTTGCGGGAGAAATGTGATTCAAAAACGGTAACTTTGGTACGCCAAACTTGGCAACGAAGTCATCTACGGAGGTTTTCAAATCTCCAAGTGAGTCAAAAAATTCCATCCAAGTCGTGCATCAAGCCAACATTCTTGGAGTTTAAAAAGCCGCTTTCGTGACTCCACACGAACCCGAGCCTTTGAATATCTCAGCAGGAACCGTGACATATCGGGCTTAATGGACGACCGGGATTCATGTTCATCATAGACGACAAGCACCCCCAGGGTGACCGCTGTTACGTGTTCAACGACCATTCAAGCGTAGTCTACAGTCCGAAAGTTCATTAACTCTCGTGTCAGATCTGAATTTCCCGTCCGCTCCATGTCCCTTTCACGAAATCATCTAACTTTTCCATCCTAGCGCTGACGAACGGGGCATAGTGCTTCTCAGTAGTACGCACGCTGCTGTGTCCCAAAAGCATGGCTACCTCGTGGATGGGCACACCGGCAAGCAAACACTCAACCGCAAATGTGTCTCGGAACATGTGAGGAAAGCAACGCTTTGGTGTTCCGTCCTCATGACACAGGTTCGCTTCTTTGAACAGTCTGCGGAATGCCTTTGCCAATCTGCTACGGCCGATTTGGGATTACCGTTGCCACTCCAAAAGAAATACCTGGGATTATCTGGATGAAAATTTAGCAGCACAAGTGCCACATCAGGCGGCAACGAAACGTACACCGGTGTTCCGGTTTTGGCACGGTATAAAAATATCTGGTCATTGTTGCTCAAACGAGAGCGCTCAAGCGTCACCGCATCTCTAATCGCTAGACCGCTCCACCGCATAAGCAAAGTCAATGCTCGGAGCCGGTCACCATTTCTGATTCGATGCGTTGCCTCGATAATCTTCTTCATCTCCTCTTGCGAGAAATAGCCCGTGGGGGTTTGCTCAACGCGGATACGCGATAGGCGTCTAGCCGGATTGTCTCTCACCCAACCCGACGACTGACAGAAGTGAAAGAAGCCTATGACTCTCTCCTGCTTCTTCTTGCTCGAAAGTGCGGCGTCCTTCCAAGTCGCACGCCCCTCCCGGAGGCGAGTGAGATCAAGCTCCGGTATTGTGCGTATACCATTCGCGTTACACCAGGAGAGCAGTTGCTTCTTGAATATCAACTCCAGTTTTTTCAGCGTATCGGGCTGGAGCCTTTGGGCATGCTTATCCGACAGGTAGGCAGCAATCGCATCCTTGACTGCAACTGAATGCGCTGAGATCGTGTTGCTCTGGTCTTCTTGAAGTTGATCCTCGATACGACGGGCAACGCGGCAGGCGTCTTCCCAGCGGTTAGTTTTAGCCGAGACTCGTTTGAGTTTCCCGTTCACGCACCAGTGGAGGAACTTGGGGCAAGTGCACTTTTTCCATTGTCCATCGGCCTGCTCTGGTGCATCCCGACCGGTGGCGAGTGAACACGTGGACGATAACCATGTGCCCACGTTCAGCACAAGCATCGTTTACCCACGGCTTTCCCGTCTAGGTTTGTACGTTACGGAAGTCCATGTACCACAGGGGGTTAGGATTGGTGGAGGCGGCGGGAGTCGAACCCGCGTCCGAAAATGTTACTGGTCAAGAGACTACATGCTTATTCACGTTCATGCCCCAGGCCTTCAGCGTTTCCGCCTAGCCCAAGACGTTCGCGACCGCCGCTCAGAACGGACAAGAAACGGTTGCCGCTAGCCTGAGATCTTAACCTCCCTGCC
>QHZR01000538.1 GCA_003224755.1 Acidobacteriota bacterium
GGCTTGAGGCTTTGGCTTGAGGCTTTGGCTTGAGGCTTTGGCTTGAGGCTTTGGCTTGAGGCTTCATGGATCAAGAGCAGCGGTGCGATTTTCCATTGCAGATTTTAGATTGCAGATTGACCTCGAATCAATCTGCAATCCATCAATCCCAAATCTAAAATCTTCAGAACCCCGGCGCCTTCTCCTGGCTGTTCTTGCACACGCCGCTCGTCGGCTGAGTCTTGATCACGGGTGCATTCAGTAGCTGCGGGCCGGCGGAGAAATCAAAAAACTCCATCATGTTGTCAGCATTCTTGTCGCGCAACGTCAGCCAGGGATTCACTCCTGGCGGCAGAGTTGCGGGGGCCACGAACCTATCCTCAATCAGGCGCAGAATTGAGGTGTAATCGCGCGTTGTGTGCGAGACGAAGTTGGGCCTGGCCCAGGGCGAAATCACGATTATCGGTATACGAAATCCACTCTGATTAAAATCACCAGGCACATATCCAGCGGGCAGCTTTGGCGCAATCGTGTCGGGTTTGATCTCGCGCGCGGGTAGCACGTGATCGTAGAGTCCGCCGCCTTCGTCGTAGGTCAGAATAAACGCGGAGTTCGGCCATGACGCACTTTGCATAAACGGAATGATAATGTTGTTGACCGCATCCGCCGCACCTTTCTGAATATTCGCGTCTGGGTGCTCATCCAGCCCGATCGTTCCCCCGCGCTCAATAAAAATGACTTGCGGCAGCTTGGCTTCATTCTGAATATCTGCTTGCCAATTGGCTGCGTTAGTGTTGGCTGTGTCATTTCCGAGCGGAACCACCTTCGCGGAATCCGTCTTGTAGATCGAGAACTGCTGAATGAATGATGAAGTCGCCTTCGCGCGATAATAGTACCGCCAACTGACTCCAGCTTGATCTAACAATTCAAAAATTGTCGTTTGCGTGAAGCCACCGGCGGGCGGGCTCTGCGGCGTCGTGTTTCCGAACGACGTTGCTGTAAACAGATACATCCGGTTAGGGTTAGTATTTGCGAGCAATGGAGAAAAGAAGCGATCGCTGGTAGCGAATCGGGCGGCCGCATCGTAGTAAGAAGGCAAATCCGCCTCGGTGTAGAAGCCCATCGCTCGCGTACCCGTAGGATCAATCGTGGAAGGAACCGACTTGGTCATTTTCAGGAAATTGTCCATTTTGCCGCCGTCCACGTCGGTATGGCTTTCGTTCCAAGAAGGGCTCAGATTTTCGGTGCAAACCGTCTGGTAGTGATATGGGTGCACCAGCACTCCTTGGGTATTGGGCAAAGCAGCATTCGGATCAATGCCATCGATGTTGTTCGGTAGTCCGAGAGAAACTCTGTACTGGCCGAGCATGCCGAAATAATCGTTGAAGGACCGGTTCTCCTGCACAAAGAAGATGATGTGCTTCAGATTGGAGAGTCCCTGCGTGCGATCTGTGACGGTGATCGTTATCTTCGGAGCTTTTGCCACAAAGCCTGTGCTGTCTTGAGCCTGGACTCCGACCGTATGCGTCCCCAGGGATAAATTGCTCGCGTACATGTCCAAGATGGCGGAATTCGAAATGCCACCGTGGCCTACGCCGTCGATAAACAGCGTCATTGCTTTGACCGGATTGGAATCGGTTGCGGCGGCTACAACATGGAATGGTTGGCTCACCACTGAGCCGGCTACGAGGGAGCAAATCGTGACTGTCTGGTTTGCCGGGTTCAGCGCACAAGGCGGCTGCATCGCGACCGGAACGACGGTTTTGAACGGGCCGGCGCTGTCCCAGCCCTTGACAGTAATGGTGTGGTTACCGATAGGCAGCGTTACGAATGTGTCTATGGTTGAGGCTTTGAAGGTTTGATTGAGGGTGCCGTCCACAAGGACCTGCATACTCGTGACAGGGCGCGAGTCCGTCGTCCCAGCAACAACGTGGACCATGCTTTGCACCAGAGCGTTAGGCGTCGGAGTGCAAACCGTGACTGAGGGATTGACCTGGCTCAATGGACATGGGGCCGCAGCCGCAGCACTGCGAGCGAAAATCAGTAACACGAACCCTGAGAACAGTATTGTTGCAAGGCGATTGATATTCATGGAGCCCCTGTAAGAAGTATGCGAGACGTAAAGAGTGGAATTCAGGAGTTGAGGTTGCTTGCTAAGGTGAATCTACAGTTTTATATGTAGGAGGATGGGTGGACTTATACTGGCTGGCATGCGGAGTTTTACTGTAATCACGGCGTTGGCGGCGTTCGCTGCTTGCGGGGTAGGCGCTACGCAAAAGCAGACCATTCCAGCCCTCCGATGGGCTGAGAATGCCACAAATTGCACCTTTCGGGATGCGGATGACGGCCGGACATATTACGGCCTGTCGTCTAGAGATTTTGAGATCACTTTGGCGGTGGACCGACAGGAACTAGAAAAGATTCCGCACCGAGCGAAACCGATGCTCGGTGTTTTTTTGACTTTCCACTACAAGGGCAATGACAAGTTCGAGGAACTGCAAAACAAAATGTACCTGGAATACACGAAGCATTCTCAGGTTGTGAAAGGCTCACTCGATCCAGATGACATGCTGAAACATCTGCA
>QHZR01000148.1 GCA_003224755.1 Acidobacteriota bacterium
ACCCACCCTCGCAACTGCCCGATCCACCGGCAACCGCCGTGCCATAGAGATTGCCCTCCGCATCGAGTGTCACACCTTTGTAGGGCTCGCTACCATCGGCGCCACTGGTAAAGCTATAGAGCACGGTATGCGTCCAGGAGTTTCCTGAAGGTGCCAGCTGCCATACGGTGCCACTTCCGAAATCCCCGCCCAGCACGGTCGAGCCGTAAAGGTTACCCACCCCGTCGATCGCCAAATCCGTATCGGCGTATTCACCATCCTCATCCCCGCCGAAGCTGTAGATTACCTCAGTCGTGCTGGCCTTGGCAGCCCTAGTCCCAAGCAGCAGCACCGCTGTGAAAAGAGAAAGCACCGTTGCAAGTTGGTAAAATCGCCACCTGCGCAGGTCGGAAAATATTGATGTGATGTTCTGATGGCAGCACCTATTCATGAAATAGTGTAGGGCAAAAGTTCGTTTGCAGCAATCAGATAAATTGCTCCTGAGTCCCGCTGTCGGCCTCAATAAGGAAGCTGCAAGCAGGGCCGCTCGCCTAACGAAATGCGCCGACGTCCTGATGATTCAAGGCCTTCAGCGGGCAATGCAATCGGCCACGCAAGGCTTTTCAGCTGGGCGCGTGACGCTGTGATTCGCGTATTCGATGAAGCCAGCAACGTGATCGATACGCACGAGCACATTGGCGATTTCAAAGAGCCGTAAAGCGGTCATGTTTGGAATTTCGAGCAAAGCAAAAGTCGCCATGCCCGTGAAGCGTGACTGCTGATTGCTATAGAGGCTGCTTGGTTTGGGGGCTCGGCAGCTTTACTGGCACGCCTACTGATTGCTGTGGACGATTCGCGGTGAAGATTCCCTCGCTTCAAGCTGTGCGCTCACCTTCTGGATTTGCGAGGCCTGCTCTTTGAGACTTGCCGTCGGAGTCTCAATTTCGTGGCGTTGCTGCGCAATAGTCGCGTGCAATGTCGTGCTCTTCCCCATCCGCGATCTGGCGTTCCTATTAATGCGCTCGTACCCGCTCGCTTCCGCCACCCTCGTTGAGACGGTCCCGCAGACGGGTGGGGATTTGACTTGACATCGATTGACGCGACGAATGAAATGTATGGTTCAAATAGATCTGGACTTGGCGCGGACGCTTGTCCTAGGCCTCCCTTCTCTCTTCCAGACCTATCATCGCAGGCAAACTACCACCAGGACCGAAGGAGAAAATCCATGAGCCACACAATTCAAGATAGAACCGCGACCCGGTTCCTGGCGCGCAACTTTTTGCCAAATAGCGGAGTTATTTCACGCCACGCTCGAGGAAACAAAGGCAGGTGGATTGCGCTGCCGCTGCTTTTTCTCGGTGCGGGGCTGATGCTCGTGCAGCCGTGCGCAAGCGCTCCCTTCGAGTTTGAGGTCACCGGCAGTCTCGGAACCCCACGCTTGGACCATACGGCGACGTTGCTGCCCAATGGCAAGGTGCTCGTTGTGGGAGGGGATTTCCTCTTTGGAGTTCTTGCGAGCGCGGAACTCTACGATCCGGCGAGCGGGACCTGGAAGCCCACCGGCAGCCTGGTCACTGGACGCACTCATCACACGGCGACCTTGTTGCCCAATGGCAAGGTGCTCGTTGCGGGCGGTTTTGACGGCGTCGGCCACAACCGGACCAGCGTGGAACTCTACAATCCGGCGACCGGGACCTGGTCCGAAACCGGCAGCCTCGCCACCGGACGCACCAGCCACACCGCGACGTTGCTGCCCAGCGGCAAAGTGCTCATCGCAGCCGGTGAGAATTTTATCAACGATGTTGGTGCTCTCAAGAGTTCGGAACTCTACGATGTCGGTCTGGACTTCGAAAGCACTTGGCAACCTGAGATCGCCAGCGCACACTTAAGCAGCGGGCGTAGATTCCGCCTCCTTACCGGTTCGCTCTTTCAAGGAGTCTCACAAGCTTCCGGAGGGAATACGCAGGATTCATCGACTAACTATCCCATCGTCCAGTTGCGCAGCATCGACAATAGCCAGGTCGCAGTCTTCCCGGTCGATCCGTTAAATGGCTGGTCGGATACGAGCTTTGTCTCTGCGTCGGTGATAAATCTTCCTCTTGGTCCGGCTCTCGTTACCGTCTTTACCAACGGTATTCCAAGTGCTTCAAGATATCTGGTCGTTACCCAACGCCAGCAATGATATCGCTCGGCTGAGGCGTCGCGACTCGGCTCACAAGCATCGAGTGACGACAATTCTGATGACTCACATCATTATTTCTCGTATTGACGGTGTCGCGCCCAAACCCGCACCCGGCAACTGCCATTATGCCATCTAATGCGGCTGCTTTGTTGGACTCGGCAGTTTTGCTGATTGTTGAGGACGAGTTGCGATGAAGGTCCGCCACTGCGGATTCGTCCTTTGGCGAATCTTCTCGCTTCAAGTCCGCCACCGGACAGACTCGCTGCGGCTGAGCTGTGCGCCCAGCTTCTGAATTTGCGATGCCTGCTCTTTGAGGCCCGCAGTGAGGGCTCCAATTTCCTTCTCAGCGACTCTGGTACAGGTCAGCGTCGGCCGTGGGCATGAAGTTCTCGTCCATGCCGCCCAGCAGAAGCACCTTGCCGTTCGCGAGCAGAGTAGCTGTGGCTCCACTGCCATGAGTTCCGAGAACCCTGGCGGACGGCACCCAAGTGCCACTGGCCGGATCGTAGAGCGACGAGCCACGGTAGACAGGGTCGCCGCCGTAACCGCCAGCGACCAGGGCGTTACCGTTGCCGAGCAATGTGATTGTGGGTTGGACGAAAGTGACATTTGAGTTGCCGGTAAGCATCCAGGTGCCGGTGGTTGGGTCGTAAAGCTCCGTAAGTTTGGTTCCACCTTCGGCACCACCTCCGGCAACCAACACCTCACCCGTCTGAAGCAATACGGCTACCTGCGATGATCGAGCCTTGTTCATACTGCCGGTGACCGTCCACGTGCCGGTTGCGGGGTCATACACTTCCGCTGACACCAGAGTGTGATCGCTGCCGTTCTGACCGCCAGTGATGAGCACTCTTCCGTCATCCAGCAGAGTGGCAGTAGCACTAGCACGCCGGAAATTGAGTGCCCCCGTTAACTGCCATGCATTAGTGGCCGGGTCGTAAAGCTCGCAATCGCCGATCTGGCCGTTAGCGTTGTCGCCTCCCGCCACCAAAATTTTGCCGTTGATCAACAAGGTAGCGGTGAACTCGAGGCGCTTCCTCAACAGGCTAGGACCCGGCGTCCAAACACCGGTGTTCGGATCGTAAAATTCTGTGGTCCTTTGATCGGTGGCACCGCCGATGACAAACCCTCGTCTGTCGTCCAGCAAGAACGCGTGATGACCCGCCCTGGGTATGGACATGCTCCCGGTAGCTTCCCAGGTTCCAGTCGCCGGATTGTAGAGCTCAGCGGTGGCTGCCACCATGCTGGTACTAAGGCCCCCCGCGACAAGCACTTTCCCACTCGGTAGGAGAGTCGCCGTGTGTATAGACCGCGTGATGGACATACTCGCGGTCGGGACCCAGCGCGCCGAGGCGGCGAGCGGATCAGCCCCCTGAGATTGCTGGAGGATGAGACCGGTGCCGAGCAACAGAAGTGATAAGACGCGTAAATGTGGAGCCGCGCCAGGCCGACGAGGAATTGCAGTGCGGAAAGGTGACAACAGCGCCCGGGAAATAGAAGTAGGGTTCATGAAGCCGAGTATAGTGACCTATGGGTTTTAAGACAAGGCGAGATTCGCTACCTGCAAGGCGGTTGGCGATGACTAACTCGACTTCGGATTGTTTTCCGGCACGCGCTTTCCCCTTTTCCTCGTTGGCGTTAAGACACTTATGATGAAGCGGGACAACGTGATCGAGATGCACGAATAGGCTGGTGATTTCAAAGAGTGGCGAGCGTTATTCATCAAACAAAAAGCCGCCACACTGTGAAGCGTGACGGCTGATTGCGAAACGTTGTTGGTAGTTTGATCTAAGGAGCTTTACCGATTCTCGGCGAGCCTGTGCGGCGCAGGCTTGGTAAGCTTCAGTTGTGCGCTCACTTTCTGGACCTGCGATGCCTGCTCTTTCACGTTTGCAGTGAGCGCCTCAATTTCCTTCTGCTTCTCTGCGGCAGTTATTTTCTGCTTGGGGCAGTTGATTAAGCTGCGAGAAGATTGCCTCCTTGATCCGTCCCAGTGGATTCTAGCGGCGACCGTGTCCCAGTTCCGCGCTCGCCAGAGCAACGGCGTTTTCGCGAAGTCCTCCTGCAACAAGGACGTTGCCGTTTTGTAGCAAGATCGCCGTGTGAGCATAACGTTCTTGGCTAAGACTGCCCGCGGCAATCCAGGTCCCGGCCGCCGGATCGTACAGTTCCGCGCTCCTCAGGACGCAGGTAAAGATGTCACACTGTCGCAATCCCCCCGCGACCAGCACCATACCATTTTGTAACAAAGTCGCCGTGTGAACAAAGCGTTCCGTGTTGAGACTGCCCGTGACAGTCCAGGTCCCGCTCGCCGGGTCGTACAGTTCGGCGCTCGCGGAAGCATTGCCACTGCTGTCCTCTCTCCCTGCCACAAGGACCATGCCGTTTTGTAGCAACGTCGCCGTGTGATTAGAACGTGCGGTGTTGAGGCTGCCTGTGACAGCCCAGGTCCCGCTCGCCGGGTCGTATAGTTCGGCGCTCGCGGAAGCATTGCCACTGCTGTCATTTCCTCCTGCAACGAGGACCATGCCGTTTTGTAGCAACGTCGCCGTGTGATTACCGCGTGCGATGTTGAGGTCGGCTGTCGCCCTCCAGATCCAAGTCGCCAGGGCGTTGTCAGAGCTGACTGTGTTGCTGTCCGGCGCATGAAACCCCATCGCTGCGGTGTCAGTATCAGTCGTGCGGCTGAAGAGCGCATGTTCACTTTCAGCAGTATTTTGGTTTGGATAGCCACCATCCGGCGGCGGATCCACCGCTCGCGCCAACGGCGAAAGCGCAAAGCTGGCAAGGGTGAGTAGCGCGACCGCGGGATAAGTAATATTTGTTATTGTTCTCATGGTTTATCTACTTTCGTTATCGATTATTGGCGATGGTTTGCAGCACAGGTGTGCTCATTTTCAAGTTGCGCGCCCACCTTCTGAAGGCCTGATGTCAGAGCTTGAATTTGCTCTTGCTGCTGCGCGACGCTTGCTTCCAATTTCTCCACTTTGCGATGCTCTCTTAGGGACTTGTTCAGGAGCATCGCGTTGACAGCTTCATAGCGCACGCTGTAGGGTTTTCCTTGCTCATCGCGGGCCACCAAATCGGGATCAACCTTTTCCACTTGCTCGGCAACCAAGCCAAACTGTGGGATGCCTTTCGGATCCAAGTCCTTCTTGTAGCGGAAAGTCACCGGTTGAAGCGCCAGGATCGCTTCGCTCGCCTTGAAACGCGCCGAGGACGTGGTTGTGCCAAGATGACCGTTGCCGTCCACGATAACTGCTACACCTGTTGGAACGGTTGCCCCACTGATGCCGGCGATAAGTGTGTTCCTGTGAGTTTCTTTCGTACCGAGGCGGATGGTTCCGGACTCACTACGGATACCGAGGTTGCCGATATAGATATTGTTGTTGCCCGTGGTGAGGTTGATGCCGGCGCTAGCGCCCACTGCGATGTTGTTGTTGCCGGTTGTATTGGTGACGAGCGCACCAGAACCGGTGGCCGTGTTGTTGAAGCCGGTTGTGTTGCTAAAGAGCGCAAGATTACCGGTGGCCGTGTTTCTGAAGCCGGTTGTGTTGCTAACGAGCGCCTCCTCACCCAGGAAGGTGTTCTCACCGTCGCAGCCTTCTTGGCAAACGGCTCGCGCTTGCCGCGAAAGCGCAAAGTATAGCACGCCTAGAGCAAGCGGGATGAGAAGTCCCGCGACCGTTCCATAGTGGCTGGAAGACTGGCCAATCAGATTTCTTACGGGTTGAATTGGTCTTTTGGGCTTAAGTATTTGGTTGTTCATACCTTTAGCTTTCCGTTCCATCGATTGGTTAATTGTCCGACTGAAGATCTGAAAGAGGGAAAGAAGCTGTTGGGAGAAGCGCCTCCTCCCGGATTCAGACCTCGGTTTCTACAAGTTGGTGCCAGAAATCTCGCCAGTTTAGCAAGATAAAAATTGTGATGGCGATGCCCGATTCGCCTGTAGAAGTGCCTCGGCAGCTTTACCGGCACCCTTACTGATTGTTGAGGACGATTTGCGGTAAAGATTTCCTCGCTTCAAGTCCGCCACCGGACGGACTCGCTGCGGCGAGCTGGGCGCTCACTTTTTGGATTTGCGCTGCCTGCTCTTTCACTGTTGCCGCGAGACTTGTGACCATGTCTTCCAAGTCTTCAACTTTTTTGTGCTCTTTGAGGAACTCGTTGAGCAACATCGCGTTCACCGCTTCGTAGCGCACCGTGTAAGCTTTTCCGCTAGCGTCGCGGGCCACGAGATCAGGGTTCACCTTTTCCACGTCCTCAGCCACGAGGCCAAACTGCCGGATGCCCTCGGGGTCAATTTCTTGCTTGTAACAGAAGGTCACCGGTTTCAGCGCCAGGATCGCTTCGCTGGTGTTGTCCATCGGTTTGATTTCGGCTTTGAAGCGCGCTGAGGAGGTAGTCGTGCCTAGGTGACCACTGCTATCTACGATAACTGGTACGCCGGTTGGAACCGTTGCCCCGCTGATCCCGGCGATGAATGTGGCCGTCTGATCTCCTATTGTGCCGATACGAATGGTCCTCGACTCGCCAGCTACACCATTGTTGCCGATGTCGATGTTTCTACTGCCGCTAGTAAGAGCGAAGCCTGCTCTATTTCCCACTGCGACGTTAAGGGTGCCGGTCGTGTTGTTTTGGAGCGCACCCCAACCAATTGCCGTGTTTCTGTTGCCGCTTGTGTTGCTAAAGAGCGCGCTCACACCGTTGGCGGTGTTTTTTTCGCCGGTCGTGTTGTTTACAAGCGCAAATATGCCGGTGGCCGTGTTGACGCTGCCGGTCGTGTTGTTAAGGAGCGCTCGATAACCGGTGGCCGTGTTGGAGATACCGGATGTGTTGCTATGGAGCGCATTAAAACCAATTGCCGTGTTGTAAGAGCCGGTGTTGCTAAAGAGCGCATCGTCACCCAAGACGGTGTTTTGATTCGTTAAGCAGCCATCTTGGCAAACGGCTCGCGCCTGCTGCGAAAGTGCAAAACAGGCGAGGACGAGCGCGATGAGAAGTGCCGCAACCCTCCCGCGGTGGTGGGACGAGCGTTTCATTGAATTTGTTGTGCGTGAAGTTTTTGTTTTCATAAAACAATCTTTCTTTTCCGACGGATTAATTCTGCGATTGCAGGTCTGAACGAGGGAAAGAAGCTGTCGGGAGAAACCGCCCTCTCCTGGATTCGGGGCCTTGGTTTCTGAAAGTTTTGCGAAGATCTTTTCGGCTTGGCAAGACAAGAATATCAATTCTCCGATACTCGAAAGAGAAGGTTTCGGAACGCGACATCCGAGTCTCTCCACAGTGCGAAATGAGGATTCGGACGGGAAGAGAAATGGATTGTTTATTCGCGAATCTGGCCCTGACCGCGGATGACGTACTTGTAAGTCGTTAGCTCTTCGAGTGCCATCGGCCCACGCGCGTGAAGCTTGTCGGTGCTGATACCAATTTCCGCGCCGAAGCCAAATTCGCCGCCATCAGTAAATCGCGTCGATGCGTTCCAGTAAACCGTGGCGGAATCGACCTCGTTCAGGAATTTCTCAGCACCCGCGGCGTCGCGGGTGATGATTACATCGCTGTGATGAGAGCCATATTTTTCGACGTGCTCAATCGCTTCTTCGATGCTGTCCACGGTGCGGGCAGCGAGGATGAGATCGAGATATTCCGTTGTCCAGTCTTCGTCGCGGGCGTGACGGAGCGGCTGATAGCTGAGAGCTGAGAGCTGATGGAAGCTGTCGGGATCGGCGCGCATTTCCACTTTCTTCCCAGCCAGTACCGGTGCGATTTTTTTGAAAAAGGGAGCCGCAATTTCACGGTGCACAAGCACAGTCTCGATCGCATTGCACACGCCGGGACGCTGCGTCTTCGCGTTGACCACTATCCGCACTGCCATATCGAGATCGGCTTCCCTGTCCACATACGCAATGCAAACGCCGACGTAGTGTTTGATGACCGGCATCCGCGCATAGCTAACGACTGTTTCGATCAATGCCCGGCCGCCGCGCGGAACAATGAGATCGATGTATTGATCCATCTCGGCCATGTGACGCACGGCATCACGACCGGTTTTTGGAATGAGCAAGATACTGTCTTCGGGCAACCCCGCGCTGGCTGCGCCGGCACGGAGCGCTTCGGAGATCGCGATGTTGGAGCGAATCGATTCCGAGCCTCCGCGCAGGATGACTGCGTTTCCGGTCTTTGTGCAAAGCACAGCCGCGTCGCTGGTCACATTCGGGCGCGACTCGTAGATGATTCCGATAACCCCGATGGGGACACGCACCTTTGAAATGTGCAATCCATTGGGACGGGTCCATTCGGCGATGACTTTTCCCACCGGATCATCGAGCGCAGCAACCTGACGAATGCCGTTCGCCATCGCCTGAATGCATCTTTCGTCGAGTCTTAGCCGGTCGATCATCGGTAAGGAAAGCTGGTCGGTGGCCGCTTTTTCGACGTCGCTGCCATTCGCTTGCAGGATTGCGCCAGCACTGGCGCAAAGTTGATCTGCCATGGCGAGCAAGGCGGCGTTCTTCATTTCAGTGCTCATTCGCGCGAGCGCGCGCGCAGCGGCGCGAGCGCGTCTTCCGCAGCTGAGAACCTCGTTTCTTAGATCGTCCACATCCATATCAACGCAGATGAAGAGTAATTACTCCAAGTTCTCATTCTCGCCGTTCAAAGCGAGCGTGCGTCAGGCTTCTGAGCCCGCACAGGAAACAGTGTTCCGACTCGCTCGCCCGCCACGATCCGCGGGATGATTTCGGTGCGCCGGCCGTTCGCGATCACTGTTGGGATGCCGGCTGCGATCGCAAGTTTTACTGCATCGAGTTTTGAGACCATGCCGCCCACCGACAACCTGCTTTTTTCCGTACGAACAAAACGAGCTGCGTCCGCAACATCGGCGATCATCGGAATCCGTTTGCCGGCATGATCCATCAGCCCGTCAACGCTTGTAAGCATGATGAGCAATTCGGCTTCCGCCAGCACTGCGACCTCGGCAGAGAGGCGGTCGTTGTCCCCAAAGCGCAGCTCCTCCACCGCCACCGAATCGTTCTCGTTAATGACTGGCACGACGTTCTTGCATTCGAGCAGACGCCGCAGTGTGTTTTTCGCATTTTGATGGCGGGTGCGACTGTCCAGGTCGCTATGCGTGAGCAAAAGCTGCGCAACGTTGAGCTGATGTCTTGCGAACATCGAGGCATAGAGATGCATCATCTTTGATTGACCCACCGCGGCGCATGCCTGTCCGGTCGTCAAGTCGAGTGGACGCTCCTTCAGCCCGACAACGCGCATTCCGGCAGCGACCGCACCGCTGGAGACGATGATGCATTCGCATCCGCCACGAATGAGTTGCGCCACATCGGCAGTGAGACGGCGAAATTGTTTGTCATCGAGTGCGTTCGCGCGCGGCCGCGTGAGAATGCCGGAGCCGAACTTAAGGAGAATGCGCCTGGGTTTCCTGTACATGCGGAGCTGCTACACAAACCGGAAAACGAAAGCGCGCAAAAGGAATTGGTTACGATCGGCGGCGAAGGGACTTTACTGCTCAGGCAAGGTTGAGACGCTTTCCTGAATGAGCGAATCGAGCTTGTTTAGGTCTATCGGCTTGACTAGGTGATGCTTGAATCCAGCCTCATGGCTTTGGCGGATATCCCCTTCCATTCCGAAACCGGTGAGAGCAATTCCAAGAAGGGGTCGACCCGAACGCAGCGTTCGCATCAGATCGATGCCGCTGCCATCTGGCAAACCAAGATCGCTAATGAGCACATCAAATTCCTCCTTCGCGC
>QHZR01000149.1 GCA_003224755.1 Acidobacteriota bacterium
CAGCGCGGCTTTTCGCCGTCACTTTTTTCATGTGTCGAGTGTTTTGTGCTGTATAGAACCCGCTAATTCACAGCACTGATTAGGAAGGCACACTTCTAACCATTCCTCACGCCAAGAGACTCACAACTGTTTTCTTAGACTTTGCGTGAGCCCGATTGTCGTAACATTCGCGGGAAATGATTTTTTGAATTTCGCCACACGCTCGATCTCCACGTCCTCATAGATTTCTCGCCACGGAATGCCGCATTTCATGTAACACAACAGCATGAACACTGAACGTTCTTTGCATTTGATGGATTTCTCATCGAGCGTGGCTGAACAACACACAACTCATGTTTGACGCACTGTCAGCACGTGTATCGACACACGAATGGCATGAGAGAAGCCTAAAAGCTGACGGCGTACGCGCGTGACGCTGACATCGTGGAAGAGCGGCGCTTTAGCGCCGCGTCAGCCGACCTTTGATATGGGCTTTAGCCCCAGTGCAGGGCGTCGCGCTCATGCGACGATCCAAGGACGACCGCTAGGGCTAAAGCCCACCTTCAGTTGTTCGTAACGCGGCCCTGGAAGGGCCGCTCTTCCACGTGGGAATGAAGCTTCTGGCACACCATCAACCTCCCACGTTATGAAATCCAAACTTCACTGTCCTACAATGCTTGCCAGGTTTAACCAGGTCTGTAAATCGAGCAGCCCATGGCAACCGCAGCCACCGCAAATCGGGAGCAAGAAAGCCAGCCCATCGGCAAAGCTGCCGGCCCGTGTGTGATGGTGCTATTCGGCGCAGCCGGAGATCTCACGAAGCGCAAGCTAGTCCCAGCTCTTTTCAATCTGGCCAAGGCAAAACTGCTCCCCCAGAACTTCGCGGTCCTCGGCGTTTCGGTCGATGACTTAAGCCTCGAACAATTTCGCAGCCAGGTGACGCAGTTCCTTCCGCCCGAAGATCACACAATCGAAGCTTGGGATTGGTTTACAAAGCGTCTCTACTACGAACGCGGGGATTTTGCCGATCCGAATACATACTCCACGCTGGCCAATCGGCTTGCCGATATTGATCGCCAACACCACTCCGAGGGCAATTACTTATTTTATTTAGCCACGGCTCCTAAATTCTTCGCGCCGATCGTGCAACATTTAGGAAAAGTAGGCCTGTCAAATCAGGAGAATGACCACTGGCGCCGGGTGGTAATCGAAAAGCCTTTCGGACACGATCTTGAATCCGCCAAAGCCCTGAATCGTGAGATCAAGTCAGTCTTGCAGGAAAATCAGATTTACCGCATCGATCACGTCCAGATCACCAATGCCGAAACCGTCGGCGTCGAACAGCGTGGCGGATATTTCGATACTGCCGGCACCCTGCGCGACATGGTTCCTAACCACATGATGCAGCTTCTCACTCTGATCGCCATGGAGTCGCCTATCTCTTTCCATGCCGACGGCGTCCGCCATGAGCAGGCCAAAGTTCTACATTCAATTCAGCCGCTGGATTCCGAAGATGTGCTGCATCGCACCGTGCGTGGCCAATATGGCGAAGGTACTGTCGACGGCGAACATGTACCCGGATATCGCACTGAACCCGGCGTTTCCCCGGAATCGAGGACAGAAACTTTCGTCGCCCTGAAATTAAACATCGACAACTGGCGATGGGTCGGCGTTCCATTTTATTTACGTACTGGCAAGCGTCTCGGCCAACGTCATACCGAAATCAGTATTCAGTTCAAGCGCACTCCCTTCGAACTTTTTCGTCACGCTCCCCATGACAAGGTGCAGACCAATACCCTGGTCATACAAATCCAGCCGGTGGAAGGAATATCCTTGAGCTTTGGCGCCAAGATTCCCGGCGCCGTCCTGCGGGTTGGATCGGTAAATATGAGTTTCGAATATTCTCAGTACTTTGGAGCCGACGCTTACACCGGTTACGAGGTTCTGCTCTACGACTGCATGATCGGAGATCCTACCTTGTTCCAACGCGCCGACATGGTTGAGGCCGGTTGGACGGTCGTCGATCCCGTCCTCGATGTATGGAAAGCTCTGCCGCCCCGCCGCTTTCCGAATTACGCGGCAGGAACCTGGGGACCAAAAGAAGCCGATGAATTGATGGAACGCGATCAGCGTCAATGGAGGAAAATCGACCCATGATTCTCGCAGGAGAAATTGGCGCAACCCGCACCCGGCTGGCCGCATTCGACACCGAGGGCAACAAACTGCAACTCGTAGTCGAAAAAACCTACATGAGCCAGGAAAAGGGCGGCTTGGCAGAAATCATTACCGGCTTCATCAAGACCGAAGGCATCCCGGTACATAGCGCCTGCTTCGGCGTCGCCGGCCCAGTCACTGCCGGACGCAGTAAAATTTCCAATCTTCCCTGGACCATCGATCGTCGTGAACTCGCCAGCCAGCTCAAGCTAGATTCGGTGGGATTGATCAACGACCTCGAAGCCTACGCTTACGGTATCGATGCCCTCGAGTCCAAAGACTTCATCACACTGAGTGAAGGCGCCGAAGACGCCGAAGGCAATCGCGCGGTCATCTCCGCCCGCACTGGACTGGGAGTAGCTGGCATGTATTGGGATGGATTCCGCCATCACCCCTTTGCCTGCGAAGGCGGTCACGCTGACTTCGCCCCCAGAAATAAACTGGACATGGAATTGTTGACCTATCTCCAGGGAAAACATGGCCGCGTAAGTTGCGAACGGATTCTCTCCGGCCCGGGAATCAAAAATATTTACGATTTCCTTCGCGACACCAAAAAAGTCGACGAGCCACAAAACTTGCGAGAGCAAATGAGCCAAGCCCCTGATCCTCCCGCCCTGATCTCGAAACTCGCCGCAGAAGGCAAAACCCCAATCTGCGATCAGACCATGTCGCTCTTCGTCACTATTTACGGAGCTGAGACCGGAAACTGTGCCCTGCATTTCATGTCCACCGGAGGAATTTTCATCGGCGGCAGCATTGCCGCCAAAAACGTAAACAAAATGAAAGATCCGGCATTCATGAAGTCATTTCTGGACAAGGGCCGCATGACACCACTACTCAAACAAATGCCGGTAAAGATCGTGCTGAATGACGACTCCGGAATCATCGGCGCCGCCCGCTACACCCTGGTCCAGAAAGCATTCCGCACCACCAATCGCGCCTAAGTTTTACTCTGTGTGACTCTGTGTCCTCTGTGGTTCAAGATGTCGCCCGGTTCTCCACTGCGACGGTCGTGCAGGCAATGCACATTGGAGTAAAATCTTCTCCTTCCGCAACCTGTCCTCATCCACGGAGGTGTTCTGATGGTCTCCTTCACCGTAAACAAGCGGCGCGTAAATCTGGACGTGGATCCTTCCACTCCTCTGCTCTGGGTCCTGCGCGAAAACCTCGGCCTCACAGGAACGAAATACGGTTTCGGCATGGCGCAGTGCGGCGCCTGTACCGTGCACCTCAACGGCGAGGCGGTGCGCTCCTGCGTGGCGCCAGTGTCGAGGGCGCAGATCTGCCGCTCGATAAAAGACCCGAAGCAAAATAAGAATCGCAACCTTGATCAACTGGTCGAACACTTGACCGAAGATAAATTGGTGATGTGGGGCCGGAACCCCGGCGAGGGCCGGACTCCTATCCCAATGCCGCACGACGAGTTTGCCGCGAAGTTGAAACAATGGCACGCTGCCGGCGCTTCGTGTCCAGCCGATACCGGTAAGCAGGCGAAGCTGTGAAATCTTGCGGCTGAGATTGGGTGTTGTCGTGGACGCAAAAAGCCCGCTCCATCAGGAGTGTTTCTATGAATGCAAACTCAATTACCAACCCCAAATTGATATTTGAGCCCGAGAATGTGGACCAACTGCTGCAAGGCTGGCTGCTTCACGTTCATAAGGGACGAGACAGGCACGACTTGGCTGCCCGCCGTTGTGATCGCATTCGGTGGTGGCTTGGAGGCTCTGCGGCTGTGCTTTCGGCAATCGTAGGCACAACCATATTTGCTGCTGTAGAGAAGCATTTAGATAATTCCAGTTTGACTCTCAAGGTCCTGATCATCTCGGTGGGAATTCTCGCTGCGATTCTTACTGGCTTGAGCACTTTTCTCAATCTGGCAGAGCGCACCGAGAAACACCGCTCGGCCGGCGTGCAGTACAAGAAAATGGTCTGGGAACTGGAGCGCATTCTAAGCCAGTCCGCCGCCCAAATGACCAGGGACGATCCCGCTCTAACCAAAATTCAACAACAGTTGGACGACTTGGAAGAGAGAGCGCCGGTGGTTCCCGAAAAACTCTATGCCCAGGTCGAAGATGATTGGAAGAATCGCGGAGTCAAGTTTGTCCCCAAAGCCTCTGACCTATATCGCAGCGAAGGCTCGGTCCTCGATCGCTCGTGAGTGTCCGGCGACACATCAGCCTGTTTTCCTTGCATCGTCTCGATTAGATGGAATCGGAATTTTGCAGAACATTCGGGCAGAGCCCAACATTTTCCGGATGAGTTGTGGTTATCTCTTCTCCATGACCCAACAAAACTACGTGGAAGAGCGGCGCTTCAGCGCCGCGTCAGAGGCCATCGATACGGGCTTTAGCCCTGGTGGAAGTTATTGCGCTCACGCCACACAGCAAGGGACGACCACCCGGGCTCCAGCTCATCGAAAATTTTTCACCAGCATGATGTTCGATTCCGCGAATTCGTCCTGAACGTAGAGAATAGATTTGCCGTCGCGAGACATGGCCATCCCCCAACCAGGCTCTTTCTCCAGGGTCCAGATGGGAATGATTTTGTGAGTCGCAAAATCGAAGAACTGAATTGTCGAGTGCGGCGACTTATCAAATCTCAGGAAGTAAATGCCATCGGAGGTAAGTGCCCAATTCGGCCAGCTGCCGCCCCGAACTTCCTCCAACACTTGAGTTTCTTCCCCGCCCCCCAGGGGCATTCTCCACACGCCGCCCGCTTCGTACTTGGAATAATAGAGGAAGCGTCCATCGAAAGATTCGACGCCGGAAATTCCACCATTCTTAGTTAGTCTGATCGGCGCTCCTCCCTGAACGCGCATTTTCCAAAGCTGAAAAGGTTCACTGCCCCGTTTGGAGGCGAAGTAAATCCATTGGCCATCCCGCGACCAACTCGGAGAAAGATTATCCGCGCCGGGAATTGTAGGCAGAAGCCTGGGAGTGCCACCCGGTACTTCGACAAGGTAAATCTCGCTTTGCTCTTTGGGATGAAATTCGAAGGCAACGTAGCGTCCATTGGGGGACCATCGGGCCCGTCCCGCGGTTCCATGCAGAGAAGTAAGTTGGTCACAATTTGAGCCATCAGTTGCGCATGTCCAAATATCCCAGAAGCCAAGGCGATTCGACTCGAAAGCAATCTTTTTTCCATCAGGAGATAAATCAGGGCGCATCTTGTCACCCTTCTCCGAAATCAAGGCGAAGGGCGGCCTTTGATGATGTTTTGGATCCCTCAAGTCAAGGCGCCAAATGTTGAACTTGGCAACCACCTGGTGGTAAACCAACTGGTCACCCTTTGGAGGAATGGAAGGCCAACCTCCCTCACCCATCGGACCGGCAACCGGTCGAGGTTCACCTCCGTAAGCCGATATTCTCCACAGACTCTCCGGCCCCCCGCGCGTAGAAGAAAAGACGATTTCGCGGCCGTCCACAGTCCAAGCCGGAGGACCAACGATGGGCCGATGATCGAAGGTGAGTCGCATCGCTTCGCCACCCGCCGCGGAAATGACATACACATCGTTGCTCACGCCGGCGACCGTGGAACGTACGAACGCGATCTGCGAGCCGTCCGGCGAGAACTTGGGCGATTGGTCAAGTGATCCGCCCGGTGGTAGCGTCAGCCGCCGCGTGCTGTAGTCAGACAACGATAGCAATGAGATCCAGGAGCGAGGCGAATCGACACCGCTGGCCTCAGGGAACGCCAGAAACTTTCCATTGGGTGACCAGGCGAGCCCGCCTCCCATGGAAGCGGGTCCTCGGTAGACGCGATGTTCGGTGCCGCCGAGAGCAGGAATAACAATGATAGAAAACGTTTTGTCAGCGTAACGAGTGAACGCGACCTGGCGACCGTCGGGCGACCAGGTTGGACAGCAGTCGCCGGAATCGTTCGTCAAGCGAAGAGATTTCTCGCCTCCGACCAGCGCCGTGTAGATTCCGGTATTGTGCGCCCCATCACTGTTGCGAAATGCGACTTGATTGCCGTCCGGAGAAAACGCCGGGGTGACTTGAAAGCCACGCAGGCCCACCAGCGGCACCACTTCGATCGAAGGTAGCCGCGTTTCCGCAGTTTTCCCGTAGAAAGGCCACAAACCAATCGCGCCAAGAAGAACCACCAGCGGTACCCCCGCGATCCAGGTCCTCACCGGGGGTTTTGTAGCGCCGGCGTCCCGCCGGCTCTTGGGCAGCTCATATTGCCCGACTAATTCCGGGCGCAGTGCCGACGCGACCTCACTCTTCATGAAGGACTGGGATTCATCAGGGACGCTCGAGACCGCAGGCCCCGGGTCATTGACGATGCCAATGAATCGATAACCTCGCTTGGCCACAGTCTCAATGAAACGAGGCTTGTCCGCAGAATCACGGAGCGCTTCGCGCAGCCTGGCGACAGCGCTGTTCAGACCATGATCGAAGTCCACAAATGTATCGGCCGGCCAAAGATTCTGGCGCACCTCGTCACGCGTCACCAGTTCGCCAGGTCGGTTTAACAACAAAGACAGAACACGGAAGGGCTGTTCTTGTAGCTTGATTCGCCGGCCTTCCTTACGCAATTCGCCCGCCCGAAGATCAACTTGAAAGATATCAAAACGAACCACCCCTGCAGAGAACGCACGATCTGACATACGGTCACCGTTGATTGGACGCCCGTCCATCACAGCCGTTAGCTACGTTTCGAGATCCCACACCCGTCCAATAGCGTGCGGCCAGCCGCGAAGCGGCGCAAGAATGCAGCCACGGCGCCAGCCGTGCGTGGTGATGCAACAAGGCACAAGCCCCGAAGGGGCGGCAGAAACTATCGTGATCTCCGAAGAAAGTCCTGCCTTTTGACAAACATGTCTCGTTACCCACACGTGTCGCACGGGTGTGCGCTGTTGCATTGCCGGAGTCTTTGATTGATGCAAAAGTTCGAGCCAGAAGCACAAAGAAAACGAACTAGCGAAATGGGATTTCTCAAAGGACATGATGATGAACTTAAGAGTGCTCTTGACAGTTACGTTGCTGGCCGCGGTTTGGTTCTGCTCTTTCACCAAAGTTGCACAAGCCCACGCAGCCACCGGGTCGATCCAAAATGGCGAAACGGGTCAGGCTGACTTTTCTTCTCTGCAGAAGAAAGCCCAAAGCGGGGACGTGAACGCTGAGTACCTGCTCGGCTCGTCTTATATGAACGGAACTGGCATTTCTCAAGATTACGAGGAAGCGGCCAGATGGTACCGCCAAGCCGCTGCCCAGGGTTCGGCCGATGCTGAATTTGGGTTGGGTTATCTGTACGAACAAGGCAAGGGCGTCGGGCGTGATTACCGCCAGGCCGTGATGCATTACACCGCAGCCGCGAAACAGGATCACGCGACGGCGGAGAACAATCTTGCCTCGATGTACGAGCGCGGGCAAGGGGTTCGACGCAATCTGGCTGAAGCTGCGCGTTGGTATCGCGCCGCTGCCGACCAAGGTGAGGTTACCGCCCAGTGTAATTTGGCGTCCTTATACTTTCGCGGCAGAGGCGTGGCACAAGACTATGCGCAAGCGGCCACGTGGTTTCGCGCCGCTGCCGAGCGGGATTACCCGCCTGCTCAAGACAACCTTGCGTGGATGTATTACACCGGCACCGGAGTGACACTCGACTACTCGGAAGCAGCAAAGTGGGTGCAGCGGGCAGCTGCCGATGGATATGCCCGGGCACAAGTGGACCTCGGATATCTTTACGAGCAAGGTAAGGGAGTCCCCCTGGATTATGTAAGCGCCTACACCTGGTACAAGCTGGCAGTATCGGGAGGGGATGATCGGGGCGCAGACAGAATAAAAACGCTGTCCCGAGTGATGACCCAACAGCAGATCAGTGAGGCCAGCGACCGGGCCGCACAATTCCCTGGACCCCGATTGCCGCGAGAGGGGATGAACAACTCAAACGGGATCACCAGCTCATTTGCAGAACGCTAATGAGATGATCTGGTCATCTGTCTATTTTGAAGATTTGGCACTGCAGCAATCTGAGCAAGTGGTCAGTGCGCCCGACTGATCACTGACGACGTTGCCCGGAACTCCGTTGAAAGTTAGCGACCCTCGACCGTGATAGGTTACGCAACCTTTCCTTGCTCGACAACCGTCTTCTTAGAAACCGCGTTGGCCAGCGCAGTCAACAGCGCGGGAATCTCCCGATAGCCCTGTACCTTGCGGAACTGGCGCTCGGCCACCAACAGGCCGGAACCGACCCAACGCTCGATGTGGTCTCCGGCGCGCCAGCGTTTCACGTTGCGGCAGACCGTCTCGACGATCGAGAAAGCCGACTCGATTACGTTCGTGCTGGCCAGGGTGCGGCGCAACTGCGACGGCACCCGCAAACGATGCACCGTGAGAGTTTCTTCCATGCCTTCCTCCAGACTGCGGGCCGCACTGGGATTCAGTTCCATCAGTTCGCGATGCAACCGTTCCAGCGCACGCTTAGCGTCGACGTATTCGCTCATCGCGTAGGCGTTCTGCAGTTTCTTCTTGACTGCCGGCTTATGTTCTTCGGGCAAGTGGTCGATTACATTGCGCCGCTTGTGCACCTGGCAACGCTGGAGGAAAGCCGCCTCGCCGGCCAGACGGCGCACCGCCGCCGCCAACGCCTTGCCGCCGTCGACCACGTACAGACGCGGCACGCCGAAGTCCAGCCCGCGCGAGGCCAGATCGCTGAGTAACTCACTTACGACCGTGGCGTTTTCAGTCGCTCCTTCGCGCAATCCCAACACCGTTTTGCGCCCGTCGCTATTGATGCCCAGGGCCACGATCATCTGCCGGTCGCGAAACGGCGTGCCGTCGATCAGCACCGCACACAACCGTAACTCGCTCAGCGGACGCTCCATCAACTCCTGTAACTTCTCCCGGCTGGCCGCGATGAAGTTGTCGCTCACCGCCGACTTCTCCACCCCGTAGGCTTCGTGAAAGTCTTTCACCACCGCTCCATAGTTGCGCGTCGACAACCCACGCATCATCTTGTCCCAGACCCCGTGCTCCAACGGCCCCCTGCGCTGAAACAGTTCGTAACTGCCCAGCCGTTGCTCACGATTCTCCTGGGTGCGCAGACGCGTTCTCTGGATCGGCACCTTCTGCCCGTCCACCACGCAGTAGCCGTCCTCTTTTCCCCAGCGGTGAGCGCGCCGCGCGGGATGCTGCTCATGCCGCTCCCCGGCCAGGTGTCGTACTTCTTCCTCCATCACCAGGTTCATCAGGGAAAGACCGGCCTCGCGCAGCAGGTGGCCGACTCCTTCTTGCAGAAGTCCCACGACCTCGGCCATGGGAAAGATCATCTGAATGTTGGGATTCTCTTCGCGGGCAAGTTGGCGGAACTGTTGCACCGCTCGTTGTTGGTCAATCTGGTATCGTCTTCTCATAGCGACTCTCTCCTTTTTCTTGGCAGAAAAAACCACCCTCGGCCCATTATGACCGCGGATGTGAGAGTCGCTACTTTCTACGAATTAACGGGCATCCTCGTCCGAAAACTGAAGCTATGGTTGCGGCAGCCGTGCAGTGGGCCGACAGGATTATGCGGAAGATTGATAGTGTATTCGGAAAGACGTCGCCTTGAAGCGATTCATTCTAAAGGGATAGACTCCCAATTTTGCACAAGTTTTATGGACCCTACTTAATACAATTTTCACAAGGATTTCCACAGGTACTGAGGAGGTTATACGCATTGTTCTGTATCGAACGGAAACTCTGTTTCTGCCATCATAGGAGCGCATGCCGAAGCCCCA
>QHZR01000150.1 GCA_003224755.1 Acidobacteriota bacterium
CGCCGCTACGGTATTCAGGATTGCTGTGTCCTCTGCCGAAATTTTCGGGGTTGGCGGCGCAGGCGCGCTCTGCCGGGCCACTGTGCTGCTATCGCCCGCGCGCGTTGGATGGTACAGTTTGATTCCCGCCGCGATGATCATCGCTGCCGCCGCCGGAATTACCCACGCGGCACGCCAACGCTGCAACGATTCATGCCACGAAGGGCGCGGCAATGTCGGGGCGTGAATTAGTCCTTCGCGACGTAATTGGCTTTCTAGGAGATTCCAAACTCGCGTACTGGGCTCGTCGCTTTCTCGCAGCAGGACGGCTTGCGAAGAAATCAAGTTCAAGTCTGCCAGTAGATCGGAGCACGCGGAGCATGTTTTCAAATGCGCTTGCTGATCAGGGTTTTGGGAACCCTCTAGATAGTCCGGCAGAACCTGTTCAAACTCCCCGCAGTTCATACAGCCTCTCTCCCCTACATCTGGACCCGGAACATGCGCGCCTCTCGCGTGTTTCGGTGGTCGTATGCCCTCTGGCCCCTCATCTTTTTCCGGCCTTTTCGGCTCTATTCGCCCGGAGGAGCTCCCGCATTTTTATCCGCGCCTTGTGCAACTGTGACTTGCTGTTTCCAATCGAGCACCCGACGATTCCCGCAATCTCGTTGTGCTCGTAACCCTCGACATCGTGCAGTAGAAAGATCGTACGATAACCAGGCGGTAGTTCGTCAACCGCTCTTTTCAAATGCAGGCGATCGATCGAGCCGGTTAGCCGCTCGTCCGGCGCTCCCGGTTCTTTCCGCGCGACACCTTCGTCGTCGCCCTCCATGGCCTCATCAAGCGGAACCAAAGGGAGGTTCTTTTTCCGGAGTTGCATCAGGACGACATTTACCGACATCCGGTGCAACCAAGTGGAAAAGGCGGACTCGCCGCGAAAGGTGCCGATTTTGCGAAACAGCTGCAGAAAAGCCTCCTGCGTGAGGTCCTCGGCGGAGGCGGTATTGCCGGTCATTCGCAGGCAGAGCGAATACACACGGCGCTTGTGCAGGTTGTAGAGGAATTGAAAAGCCTCCGCATCCCCCTGCTTCGCCCGCTCGATTGCCTCAGCTTCGGTTAGCTTGTCGCCCTGTAGTCGTTTCGCGTCGGTCAAGTTGCCTTTTCCGGCCGCAGTCTGTGTGATGCGGCGTAAACCTCTTTTCGTTGTACTGCTTGCGGCGGTTCCGGAGGCCTGAAAAGTTACTCTGGTACGCAGCCTAAAGGGTGCTGAGGACTGAGTCAACACAGGTGCGGAAATGGGAAGCGATGAGTCTGTGTCCATGCTGGATGCTAACCCGCACGGGCACGGTTTGATTCCTCCAGATCGTCATGGAATAGTAACGTTTTTGGAGATTGGACGAGAGATGTAGCGCTAGCATCCTGAGCGGAGCAGAAGGGTATCGTGGTTTTCCAGCCATTGCAATCACCGATTAAGGTGGGAAATCCCGTGTCTCAGGGCGAAGTCCGAGCCTTCGTGGGGCAGCCTCAGCCTGGTGAGGCCACAGGTGAGCCAAACCCCCAGTCTCAAATCGGACCAGTGCCGGGAATTTGGAAAGGAAACAGTTGCCAAATGTCACAACTCCTAGCATTATTTGTTTCGCGGCAGCTTCGGAACCGGAAGCAGAAATCCTTTGTGGAGGATGAAAATGCGCAACTTTCACAGCGTTTCTTCTGTTGGCGGCGTCAACAACTTGGGCGGCGGATAAATTTCAGCCGCTGAATGTCAAAGCCGGCCTTTGGGAAAGCACAACTGCTACGACCATGAGCGGCGAGATGCCCAATCTCGCCTGAGCGACTGGCGCGGCTTACACCCGAGCAGCGGGCGAGGATTGAAGCAGCGCTTAAGGCGCGTTCTGCCCAGAACACCAGATCTAATACATACAAGACATGCGAGACGAAAGAGAAGCTTCAAAAGGCCCCCTTCGAAGACAAGCAGCAATGCACTGAGACGATAATCAGCTCAACCAGCAGCCATGCGGAGCTGAACGTCGAGTGCACCGATGGAGAAATAAAAACCAGCGGCACGCTGAAAGTTGCGCCGACAGTGACGAGAGTGTCAAAGGCTCCGGGCACATGACGGCGACAGCGGGTGGCCGCACCATGAATTCAGATGTGTCCTTTACGTCTAAATGGCTGGGTGCATCTTGTGGCGATGTGAAGTGAACTTACGGCGCGTTGGCCTGAACTGTGGCACCGTGCAAGCCTGACCTAATGGAATGGATCCATCCCGGTGAAAGAATGAGCGCAGCAACGTTGTAGCTGTTGTTCATGATCATCGAGATGGGTCTGACCTTGATCTGCTCCCCGCCTTCCTCACGTAACTCCCCGCTTTCCTCACGTAACTAAGTACGATTTCGCATTGACACTTCTCTCTTCCAGGGGACATTCTGGAAGTATGAGCACGATCGCGCTCACCGAACTGCTGGGTTCGCCGGTGCTGGAGGCTTCCGGCGCGCAGTGCGGACGTGTGCGCGAAGTGGCTCTTGCGCCTGCCGAAGACCGTGTCCACGTTTCCATGCTGATCGTTCGCACGAAAACTGGCGACAAGGTGCTGCCGTTCGCTGAGATCTCATCGCTGAACGGGGGAGTGCGCACGTCGTCGCCAGCGTCCGATTGGTCTGCACCCGAGGCCGAGGGGTTGTTCCTGCTGGAACGCGATCTTCTGGACCAGCAGATCATTGACGTCCACGGGCGGAAGGTGGTTCGCGTGAATGACCTGGACCTGCATCCAGAAACCGACAATGGGCGTATTCAACTCAAGATCGGCTCCGTAGATGTTGGCGCTCGTGGAGCAGTCCGTCGCCTGCTGAAGGGCGTCGTTCCCATGGCTGCACTCAGACCGCTGCTTCAACGGATTCCACCCCGGCTGATTCCATGGGATTTTGTTGATCTCATCGAGACTGATCCTGCCCGCCGGGTGAAGCTCAAGATTTCTCACGAGCGTCTGGCCAAGCTGCATCCTGCCGACATCGCCGACATTGTCGAGAGACTTGCGCCCGATGAGCGCGAAGCCGTGTTTGAGACGCTTGACCAGGAGGTCGCTGCCGAGGCCCTTGAAGAAGTACAGCCGAGGGTACAGAAATCAATTGTCGAATCCCTTGACTCCGAACGTGCCGCGGAGATTGTCGAGGAGATGGATCCTGACGCGGCTGCTGATTTACTCGCCGATCTTGGGGAAGAGCGCACCAGCGAAATCCTCAAAGAGATGGAGCCCGAGGAGCGCCAGGAAATGACCGAACTTCTTGAGTTCGGTGAGGACACGGCCGCCGGCCGGATGAACACCGAGTACCTCGCGTTGAGCGCCGAGGCCACGGTGAACGACGCGATCGAGGCCCTGCGCAACTTTCAGGGCGGCGTTGAGACGGTCAGCACAATTTACCTGGTGGACGAACGAGGCAAGCTCGGTGGTGCCGTGCCGCTGGCCAAGCTGGTTCTTGCCAAGCCCAATGACAAGCTGCGGCCCCTCAGCATGGAGCCGCTGATCTCATGTCACGCTGGCGCGCGCGAGAGAGAGGTGGCCGCGCTATTCGACAAATATAATTTGCTTACGCTTCCAGTCGTGGATGACGACGGCGTGCTGACCGGAGTGATAACTTCCGACGATGTCATCAGTCTGCTTAGGGCAAAGCTGTAGCAATTCTCGGGAAATTAATCTCGCAAGAAATCTGCGGTTTAGTCCTATCCAAATTTCTGCCTCTGCATTTATTCTGGTTGCCGCAGTGAAACGGGTTCCAATTATTTCCGATAGTTGCGCGCATGAGATTCCTGAAACGCTGGAAAATCCGGATCCTGCTGTTCTTCGCTGTTGTCGGTCCTGGGTTCATTACCGCGAACGTGGACAATGATGCAAACGGCATCGTCACGTACTCGCAGGCGGGGGCACAGTTCGGCTACAAGCTGCTTTGGACCATGATTCCGGTCACGCTGGCTTTGATCGTGGTGCAGGAAATCTCCGCCCGCATGGGCGCGGTCACGGGCAAAGGCCTGAGTGATCTGATTCGGGAAGAATTTGGCTTTCGCATCACGTTTTTCATGATGCTGGCCATCCTGTTCATCAACTTCGGCAATATTCTTGGTGAGTTCGCCGGCATTGCCGGCAGCCTCGAACTGTTTAGTGTTTCCCGCTACATCTCGGTGCCGGTTTGCGCCGTAATCGTCTGGCTGATGGTGGTGAAAGGCCAGTACAAGAGCGTCGAGAAGATATTCTTGGTCGCTTCTTTCATTTACATCACATACGTGTTCGCCGGAATTCTGGCGAAGCCGGACTGGATCAAGGCTGTGATACACACGGTCAAACCACCGGGCCGGGAACTATTCCAGCACGATTACCTGTTCATGACTATTACGGTTATCGGAACCACCATTGCGCCCTGGATGCAGTTCTATCTGCAAGCATCGGTTGTGGAGAAGGGTGTCACTCGCCGGCAATATAAAGCTTCGCAGCTTGATGTGATTTCCGGATGTATCTTTACCGACGTGGTTGCGTGGTTCATCATCGTAGCCTGCGCGGCGACACTGTTCGTGGGCGGAGTTCACGAAATCAACTATGCCAAGGATGCTGCCGAGGCTCTCAGACCGTTAGCCGGAGATTATGCCTATATCTTGTTTGCAGTCGGGCTGTTCAATGCATCGCTATTTGCCGCGTCGATCCTGCCGCTCTCCACGGCATACACGGTCTGCGAGGGTCTGGGATTCGAATCGGGAATCGGGAAGAAGTTCAGCGAGGCCCCGGCATTTTACTGGCTCTATACCGGGCTGATTGTTGCGGGTGGGGGATTGATTTTGCTGCCGCACTTGCCGCTCATCAAGATCCAACTATATTCTCAGGCGCTGAATGGTGTGGCTATCGCGCCAGTCTTGATTTTCATGCTGCTGCTGGTTAACAAGAAGGACTTGATGGGCGACTACGTGAATTCGAAGCTCTATAACCTAGTTGCATGGGGGCTGACCGCTGTGATGGTAGTGCTATCCGTTCCGTTCGTGTGGGACACGATGCGCCAGATATTGCGTTGATGGCGAGGCGTCCCAGTATTACAAATTGCCACAAACGCCGCCCAATCCGCGGCCTTATTAACTGAATCCGGCCACAAGCAGCTTTGCATTACCTGAAAATCTCCAGAAGTAATCTTCCGGGTTCGGTATTTCGGACCTATACTTCCCTTCGTGAACTCGGGCTCCGATCCTCGGCTACAACAGGCTGCCAATCGGCCTGAGAGCGATCCGTTTGTTTCCCCGAAAACGGCTTCCGTCGGCCGGTTACGCGCGGTAGGACTTGCGGCAGGTTTAGCCATGGCGCTGGCATTCGCTGCGCAGGCCGGAAACGCGCAGTCTGTGTGGCAGGCCATTAAGCAGTTCATCGGCCTGCATGGCAAGCCGGAACCAGCGTCGGCCAGTGTTTTATCCGAGCACGAAATTACTGAGTTGAGCAAGATGACACCGCAAGCCCAGGCGCAACTGCTGCTGGAACGAGCTATAAACCACTACCGTGGAGCCAATGATCAGATTGCGGAGCGCGTGAACGGATGGAGAGGCAAGATTCAGCTGGACCAGCAACTGAACTCGCTATTCATGACTGCATTAAATTCCGATGACTTGCGTGTTCGGGCCGCCGCGATCGAAATAGATATCGCTAGCCGTAATTTGGAAAAGAGTGCGGCGACGATTGACAGTCTCGAGAATGATGCTCGTGTGGGTGAGCAAGGGCCACGGGCGAATGCGCTGTGGGACATCGCTTTGCTGGGAAACCGAGGCATCGAGCCGGGCCGGGCATTTGAGGTCGTTTCAGCGTCGGTTCACGATTCCAATGAAAACATCCGATATTGGGCGGTGGAGGGCCTGGCTTATCTTGGGACGGACGAGACAACCGCGCCGCTCCTCGAAGTCTTTCATGATGATCCTTCCGCCAACATTCGGGAGCGCGCCGCCTGTGGACTGGCGCAGTCAGGGATGTTGAGCGAGAAGCAACGCCGCTCCGCAGTTCCCAAACTACTGGATTTTGCAGAAGATACGGCTCTTGATTCCCAGACCCGCGAATGGGTCTTCCAGGCGCTTCGCGATATCACGGGACAGACCTTGCCTCACAATGCGACAGTTTGGCGCGAGTGGTACAGCAGCAGCGATCATAACTGGAACCCAGTGACTCGCGACAGCCAATAAGCGCTGCGCTCTTATAGCGCCATCAGCACAACACCCGCACCTACCAGAAGCGCGGCGATCCAGCGGCGATGGTCCACGTGTTCGTGCAGGAAGAACCGCGCTCCGATCGCATTGGCAACAAAGGTGAGAGAAGCGGCGGCCGGACCAATCAGGCTGACGTTGTTCCATGAGAGACCGTAAAGCAGGCTGTAGAACGAGAGGGTCATACAACCGACGCCGAGAAGAAAATAACGGTTGCGCAAGGCCAGAAGCGCTACAAAAACCAGGCCACGCCGGCGGCGCATTTCGCCCAAATCGCCAATCTGTTTCATGGACCGCGAAAGTAGCATGTCGCCGCAACTGGAGCAGACGACCACGGCGGCAATCGCGAGCCACGCATGCAAATTGCTCAGGTGCCGGATGACATGCAGATTTCCGATCGTCATCGCTAGCGCTCGGTGCATCATCGCGAGACCTCCACGACTTGCTCGGAGTGCTTTTGGCGGCGCCGTTTCGTCAGTTCGGGACCACTGGTGACAAATCCCACTCCACTTGAAACTAGCGCAATCCCTAGCCAGCGTGTGACGCTGACCTGCTCGTGCAGGAAGAACCTGGCGATCAGGGCTAGAAAGACATAGCCGAGCGAGCTTGCCGGGAGCACATATGTTAGATCTGCCCACGAAAGCGCTGTCATATAGGAAGCAAAGAATCCGAAGAGAAGAACGATTCCGAGCCCGACCCAGGGATTGGTAATCGCCAGCAAGAGTTCAGCAGGATGGTGCAGAGAAATATTGCCGATCTGCTTCATCCCGTAGGAGAGCAGGGAATCGCCCATGGGAGCGAACATACTCACTCCCAGAAGCACCAAATACTTGCGCAGGTTCACGAGAGCTTAGACCTGGACCGTTTCCTCTGGGGCGGGCGCTGACACGGGCTTTACTCCGTTGCCATTCGATCCGCTCTTGCCGGCGTTTTCCTTGACCATCTTGTTGCGCATTGAGCGGACCTTAAGAAATGTGCGAGCTTCCTTGTAGAGGCGTTTCCGCTCCCCGGAATCAAATGCAGCCTTGCGGAGGATGCGGAACACAGCTCTCGGCCGGAAGTAATATTCGTCGTAGAAACGATGCACCGAATGCAGAATTTCATCCGCTGGCAAGCCGGGATATTCGATGTGGGCTAATTGATGGCCGCCTTCGTCCACCATGCTGCCTTTCACCATGAAATTGTTTTTCACAGCGAAGTCAAAGAGCTCAGTTCCCGGATAGGCGTGAGCCACCGATACCTGAATGGTCTCGACGTCAAGTTCCTTTGCGAACGCAATTGTATTTTGGATGGTCTCGCGGGTTTCCCCGGGGAGTCCCAGAATAAAGTCGCCATGAATTACCAGCCCGAGTTTGTGGGCGTCTTTTGTAAACTGGCGGGCACGCTCAATCGTGGCCCCTTTCTTGATGTTCTTTAGGATTTGTTGGTCGCCGGATTCGTACCCGACGATCAGCAGTCGGCATCCGGCTTCTTTCATGGCTTTCAGCGTTTCATAGTCGGTGGTGACCCGTGACGTGCATGACCACGTCAATCCCAGCGGTTTCAGCTTGGCGCACAACTCAACCGTGCGGGCCTTCTGAATATTGAAGGTGTCGTCGTCGAAGAAAAATTCCTTTACATACGGCCAGTACTCTTTGGCTTTCGCCATCTCCCTTGCGACATCGTCGGTGGAACGCTTGCGCCAGGCATGACCGCTGGTCGTCTGTGGCCACAAGCAAAACGTGCACTGCGCAGGACAGCCGCGAGTTGTGTACAGCGAGACGTACGGATGAAGCAGGAATGGAACGTTGTAGCGGCGCACGTCCAAATCGCGGTGATACACGTCGGTGACGTGAGGCAGGGAGTCTAGGTCTTGGAGCTGAGGACGATCTGCAGTGTGGGCGATTGATCCGTTCTTAAGGTACGAAATCCCCAAAATGTCTTCGAGTGGCTTGCCCTCTGCAAACTCTTTTACCGCGTAGTCAAATTCCTTGCGAACCACGAAATCAATCGCCGGTGCTTCCCGTAGGGCCCGCTCCGGCAACACCGTAACGTGAGGGCCGACAAATGCGATCTTGATCTTGGGATTTGCGTCCTTAATCCGCTGGGACAAGCGGATGTCACCCGGGAATCCAGGGGTGCTGGTGTACAGAACCAGAAACTCGTATTCCTTCGCGATATTGATGGTCTCTTCCGCCGAAACATAGTGTGGCGGAGCGTCAAGCAGCCTGGCACCCTCAAGCATGCCCGCCGGATAGGCCAGCCAGACCGGATACCAGTAAGACTCAATTTCGCGCGTTGCCGGCCAGCGCGAGCCTGCGCCGCCATCAAAGTTTTCAAAAGAGGGAGGGTTCAGAAACAGCGTTTTAAGAGGCATAAGGTTGAAGTCTTTATCTTAACATTCGCAGGCGAAAGCAGCTTTCGGACGCGTACCAATTGGGTCATCTGAGAAGTCCTTCTTAGGTGTTAAAGCACGCGTTCGTACCACGCAAGATAGGCTAAACACTTGAATTCAAGGAAACAATCCATTTGGACTGAACAGGGATTCCGTGCATTCAACAGAGCAAAAGATGCAGCAGTTTGGAACCTAGATGGCCGTCAGCGGGTTTGGTCACTGCTGGGCCCAAGAGTCTAAGTCTCCGGTGGCGCGTAAGAGTCCGATACGGGCTCGGAGGAGCTGAAATTTTGAGTCCTCGAGGGCGTTGAATTTTTCTGCCAAATCCGTACGCGCATCGGCTTCGTCGTGCAGGCCAGCGGTTCCGGAATTCATTCGAATCTCCACGGCGTTGACATTCGATTGCGCGAGTTCGTATTCCAATTGCGAAACATCCTGCGCGGCCTGCAACTGCTCGACCGATCGCTGTAACTTCAGCAGTTCCTGTGAGATTTGATTCTTAGTGGACTCAACTTCTTTGGTGGCGCGGGTAGCTTCTGCGTCCGCAGCCTGCGCATGTGCGGCGTTGTTTCGCTCAAAAGCCTTCGTGGGGAAGAATTGAAGCCAGTTATTGAATTTGGCCAGTACTGCATATTGAGTGGCGAAATCCACCGAGGGCCAGAGAGCGCGGTGCTCGGCCCGGGCACGGAAGCTCTGGGCCACTGCATGTTCCTGAGCGAACAAGACTGAGGGGCTGGATTGAATCCTTGAAGCAAAATCCGCGGGCGCGTCGGTCTGCGGCAACGGTGGCACAGAGTCGGGCGTGAGTTCGAGCGAAGCTGCAGGGATTCCCGTCAGTTGTGAGAGCGCACCTCGAAGAACGTCAGCTGCGCCCTCCGCTTGTGTGACACGAAGTCGCGCGCGAGCTGTTGATAGGCGGGCCTGAGTCCCGGCTTGAGTACTATCAACCCCTTCCTGGATGCGCTGCATCACGACTTGTTCCATTTTGAGGGCGTCGCCTTGTACTTCCCGTAGGTGCGCGGCCAACCTCTCCCACTTTGCGAGTTCGAGATAGGTAAGCACGGTTTCTTGTATCAGTTGGCTGCGGCGTTCTTTATTTCCGTCCCGGGTGGCATCGTACTCGGACCGCGCGGCGCGAACATAGTCGCGCAGCGCGGGATTCACTAACGCGGATTGCGCGTTGGCACTAAAGAGCGAAGGCGCGGATCCCTCTAGCGACAGCGGGTATCCCCAGGAATCTCCGATTCCAGCTCCCACGACGACTTGGGGCACATATTGATCGCGCGCTTCGCGGTACAAAGCGAACACGCGTTGCTCGTCAGCCGAAGCTTGCGCCATGGCTGTGCTGTGAGTCATGGCGAGCTGCACGGCCCGCTTGAGCGTCAATGGTTCGGCTCCCGCTTGGGTACTCCTCATCAGCAAGAAAGCGCTTGTCAGCGGTAGAAGGAAACGCCGGGGGATTAGCCGGGCAGATTTCATAGTTCCACCTTCAACTCAGGAATGATGTGATTCTATTGGAACGGACTTGTGAAATGACGGACCTAGCGGTTCATCCGCTGTAGTGCCTGCTGCGCGGGCTGGAACTCTCTTGCCAGGGCAAGCGCTGATTTGTATTCGGTCGAGGCCGCTTGTTTGTCCCCCAACTTCTCGGCTGCGGCGCCTAGAAGGTAGTGGACCTTGAACGTCGGAGCCTGTTCCACTTTTTTTTCGGAGTTCAAGTAGGCGCGAAGCAATTCGACCGCTTCCGGCAGATTGCGCTGTGAATGAATCAAGATTTCAGCGGCATCTACCAGGGCATCAGGACGATCCAGCGGCGCTGAACGCACACGCGTCAATGCTTGCTCCATGTCGTCGTAGCGCTCGCGATGGCGATAGAAGAGCCCAAGATTCAGCCACGCGCTGGCACTTCCGTGACTGGCTTCGATCGCGGCCCGGTATTCAGCCTCCGCCGCGGCAAGATCTTTCTTTTTTTCCGCGATGCGAGCACTTACCCAGTGAGCACGTCCGGGATCGAGCTGGGCCAGGGGGGTGACTTGCTGCACGGCCTTATCGCGCCCGCCGCCGACGATCCCTGGGGCTTCCAGGTAGAACTCGGCAAGATCGCTGCGGGCGTCCACACTGTTCGGATTAAGTTTGACGGCAGTCTCGAACTCGATTCGAACGCGTCCGGCTAGTCCGGCCGCAGTCAAAAAGCTCGCCTTATCGGCCTTCTCGCCGTAGATCCTTCCCAGCCACAGATGGTATTGACCGTTTTCAGGCGCGAGTGCGACCGCCTTTTCGCAGGCGGAAATTCCCCGGTCCCACTGCCCGAGCGCGAAGTAAGCACGGCAAAGCAGGTTGTGAGCAACCGCATCATGGGGCGACGAACTGATCTGCCCATGGAGCGCGACAATGGCTTCGTCAACATGACCTGATGCCAGCAACGCAGGCGCGGTCTCGTCTGCTCCAGCAATCGCCGCCGAAGCAGCAAATATCGCCAACAGAAGAAATGAGAAACGGCCGCGCATTGTCATTTCAATGCACCACCTTGACCGGCAGCTTGTCATGCAGCGGCTTGGAATTCGCCGAACCGCGTGCCACCTGCGCCCCTTCCGGCACGCCGCCGGTGATCTCAGCCTGGGTCAGATTTGAGATGGAAGTCTGCACACTGCGCCGGACTAGTTCGTTATTTATGATCTGGAACACGTAAGGAATGTCATCGTCTTGACGCAACGCTTCACGCGGAACAGTCAGAACATTCTGGTGCTCTGCTGTCACAATGGTTACGCCCACATTGATATTGGGCAGCAGCTTGAAATCCGGATTGGCAACGATGCAGGTCGTCTCGCCGACATTGCGGCTGCCGTGCAGCTTCACGGCTGCAGGTATAGTGCTGACTGAGCCGCTCCATTCACGGCTGGGCATTGCGTCCCAGGTGAGCTCAATTTTCTCGCCGGGCGCGAGGCGGGCCACATCAGGTTCGTCCACGAAGGAGCGGACCAGCACCTGCGACAAATCCGCTTCCTGAAGCACTAGATCGCCAGGATTTACATATGCCCCTTGCCGCACGGGCACGGAATAAACCACACCGTCGAATGGCGCGTGTATGACCATTTGGCTGAGAACATCCTGCGAGGCGGCGTATGCGCTTTCCGCCTCCGAATGCTGTGCCTGTACACGGGTGATTTCGGGTGACGAATAACGTTTGGTCTGTTTGGACTCAAGCATCTTTACTTGAGCGTCGGCAGCGGTGAGCTGTGCCTGTGCGTTCCGGACTTCACCCGGTGAGGCCGCGCCAGCTTGCTGCAGATGGCCTAAGGCATCAAAATTGCGCTGTGCAGCATCTCGGTCTGCGTGTGCTTTGATTAGCTGCGCATCCAGTGTAAGCACTTCTTCTTGTGTGCCGCCGTGTTGGAGGGCGCTAACGTCGGCTTCAGCCGCACGTACCTGAGCTTGTGCCTGCGCCGCCTGACTCCGCGCGCTCGCAGCGTCCAACTCTGCCAACAATTGGCCCTTCTTGACGTGAGTTCCTTCCTTCACGAGAAGTCGTTTGACAGTGGTGCCTATCGGCGCATGGGCCTCGAAATTCTGTACTGGTTCGACCTTGCCATTGGTCGAAATCACGCTTCGAATGGTGCCGCGAGCGACTGTGGCCGCTAAAACTGGGACGGAATCATCGCGCGATGCAAATGAGGCCAAGAGGACAACTGCAACAATCAAGCCG
>QHZR01000151.1 GCA_003224755.1 Acidobacteriota bacterium
AAGCCGAAGATTCAAAAGCGTGAATCGGCGCGAGCTTCTAAAACTCACGCCGGCATTGGCTCTTGGTGCCTTCGCCATCCCGAAAGTACAGGAGCCCCTGCTCAAGGCCGGCCTTGGCTTCAGCGATTGGGCGTCGGCAGCGCTTTTTCGGTCCGGCCACCTTGCACCTACGTTCTCTGATTCTGAGCTTACGCCGTTTAATCGGTTTCCAATCAATGATTACGACGTGGACGATCCGGGAGTTGATCTTGAAAGATGGAATCTGCCCGTGACGGGGGCGGTACAGAAGCCGGGCACCTACACCCAGGTACAGATACAGTCCTTGCCTAAGATCACGCAAAATACACGGCACGTCTGTGTGG
>QHZR01000074.1 GCA_003224755.1 Acidobacteriota bacterium
TCGCAGAATTTATGAGCCGTTTCTCGATGCTTGCGTGAGGAAGGCGAAGCGACTGCGCGTAGGCAATGGAACGGATCCGGATACAGACATCGGCCCCATGATCCACGAACGCCAGCTTCGGATAGTAGAACAACAAGTGGACGATGCGAAGAATCGTGGCGCGCGCATCATGATCGGTGGCACACGATTGCCGGAGCTTGGCCCAAACTTTTATGCTCCGACCGTCCTCGCCGATGTGAATCATGAAATGCGAATCATGCGTGACGAAACATTCGGCCCGGTGCTGCCGGTGATGCCATTCGACAACGAAGATGATGCAGTCCGGCTGGCGAATGACTCCGAGTACGGCCTTGCTGCCAGCATTTGGACGCTCGACCGCGCACGCGGGGAGGCTTTGGCCCGGCGCATCAATGCCGGGACAGTAATGGTGAACGATGCAGTGTCTTGCTATGGCATTAGCGAAGCGCCGCATGGGGGCGTAAAGTCGAGCGGCATTGGACGCACCCATGGGCGTTTTGGTCTGGACGAGATGGTTCGCGTGAAATACTTGGCATCAGACCGCTTGCCGCGGATGAAAAAGCTTTGGTGGTACGGTTACGGTGAGGCCTTCACTCGGCAGATGGAAGGCATGCTGGACGCGCAATTCGCGGGAAGTGCCGCGAGTCGCTTGCGCGGCGCGCTTCGTTCTTTGGGACTATTACGAACCAAGCGGCTCTGAAAAAGTTGCAGTTCGTCGAGAATCACCTCATCCGACTTATAATCACGCGATGCACTGCGTTTATTTTCTTGCCAAGTATTGCCGCGTGGCCACGTCCAGCACAATCATTGCAGTAGCAGGTTTCGTCCTGTTTCAACCTTGCTTCGCGCTTGCGTCGGACGCGCCAGCCAATTACACCTCGCCACTATCAACCGGCGTGCGTCTTGATCCGGTGGGCGAGGTATTTGATCTCGGCAGCGTGCCGCTCGGCATGGCTGTAGCGCCGGAGGGAGACAAAGTTGCGGTGGTTCTGAGCGGCTGGCGCGAGCAGGGGCTGCAGATTGTTGATCTGAAATCTCGGCAGGTGACGCAGACGCTCGAACAGCCCGCTGCTTTTCTGGGTGTCGTATTTGCACGCGATGGCAAACACCTCTATGTATCGGGCGGAAACGACGACTCCGTGTTCGTTTATTTCTGGGAGAACGAAACGGCGAAGTTCGAGCGCAAGCTTGTGCTGGGCCAACAGAAAGCGGACAAGACTGGGATACGATATCCGGCGGGATTAGCGGTTTCATTGCACGGCGACTTTCTCTACGTTGCCGAAAACGTTGGCGATAGTCTCGCCGTTGTCGATCTGCAAAGTGCGCAAGTTGTGCAGAGACTCCCCACCGACCATTATCCATACGGCATTGAAGTCGCAGGCGATGGGAAGGTCTATGTGTCAGCTTGGGGTGCGGACACGGTTGCAATCTTTAAAATGCGGAAGGACGGGAAGTTGAAGGGCTCCGGAAAAGTAACGGTTGGAAGGCATCCATCGGCGATGGCGTCGAACAAATCCGGGTCACGGTTGTTTGTTGCATTGGCGGGATCGGATGAGATCGCGGTGGTGGATACAAGAAAGAAAAGAGTCCTGCAGCGCCTTAGTGATGCAGCCCCGGCAGGACCTTCGGAAGGGAGCACGCCAAATGCGATGACGTTGTCAGGCGACGGATCGAGGCTGTTCGTCGCTGAGGCAGACAACAATGCGATCGCGGTCTTCGGCCTGTCAGAGGGCGCCGGCGCTGTCGCAAAGGCCACGCCTGCTGGCCGCATACCGACCGACTGGTATCCCACTGCAATTCTCGATAACGCTAACCAGCTTCTGGTGCTTAGCGGCAAAGGACACGGAAGTCATGCAAATCCGGATGGTCCCATTCCGGCGGAACCTCTCACGAGGCGCACTGGATATGACCTTGGACAACTCAATGGTACTTTGCGAGTGCTACCGAGTGAAATTAACTACGTCGCTTTAGAGCAGTATTCGCGGCGAGTGTCGGAGGCGAACGGCTGGGGAGAGCAGCGAAAAGCAAAATCCTATCCTGCGTTCAAGCACGTTGTTTATATCATCAAGGAAAACCGGACCTACGACCAGGTGTTCGGTGACTTGAAAGAAGGCGATGGGGATCCGAGCTTGGTATTTTTTGGCGCGGCGATATCACCCAATCATCACGCTCTGGCCTTGCGTTTTGGATTGCTGGACCGGTTCTTCACCAATTCCGAGGTCAGCTCACAAGGTCACATCTGGTCTACCGCTGCGTATGTGACCGACTACGACGAAAAGACCGTGCATTCCGCGTACTCTGATCGGCGCGGCGACATCGACAACGAAGAGATTGACGAGCCAGGTAACGGCTTCTTATGGAACCTTGCACAGAAGAAAGGGATCACTTTCCGCGATTACGGAGAGATGGTTAATGATCCGAAGTCTCCGGAATGGGCGACAACCAGACGCCGCGGGCTCGCGGACCACATCAACATGGCGTATCCGCCATTCAACCTTGCGATTTCCGATCAAGTCAGGGCGGATGCCTGGATCGCGGAGTTCAAGCAATTTGTTGTGAAAAACGACATGCCGCAGCTCGAGATCCTGCACTTGCCGAATGACCACACTGCAGGTGGCAGCGAGGGTTTTCGAACGCCTAAGGCCCTGATGGCTGATAACGATCTCGCTCTTGGCCGGATCGTCGAAACACTTTCTAATTCTCCTTTCTGGAAAGACACTGTGGTTTTTGTTCTCGAAGACGATTCCCAGTCAGGGCCGGACCACGTGGATTCGCACCGTTCACCCGCGCTAATTATTTCTGCGTATAATCACGCGGGAACGATCCACCGCTTTGCCAACACTACGGACGTCATCGCGGCAATCGAGGACATCCTCAATTTGGACCGCATGTCGAAGTTCGATTATTTCAGCAGGTCGCTCGCCGATGTTTTTTCTGATGCTCCCGACCTGACGCCGTACACCGCGACTGTGCCGCAAGCGGACATGAACGAGATGAACCCGAAGCACAGCGCCGCCGAGCAAATGTCAGAGGGGCTCGATTTCAGCAAGCCGGACCGGATCGATGACTCAGTGTTTAACCGGATTCTTTGGCGAATTATGAAGGGTGAGGAAACATTTCCGGTGGTTGGCGCCAAGTCGCCCGTGCATGCGCTGCAGATGAGCCGGTAGCTACAAAAGCATTTAACCGCAAAGCTCGCAAAGTTCGCAGAGAAAAACTCAGAACGATTTCTGTGCGCTCCGCGAAGCTTTTGCCGTGAAGCCTTCCTTGTTTCACAGCCTGCAGATCAGCAGCTCTCGCTCATAAATCATCTCAGGCGGAAGATGCGCGTGCAGAAGAATAAATAGTTCTTCGTGGCTAATGACTTCTTTTTTCCAAGCCGGGCGATCAATCTTCTGTAGTTCATCAAATGTTTCTTTCGGAAAATTGATACCGGTCCAGTCCACATCCTCGTAAAAGGGCGTCCAGCCTATCGGAGTTTCCTTCGTGCGCGTTCGGCCATGGACGCGGTCCACAATCCACTTAAGCATTCGGAAATTGTCCCGGAAGCCCGGCCATAGAAATTCACCGTTGGCGTCTTTGCGGAACCAGTTCACGTGAAAAATGCGTGGGGTTACTGTCAGCGACCGCTGCATCTTGATCCAGTGGCGGAAGTAATCGCCCATGTGATAGCCGCAAAAGGGAAGCATCGCCATGGGATCGCGGCGGACCTTCCCGACCTCGCCGGCCGCGGCTGCCGTCATCTCGGAACCCATGGTTGCGCCAACGTAAACGCCCGAGCTCCAATTGAAAGCCTGGTAGATGAGCGGAATGGTATGAGCGCGGCGGCCACCAAACACGATTGCGCTGATGGGGACTCCGGTCGGATCCTCCCAAGCGGAATCTATTGTCGGGCACTGTCTTGCCGGCGCGGTAAAACGAGAATTCGGATGCGCGGCTTTGGCGCCTGTTTTCTTGGCAATTTCTGGTGTCCAGGTATTGCCCTGCCAATCAATGCACTCTGCGGGTGGCTGGTCGGTCATGCCTTCCCACCAGATGCCTCCTTCGGGAGTGAGCGCCACGTTGGTAAAGATTGTGTTTCTTGAAAGAGCCGTCATTGCATTGGGATTGGTCTTGACTGATGTGCCTGGCGCAACCCCGAAGAACCCGGCCTCGGGATTTATGGCGCGAAGACGGCCCTCGGAATCAGGAGTGATCCAGGCAATGTCATCGCCGACGGTCCAGATTTTCCAGCCTTTCGATCTGAATTCGTCGGGCGGTACCATCATTGCGAAATTGGTTTTGCCGCACGCGCTTGGAAAGGCCGCCGCAACGTACGTCTTTTGGCTGTTAGGATCTTCGATCCCGACGATGAGCATGTGCTCGGCCATCCAACCTTCGTCCCGCGCCATGTTCGAGGCGATGCGGAGGGCAAAACATTTCTTGCCGAGCAATGCATTGCCTCCATAACCGGAACCGTAAGACCAAATTTCGCGGCTCTCAGGAAAGTGGACGATATACTTTTCGTCATTACAAGGCCAGGGGAAATCTCTTTGTCCGGCCTTCAGGGGCGCGCCGAGACTGTGCAAGCAAGGGACTACGCGCTTGTAGTCTTTATCGATTTCCTTGAACACGGGCATGCCAATGCGGGCCATGATGCGCATGCTGGCCACCACGTACGGCGAGTCCGTAAGCTGTACCCCAATCTGCGACATAGCTGACGCGACCGGGCCCATGCTGAACGGCAGCACATACATCGTCCTGCCATTCATTGAGTTGCGGAACAGGCCGCGCAGTTTGCGGCGCATTTCGTAGGGATTCTCCCAATTATTGGTTGGGCCCGCACTGTCCTTCGAGAGGGAACAAATAAAAGTTCGGTCTTCGACGCGGGCAACGTCGCTTTTATGCGAACGCGCCAGGAAACAACCGGGCCAGAGCTTTTGATTGAGCCGGACTAGCGTGCCGGTCGCGACCATCTCATCGCAAAGCTGGTCATATTCCTCCTGAGAGCCGTCCACCCAGTGGATGCGCGCCGGCCGCGTGAGTTCGGCCATTTTCTCGACCCAGCGCAGCAGGTGCTCGTTCTTCGTCAAGGGGAGGGCAGGATTGGTAGTGGTAACGGTCGCCATAGTTTGGGCTCCTGGTGCGGCATGAGACGGCGAGTGCTGCGCCGCCTGCAAGTGACCGTTCTCCATGGTATCGCAGGAAAGTTGCTTGTTCCAAGCTGTTGGAATCAGTTCGGAAAGCCGGCAACTTCAAAGCAAGTGGCGAACTCAAATATATCGTGTTACGATATAATATCTTTGATGCTCAGGCAAGTCTCGACGGCAGAGTTCCGTGCGTTGGCAGCGTTGCGTTACCGCATACGTTTCTTCTTGCATGAGGGCGATGCCGCTGCCCGCTGCTTGGGCCTCGAGCCTCAGCAGTATGTGTTATTGCTTACGCTGCGCGGCCTTCCGAGTGGAGTGCAACCGACCATCCACACCCTTGCGGAGCGGCTTGGGTTGAAGCACAACACCACCGTAGAACTGATCGACCGGATGGCAAAATGCGGGTATGTGGCACGAAACCGAAGCCGAGATGACCGAAGATACGTAATCGTCTCGCCGCTACCACGAGGGGAGAAGTTGCTCGCACAAGTGGCCCGGCAACGGCTTACGGAATTGCGCGCGGGAGGGGAAGCACTGGTGGATGCGCTACACGCGCTTCTCGGGCAAAAATGGAAATCACGAAGCAAAGGATCACGCCGTTAAGGCAACCAAATGAAGGAGTGATGAAAGGCCATCGTGAGCAGAACTAATGCAGCAACGGAACCATGGAGCGAAACGCCGCACTGCAATAAGCCAAGTCGCAACGACGATTTAGGCGATTTCACCGCAAACTGGCGGCTCTGCCCTATTACGTTTCTGGCAATGATCATCGGCGTGGTCTGTGCTTTTGTCGCGTTGGCATTGCTCCGTTTGATTGGACTTTTTACCAATCTTTTTTACTTTGGCGATGGGACGGACGTCTGGTTTCACCTGTCGGCAATCATCTTGGCATTTACAGCGTCTTAGTTCCCGTTGCCGGGGCGCTGATCATTGGTGTCATGGCCAAGTACGGCTCCGAACGCATTCGAGGCCATGGAATTCCGGAAGCCATCGAATCTATTTTGCTGAACGGTAGTCGGTCGGATTGAGCCAAAGGTCGCGATTCTTAAACCTATTTCCTCAGCAATCTCGATTGGGTCTGGTGGTCCATTCGGAGCTGAGGGACCGATCATTATGACCGGGGGAGCAGTCGGTTCGATGATCGCGCAACTGTTTCACCTGACCAGCGCGGAGCGCAAGACGCTGCTCGTGGCCGGTGCTGCGGGTGGGATGTCGGCAACGTTTGCTTCGCCGGTCGCGGCCGTGCTGCTCGCGGTTGAACTTTTGCTGTTCGAATGGAAGCCCCGCAGCTTGATCCCGGTCGCGATGGCAAGCGCCGTTGCGGCGGTAGTGAGACGTTACATTCTCGGCTTCGGACCTCTGTTTCCGGCCCCAGCCCACCCGTTGTTCATCGGACCGGAGGGGCTCTTAGGATGCGCGTTGATCGGAATACTAGCTGGGGCACTATCGGCGCTTCTGACTATATCGGTGTACGCAGCCGAAGACGGATTTCAACGGCTGAAGATCCACTGGATGTGGTGGCCTGCGATAGGTGGGTTGGCGATCGGCTTAGGAGGGCTGATTTTCCCTCAGGCGCTCGGAGTCGGGTACGACACCATCGGGGCGTTGATCCGCGGAGATGTGACTACCAAAATTATTCTCGGAGTTCTCCTCGTTAAATGGTTTATCTGGGCAGTGTCCTTGGGGTCGGGCACATCTGGTGGTGTGCTGGCGCCGTTGTTGATGATGGGTGGCGCGCTCGGCGGTCTCGGAGCAATGTTTCTGCCTTACGAGGGTGCGGGGTTTTGGCAGCTGATCAGCATGGGCGCCATTCTTGGCGGCACCATGCGTTCTCCTTTTACAAGTGTTGTTTTTGCCTTCGAGCTCACGCATGACGCGAGTGTTTTTTTGCCATTGCTTGTCGCCAGCGTAGTTGCGCATGCGTTTACCCTACTGACGCTGAAACGTTCCATCCTGACAGAGAAAGTTGCCCGTCGCGGTTACCACTTGAGCCGCGAGTATGCCGTGGATCCTCTCGAAATTCTTTTTGTGCGGGAGGTCATGCGGACCAAAGTCGCGGTGCTGCCCGCAAACGCGAAATTGGCCGAGATTTGGCAATCCTGGCGAGCAGATCATCGCCAGGAACAACGCTTGCTGCCCGTTGTGGGGACGGAAGGAGAGCTGGGTGGGAGTAGTGACTCGCCACGAAATCAATGAACGGATCGAGCAGGACCGGGACTCAGCGCTGGAATGCTCTCTCGGAGAATTAGCGCAAAAGGAAACGATTGAGGCCTATCCTGGTGAACCACTCCGTGTGGTCGTGTACCGAATGGCGGAAAAGGACGGTGACGCGAATGCCGGTCGTGGATCGTAAAACCCGAACTTTTCTGGGCTTGGTGTCGCTAAACGATCTGTTGAAAGCCCGAGCGCGGCACCTGGAGGAAGAACGCCGCCGGGAACAGCCGCTGAAATTCCGCTTCTTTTTCCCAGGAAGAGGTGCTGGTGCGGAACTCTCGGAAGGTCGCTAACGTTCGAGCGGCGGACTGCGAGCTATGCCGTGACCGGTGCCTCAGCTTTGCTGGTGTAATGAGAGTCAACGTAGTCGTCGAGAATGCGCATGAACTCTGTCACAATTTTTTCGCCGCGCAGAGTCGTAAGCAATCGGCCGTCCACGTAAACCGGCGCTTTCGGCTCTTCGAAAGTGCCGGGAAGCGAAATGCCGAGGTTGGCGTGCTTCGATTCGCCAGGGCCATTGACCACGCATCCCATGACCGCGACCTTCATTTCTTCGACGCCAGAATAGCGCTCTTTCCAGGCCGGCATTTGCTCGCGCAGGTACGACTGGATCTGCTCGGCCATTTCTTGGAAGAAGGTGCTGGTGGTGCGCCCGCAACCAGGACAAGCCGTGACCTGCGGAGTAAAGCTGCGGATCCCAAGAGACTGAAGAATCTGCTGTGCGACTCGGACCTCTTCGGCGCGATCGCCGCCTGGAGCTGGTGTAAGCGAAACGCGAATGGTGTCGCCGATGCCTTCCTGCAACAGAATTGACAGACCCGCGCTTGAAGCGACAATTCCTTTCGCGCCCATGCCAGCCTCAGTCAAGCCGAGATGCAGGGGATAGCTGCAACGAGAAGCGAGTGAACGATACACATCCACCAAATCTTGTACGCCGCTGACTTTAGCGCTGAGAATAATTTGGTCGCGACGCAAGCCGTATTTTTCGGCGATGGCGGCAGAGTTTAGCGCACTCACAACCATTGCTTCCATCGTTACTTCGCGAGCATCTTTGGGGTCAGCCGATCGCGAGTTTTCATCCATCATGCGAGTTAGCAATGCCTGATCAAGGGAGCCCCAATTGACGCCAATACGTACGGGCTTTTGATTCTCTACCGCCACTTGAACCATGGTGCCGAAGTTGGAGTCATCTTTTCGCCCTACACTGACGTTGCCGGGATTGATGCGATACTTTGCCAGCGCCCTAGCGCAGGCAGGGTACTTCTTCAGCAGAATATGCCCGTTGTAATGAAAGTCTCCGATGATCGGAACATGAATTCCGCGATCATCGAGTTGCTCCACAATGCGGGGCACTGCGGCGGCGGCATCCTCATTGTTTACGGTAACGCGCACCAATTCCGAACCAGCGCGGGCAAGAGATGCGACCTGCTCGACGGTCGAAGCTACGTCGGCGGTGTCGGTATTGGTCATGGATTGCACCACAACTGGTGCATCCGACCCGACCCGGACGTTGCCAATCATGCATGTGACAGACTTACGGCGTTGGATTGAGGCCATGTGGAAAGTTCAGTTTAACAGGTTGAACTAAGGCCGTCAGCCGCTATGAAATCTGGGCGGAACTGTGCGGATTCAGGTCCTTTTTGACTTATTAAATCCATAGCACGTAGAATAGTGCTCTACGTGCTGCATGTAACGGTGTGCTATGAAGGCTAACATTACATTGAAGCTGGATCGCGACCTTTTGCGTAAGGCTAAAATCCTGGCCGCTGAAAAGGATACGTCAGTCAGCGCCCTGGTAACCGAGCAACTGGAGAAGGCAGTTCGTGACCGCGAAGGTTACGAGCAAGCGAAGAAGCGTGCGCTGGCCCGCTTGGAGCGAGGATATAACCTCGGCTACAAGCCCCCGTCCTCACGTGACGAGTTCTATGAACGGTAGGGTCTTTGTTGATACAAACATTCTGGTTTACGCCCACGATCACACAGCAGGGCGAAAGCATGACGAAGCACGCTCCTTGACGCAGAGACTATGGAATTCCGAGAAGGGTGTAATAAGTACCCAAGTCTTGCAGGAGCTATATGCTGCTTTGCGTCGGAAATCGACAGTTCCCTTGTCCGTGCAGGAGGCGGAACGGATTTTGAAGGACTATTTTACGTGGGAAATTGTCGTTAACACTCGGGAATCCGTCCTGCGAGCTATCTCGCTAGAGACCCGATACAAGATTTCCTTCTGGGACGGTCTGATTTTGCAAGCGGCGGAGCGTGCTGGAGCCGATCTCATGTACAGCGAAGATCTATCACACGGCCAGATATACGGAAATGTAAAGGTGCTAAATCCATTTACGGATTCTTAGCCGCCGTTTACGGCAGCCTAGGCCCAATCGTCTTCGCAATGTCGTTATAGATCACCACAGCCGCAAACAGTATCAAGAAGACAAATGCTGCTTGGTAGATGCGCTCCTTGACAGGCAGGCTGATGTCGCGGCGCATCAACCCTTCGATAAACAGCAGAAGGATGACACCACCATCCATGATTGGAATGGGCAGCAGATTGAAAATTCCAAGATTCAGACTGATTAATATGCAGAACATGAGAAACGGAATCCAGCCCTTTTCTTCTGCCGCTTCACCCGCCTTCTGCGCGATTCCAATTGGCCCCGAGAAGCTCTTGATTGACGCCTTGTGTTGTACCAGCTTGCCTAGTAATTCCAGCAGCAAAACTGAATTTTTGCGGTTAGTGACAAGAGATTGGGCGAAGGCATTCCCAAAAGTCAATTTGCTGACTTTATTCATACTGAAACCCAGCCGATAGTGCTTTTCCGTCAACCCGGGAGTGTCGGCCAGAACCGGGGTTATTGTGAAGGCGAGTTTGTTATTTTGACGCTCCACATCTACTTGAATCGGCTTGCTCTTGGTCTGTTGCAGGTGATCGATCATCTCCTGAATGGAGGCTAGGGGCTGGCCATCCATCGAAACAATCTTATCTCCCTCCCTCAGTCCAGCCTTCGCGCCCGGCATATCCGGTTCCAAATCGCCAATGATTACAGGGGGATACCAGCCAGCGGAGCCAGCATCGTCACTGGTAACCGCGATAGGCACAACCGATCCCTGTATTCTCTGGTTGTCTCTTTCAACGGTAAAACTCAGGGGCTGGTTCGCACTGAGTAGCTGCTTAATTTCTACCTGCTCCCAGGTCGGATTTTGAATACCGTCAATCTGAACGATACGGTCACCCCGGCGAATTCCCAGCTTGTCGGCAGGTGATCCGTGCTCAATGTCTCCTATTACGGCTGGCTCGTCCATGAAAGCCGCATGCTCGTAATGCCGCGTGTACACAGCAGTCAGCAAGAAGATTGCAAACAGAATATTCATCGCTGGGCCGGCAATGGCGATCAGGAAACGGTGCCAGCGCGGATGCGACATGAACTCGCCCGAATCGCCGCTGCGCTCGTCCATGGGGTTCTCGCCAGACATCTTCACATACCCGCCGAGCGGGAGTGCGTTAATGCGATAATCGGTGTCTCCCCGGCGGAATCCGATCAGCCGTTTGCCAAATCCAATGGCGAATTGCTCCACTCGCACACCCAACAGCTTGGCCACGGCGTAATGACCAAACTCGTGGATCAACACCATGAGTCCAATCACGACGGCAAAGTAAAAAAATCGCTGAAGAACTAAGATCAGAATTCCGTGCATAAGATTTTTGTGGAAATCACTGTTGCCGAACCGCCACCGATCCCGATTGCTCGGTGAAACCAGCTACCCTTTCGCGGGCGCCAGCGCGGGCCCTGTCGTCCACCGCCAGCACTTCTTTTATAGATTCCAATTTGCCCGCCGGCGTTTCAGAAACAACCTTTTCTATTACTACGGGAATGTCCTGAAACTGGATGCTTCCGTCAAGAAATGCCGAAACTGCGACCTCATCCGCGGCATTCAAAGCAATGGTTTTGCCGCCTCCTAGGTTCGCTGCCTCATAGGCAAGCTGCAGACATGGAAATTTTTCCATGTCAGGCGGGCTGAAATCGAGGTGCCTTAAGTCACTGAGACTAAAGTTCAGATCCGAAGGAATGCGGTCTGGAAAAGTCAGTGCGTAAAGGATCGGCAGGCGCATGTCCGTAACTGAAAGTTGAGCAAGAATACTGCCATCCACGAACTCCACGAGCGAATGAATTGTGGATTGCGGATGCACGATGACGCTGATCTGCCGCGGCGGCAAGTTGAACAAACGGCAGGCTTCGATGACCTCGAAACCTTTATTCATCAGCGTCGCCGAATCAATGGTGATGCGATTGCCCATCTTCCACGTGGGGTGATTTAGCGCCTGCTCGACCGTGATATCAGCAAACTTGGATACAGGAGTATTCAGAAACGGTCCGCCAGAAGCTGTAAGCCAGATGCGACGGACTTCGTCCATTCGCCCCCCGCGGAGGCATTGGTGGACCGCGTTGTGCTCGCTGTCAATCGGTAGCAACGGCTTCCCCTGCCGGCGGGCTTCGGCAGTGATGAGTTCTCCGGCTGCGACAAGACATTCCTTGTTTGCAAGGCCTACGGTCTTCCCGGCCCGCACAGCTTCGTAGGTGGCCTCAAGCCCCGCCACGCCCACGATGGCGCTGACCACGAAATCTGCTTCTGGATTTGTGGCAACGCGAACGGTCCCGGCGGCGCCGTGAACGACCTCAATTCCGTTCACTCCGGCAGACTTGAGCCGGATTTTCAGGTTCTCCGCTTGAGATTCCGCTGCAACTGAAACTACCCGCGGACGCCAGCGCTGGGCCTGCTCGAATGCAAGGTCAACATTCCGCCCGGCAGCCAAGCTAACCACCTGAAACCGGTCCGGAAAAGATTCGACCACACTGAGGGTGCTGCGGCCGATGCTTCCGGTCGATCCCAAGATCGCGATACGCTTCATGGATATGGATATGGTACTAGATGAAGGCATCGGGCTTTAGGCGTGAGGCGTCATAGCCGCGAAGCGGCCGCAAGATTACAGCCCAGGGCGTAAGCCCTGGGACAACAGAGAGCGTTGGCAGCCCCGAAGAGGGGCGAAAGAGTAGTTTGGAATGTGAGGGCTCGCGACCGAGAATTAGCCCTGCGGGCCCGCGGACTCTCCAGATGCCATCGCAGGCGGCAAAAGGCCGGTCTCTTACGCCCCTTTTGGGCTGATCCCGATCATACTGCTTACCCAGGGCTTGCGCCCTGAGCTGTATTCTGCCGCCGCCGCACGCGGGCTTGCCGGACGCGCTGCAGTTGCATTCCGTGGCCTCAAAGTGCAGCGTGATGAAGCCGGGGGCCGACAGTGTTAACATTGCCTCCGCCTCATTTGGATATTCGCCATGAGTCCGCCGGTTTCTCGTCGTGAGTTTGTCGCAGGATTTACTGTGGCGGCTGCTAGCAGTGTTTTTTCAGGAACCAGCCGTGCTGCAGATCTGACGAAATCCCCCTTCCGCATTTCCGTCATCAACGATGAAATCAGCCAGGACTTTGAGCGGGCCTGTTCGGTGGCGTCGGAGTTCGGAATGGAGTGGATCGAACTCAGGGGGATGTGGAATAAGAACGTGCTCGACCTAGATGTGCAAGAAATCTCCGAATCCGAGCGATTGCTGAAAAAATATCATCTGCGCGTGACCGACATTGCGAGTCCGCTGTTCAAAGTAGATTGGCCGGGAGCGCCGAAATCGAAGTTCAGCCCCAAACAAGACCAATTCAATGCGCACTTCGGATTCGATCAGCAGGATCAGGTGCTCGACAAGAGCATCGAACTCGCGAAGGCTTTTGGAACCGACCGGGTGCGGTGCTTTGATTTCTGGCGCTTGGATGATCCGAAACTGTATCGGGCGGAAATGAACGAGAAGCTGCGTAGGGCTGCGGAGAAGGCGGGCAAACATGGGATCACGCTCGTACTTGAAAACGAAGCTGCCTGTAACACGGGCACGGGCAAAGAGGCGGCAGAAGTGCTGGCTGCAGTGCAAACGCCTTCGCTTATGCTCAACTGGGATCCGGGTAACGCGGCGACGCTCGGAGAAACGCCCTACCCGAACAGTTACGATCTTCTGCCAAAGAATCGGATCGGTCACTGCCATTGCAAAGATGTTGTCAAGAACGGAGACAAGTACGAATGGGCGGCCGTAGGTAAAGGCTTTGTGGACTGGGTCGGACAGTTCAAGGCGCTGAAGAAAGTTGGCTATCATCACGCCGTGAGCCTTGAGACGCACTGGCGCGGCGCTGGCAGCGCAGAAGAATCAACAATCCAAAGCTGGGCGGGAATGAAACAGGCCCTGCAGAAGGCCCAGGCATTGTAGGCCGCCACACTCAACTTTCCGCCAAGAAACGAGAGCGCTAATGATCGAAAACACCAGGCGTGAATTCATCAAGCACACCGCAGCTGGTGCGGCCTTTCTGGCATGTTCTCCGGCTAGCGTGCTCGGAGCGAATGATCGCGTGCGGGTTGGCATGATCGGAGTTGGCGCGCGCGGACAGGACTTGCTCAAACAGTTGCTTGCCGTTCCGAATGCCCAGCTTGTTGCCGTGGCTGACATCTATTCTCGACGACGCGATGAGGCCCAGCACCTGGTTCCCGGTATTCAGACCTTTGCTGATCATCAACGATTGCTGGACATGAAAGATCTCGACGGCATCATCGTAGCAAGCCCACTTCATCTTCATGCGCGACATTTTCTCGACACGATTTCAGCGGGCAAAGATCTTTATTGCGAGAAGACAATGACGTGGTCCATCAGAGAGGCGGACGAGTGTCTTGCCGCGGCAAAGAAATCAGACCGCGTAATTCAAATCGGTCTGCAACACGAGAGTTCGGGTGCGCTGACGGACACGAAGAAGTGGATCCGTGATGGTCGGCTTGGAAAAGTCACACAAGTCGAATCGTGGATGAGTCGCAACACGCCGCACGGAAAAGGACAGTGGGTCCGATCGGTTCCAGCAGATTGCACGGCGCAAAATGTGAACTGGAGTGCATTTCTAAATGGCCGTTCTGACCGGCCGTTTGATCCATACAAGTTCATCAACTGGCGTCTGTTCTGGGAGTTCTCAGGAGGAAACATCACTGAGAACATGGTGCATCAGATCGGGTGGATCATGTCGGCGCTGGATTTGCCTGCGCCAGACGCGGCTTACATGTCAGGAGGTGTGTTTTCGGAAAAAGACGGACGCGAAGTTCCAGATACCATCGCGGTCACGCTGGATTTTCCGCGCGACATTGTAGTCACGTGGCAGTCCACGTTCAGCAACAGCCGCTACGGCCTTGGCGAACGTCTTCTAGGAAGTGACGGCACAGTCGAGAATGTGGCTGGCGCTACGGACATGGTGACTGGCCAGTCCGAGGAACTTACCCGATATTTCCCTGAGCCAATCAATCATCCTGCGGATGCCCTCACATCAGAAACTCACGACCAGAATCACATGGCAAACTGGATTGATTGCATCCGCAGCCGCAAGACGCCGAATGCGTCGGTCGAGCTTGGATATAAAACAGCGGTCGCGGGACATATGGCGAACCTTGCGTATCGTACAAAGCAGAGGGTTACACTGGCGATGGCAAGGAATATCTCGCTTTAGATTCGAGAGCGCGATTAGGTTTGAACCGCAGTGAAGATGATCTAGAACTTAGGCACCAGCGCGCCAGTTGACTGGTTGTAATCCTCATATTCCTGGCCGAATGTTTTTCTCATGAATTGTTCTTCCATGCGACTCTTGGTCCAAAATCCAAGGAAAAACAGAGGAAGGGCCAGCAAGCTGATCATCTTGTCGCGGGCCAGGGAAGTACCCAGCAGCGCAACCAATAAGCCGGAGTAAATCGGATGGCGCACCCACTGGTATGGCCCGGTGCGGGTAAGTTGATGTCCAACCTTAATACTTACCGCACTGCTCCAGTTCTGCCCGAGATAAAAGCGTGCCCAGATCGCGAATGCTATACCGGCGGCCGTCAGAAGAATTCCCGCGGATTGAATGAGGGGTGTCCTCGGCACAAAGTGAGCGCCTCCCCACCTGAGTGCTGCGTTGTCGTTGAACATCAAGTAGGAAGCAATCGCGACGGGAACACCGTAAAGCAAACGAAAGCCAAGCGGGGCGCGCTCCTGCGTGCGTTTGGTCCGTATCCAGGCGATCAATCACACACACCCAAATATTGCCCACAGAAGGCCGCAAATATAAGGTCCGTTCATAATTCGAGTCCGCTGGGGAATACGAAATTCCCGGTGCGCTTGTTCCGGTTCATTGGGTCATTACCTGCCAGGCGGCATAACACCACAGCACCGGCGCAGCGAACAGCAGAGCATCAATACGATCGAGCATGCCGCCGTGTCCGGGCAATATTGTGCCTGAATCTTTCGCGCCCACGCCGCGCTTGATTAATGACTCGAGCAAGTCCCCGAGCTGGGCCGCGATGTTCAGAACAATCGAAAGCACGATGACTGGGAGGAGAGGAGTCTCTTGAAAGACTCCGTCTTTGAGTTCGATCAAGTGAGAATGAAGAAGCGCACGGCTGATCGGGACTGCGTAATGAAACATCAGCACTCCGACCGCAATGCTCGCAAGGATAGAAGCTACGGCGCCTTCCCACGTCTTGTTGGGACTGACGCGAGGCGACATGCGGTGCCTGCCGAAGGGCTTGCCAATGAAGTAGGCAAAAATGTCTCCTGCCCAGACCAGTAGGAGTAAGTAAAGAAGAAGAAAACTTCCACGCCATTGCTCTCGCAGTTGCACCAGAAGTGCCAGCGGAAGCGCGATATATGCAAAGGCAAAAACCGATACTCTTGCCGCAGGGAAGGCAGACGCCAGTTCGTCCCGATTCATCGCCAATGCCAAAAAAACAAATGGCGCCAGGACGGCGAACGACAACGCGTAATAAGTAAGGCTGCTGGTCGAGAGGTCCGCTGTCCCGGGATGAATCGCAATCAGAAAAAAGAACAGTCCGCAATAGATGTAAGTGGGTATGCGCAGAGGCTGGCTTCCAAATGCCTCCGATAGCTGCAGCAGTTCGTGAATAGCAAGGAGTGCTACAACTCCTGCTACAAACACCAGGACCTGCACCGGCGCGCGCAGGATCAACAATAAAACGAGTGGGATTAGTACCAGAGCGGTGAGTACTCGCTTGACCAGTTCCAATCGGGATCAGCTCCGCAGCCCGCGCGCGGATTGAGCTTCGTTCAAGCCGCCGTAACGGCGTTCGCGCGTCTGGTACTCGGCGATGCCCTCTAGCAGGTGCACACCACGGAATTCAGGCCACAGGGTGGGCGTGACGTAAATTTCCGCGTAAGCAAGCTGCCAGAGCAGGAAATTGCTCAGCCGCATCTCGCCGCTGGTTCGAATGACAAGATCGGGATCAGCGAGATGCCTGGTATAAAGGTGGCGGGAGATGGTTTCTTCGTCAATCTGAAGGTGTTCAATGCCGCCGTTGTTCGCTGCCGCTCGAATTACAGAGTGAAACGCATCAACAAGTTCCGAACGGGCGCTGTAATTCAAAGCAAGAGTTAGAATCATCCCCGTGTTGCGCGAAGTCTCCTGCCGGGCCCATTCCATCTTTTCTTGCACGAAAGCAGGGAGCTCATGCAGCCGTCCAATGTATTGCAGGCGCACGTTGTTCTTGTGCAGAGTAGGCACTTCCTGCTTCAAATAGCGGGCGAGGAGCTTCATCAGAAACTCCACTTCGGTCTTAGGACGGCGCTTCCAATTTTCTTCGGAAAATGCGTATAGGGTGAGCGACGGGATGCCGATGCGTGACGCGCACTCCACGACGTAACGCACAGAGGTTACGCCGGCGCGATGCCCAGCCACACGCGGCAGATGACGCTTGCGTGCCCAACGGCCGTTGCCGTCCATGATGATGGCAATGTGTTTTGGAAGCCGCGCTGGATCGAGCCGCAGGTATATTTCTGCTTCTTTACGGTCCAGCCCGGCAGGAACTGTCGCCTGCAAGGTAATCCCTTCCGTTTCAGAAACTAACATAGGGGAAAGGGAGTTGCAATGAAGGCAGAAAGCGCAAGACGCGACCGTGTTCGCTTTCGGCAAAAGCAGCTAAGATGAACGCATGCCGGGAGCCATTGTCGCCATTGGTGGTGGATTAATACGAACTAGAGGGACCGCCGGTATTGATCGGGAAATCATTCGGCTCACGCGGAAAAGGCACCCGAAACTGCTCTTTATTCCGACCGCCAGTTCGGACTCAGAGAGATACTGCCGACGAGTGCAGGAGTATTTCGGTAACTTCCTCAAATGTAAGGTCGATTTGCTCTTTCTGATGAACCGGCAAATTGCACGCGGGCGGATCAGGGCCAAAATTCTGAGCGCGGATATTGTTTATGTTGGCGGCGGCAACACCCTGCAAATGATGCGGGTGTGGCGGCAGCTGGGAGTTGACAAGCTCCTGATGGCCGCGCATGAGAACGGAGCCGTTCTCTCCGGCATCAGCGCGGGCGCGATCTGCTGGTTTGAATCGGGACACTCGGACTCCATGTCGTTCTACAATGCGCGCAACTGGGAGTACATCAACGTTCGAGGCATGGGCCTGCTAGCAGGCATGTTCTGCCCTCACTACAACGGCAGGACACGAGGAGTTGCCAGGCGAAGGAGCTTTCGGGAGATTCTCCAACGAACCGGAGGCATCGGCATCGCTGTCGAAAACAATTGCGCGATCGAAATTGTGGACGGCAAGTACAGAGTTATTCGCTCGAACCACTACGCGAAAGCCTATCTTCTACGGACGGAAGGCGATGGAGTGCTCGTTAAGCAGATTCCCCGGACAGAGGAATTGCTGCCGCTCGACGCGCTATTCCAGAAACACAGATCGTAAATTGCGCTATTCCTTCGATTCCTGCGGAATGATCGCGAGTTCCAGCCTCTCGGTTCTACGCAGCATGTAGATCGAAGTTTTGATCCCCACTTGTGTGTCCGTGAGCAAACGATGCAGGTCGTCTACCCCTGCCACCGGTTGACCTCCAAGCGCGACAATTAGGTCGCCTTCGTGCAATCCTGCTTTCTGCGCCGGACTGGCTGGTTCAACGCCGATCACCATTACTCCAGTCTCCTTTGGAAGATCGTAGAAGCGCACAATACGCCGGTGCAGCGGCACAGTTTGCGCTTCCACACCGATGTATGCGCGGCGGATGCGCCCTTGCTGCAGCAAGCGGCTGGCTACAAACTTTGCGGTGTTAATGCCTATCGCGAAGCAAAGTCCTTGTGCGCCCATGATGGTCGCAGTATTCACACCGATTACTTTGCCGTCGGACGAGACCAGTGGACCACCCGAATTCCCAGGATTCAGCGATGCGTCGGTCTGGACGACGTCGTCAATCATGCGGCCAGAGTAAGAGCGCAGCGATCGGCCAAGCGCGCTCACGACTCCTGCAGTGACCGTGTACTGGAATCCATAGGGGTTACCGATGGCAATCGCAAGCTGGCCGACGCGCAGCTTCTGCGAATCGCCAAGCTCGACTGCTGCAACACTGGGGGAATCAATACGGATTACCGCAAGATCGGTCGCCGGATCGTCCCCGATCAGGTGCGCAGGCAATTGCCGCCCATCTGGAAGCGATACCTGAATGCGAAAGGCATCGTGGACGACGTGACTATTGGTGAGCACCAGGCCGTCTGGGGTGAAAACGAATCCCGACCCGCCACCGTGCCGCTCGAGTGGTTCCCCGTTACGCGCTCGGCCAGCGCTTTGAGTGACCTCAATCTTCGCGACCGAAGGGCTGACCCTTTCCGCGGCTGACACCACGGCGCGGGAGTAGCCATCGAGGAGTTCTGACTCGGCCTGCGGCTGCGTGGTTTGGAGAACTGGCCCGTTCTCAAGCGAGCCAGTCGAAAGAAATTGTTCCAGCATGGCTGGTAGATGAGTAGTCTGCGCTTCGAGATTCATCTGCACGGATCACGTGGCGACAGCAGCCGCCCTCGGCTGTCCGGCTCAGCGCAGCTGAGCGCGTTTATCTCCTACTACATTTGAAGGATGTCGAGCATCGCTCGACCGGACAGCCGAGGGCGGCTGTCCCCACATTTGTAAATTCAGTTAATTCCGAGTCACTTTGCTGCCGCCGCTTCAGACTCCGGTGTTACTGCTCGCAGCGTGAGCCAATCCGTACGCACTCTGTCCCACTCCTGGATCATCACCCCGTAGGATTCGAAGAACTCCCGAATGCGTAGCCGCTCCCATCCCGCAATATCTTCGAGGATTGGCGCTAGCACGGCCAGCGCGCTGGTGCTAAGAACAGTCCGCTTTGCTACCTGTGATACGTGTTTGGCTTCGGAAACCGCGATCGTGTATCCATCACGCACGTTCGTGTGCAGCATTACGTGTACGTCGGAGCTGCCGTCGCCGATATAGACAATGTGATCGGGACCGATCTGGGCGCGGGTTTGCAGTTGATCGAGAACGAATACTTTTCCATAGCCTGCGGTTGCACGTGTAATCGTGTCAATCTCGCCGTTGTCTTTATAAAGAAACTCAGTGCCGAAAATGTGGTCTTTGGGAACAATTCCTTCGAGTGCAGATTGAATCACTTCGACTGGCGCAGCGGACAAAACATAAAAATCGAAGTGATAACCAGGGATTCCGCTTTCGAGTATCTGATAAAGCAGTGCGATGTTTTCTTTCAGGCGAATGCGCTTTCCGACTTCATACAAATGCTCTTTGCGCACGCGACTCTTGAACTCGGGATCGTGCAACAGCAAATAGGCAAGCTCTCCACCTTGCTGCACCAGGTTCAGCCGTGCCATGCCTGTGGCTTTGCGCTCGAATTCAGCCGTCGGAATTCCGACCAGTTCGGCGAGCACGTAGCCCGAGTCGTTGAAGGTAAGCGTCTGGTCGAAGTCGCTTGCAAAAATGAACTCTTTGCGATTGGTGTCATTCATGTGCCTATTAGATTATGGCGGCGGTTAAAAGATAAGTAAAAGAATCTATGGGCGTCATTGCCATGGTTTATCGTGCCTTTACTTAACCAGCGCGGAAGTTGAAAATAAGGAACTTGCCGTTTCCGTTCATTTCTGGCCAACTGGCAATCAGGAGAACATTTCATTATGGCTGCTACTGGAGAACTCATCCGCCTCATCAATTACGTGGACGACATCAACACCACCCTGCGCCGTATTCAGGCGTCATTGCATGGGATAGATATCGAGGAACGAAAGCGCCTGGTCGAGAACTTGCAGGGTGCGGACACCCGCATTCACGAATTACTTGAGGAAGTGGGAAAGCGCTAGTCGTGGCGGAGATCAAGACCATCGCCGTCATCGGCGCCGGGATTATGGGGCGTGGCATCGCGCAGGTGGCTGCGCTTGGCTATCGCACCGTACTCGAGGACTTGTTGCCGGCGGCGCTCCGGAAGGCCGGGGACGAGATTCGCGCAAATCTGGATAAGGCCGTCGAACTGAAGAAAGTCTCCGCCGACGAAGCGAAGGCCGCTTTCGAAAGACTGGAATACGCCGGCAGCGTAGAGGAAGCAGCGCGCGAAGCCGATCTGGTGATTGAAGCAGTGCCCGAGGAGATGGAATCGAAAATTGAGATATTCACATTGCTCGATAAGATCTGCCGCCCGGGAACGATTCTCGCCTCGAACACCTCGTCTTTGAGCATTACGGAGATTGCAAGCGTCACCTATCGCGCGAAAAAGTGCGTGGGAATGCACTTCTTTAATCCAGTTCACAAGATGAAGCTGCTCGAAATTGTGCGGGCGCTCGAAACCGACGACGAGACGATCGCGGCTGCAGCAGAAGTTGGACGGCGAATGGGCAAAGAGGCCATAGTTATCAAAGAGTCGCCAGGATTTATTACCAGCCGCATTAATGCCATGATCGGCAACGAAGCCTTCTACATGCTGCAAGAGGGCGTCGCGTCGGCAGCCGACATCGATAAGGCGCTCAGGCTGGGATTGAACCATCCGATGGGGCCGTTTGAGATGGTGGATTTGGTCGGCCTCGATACTCGGTTGCATATCCTCGAATACCTTCATAAGTCCCTGGGCGAAAAGTACCGCCCGGCGCCGCTTTTGATGCAATACGTCAAAGCCGGGCGGCTAGGGAAGAAAAGCGGGCGCGGAGTTTACGAATACCCGAACGAGACCTTCGAGGCGGCAGCGCTGAAATCCTAATAGGCTCCTTCAACGTGGCCAAGTCTTGCTGCTTGCCACATGGCACAAAAATGTTGCCAATATGGCTTCACGAATTTAGAATTTCAACATGGTCCAATATGCCGAGAAAATCTCTAGTTCAGGACATGCCGGTTTGCCGGGACGCACTCTTGGTCTAAAAGTGGAGAGTTCGGGCGAACTTATCCGGCAGGTAGGGCAAGGCTTCTCATTTCAAGCGATTCGGATGCTGGAATCTCGCTCCGGCATCGCATTGCCGGAAATCGCGGCGATAATTGGATTGCCTGCACGTACCCTCGCGCGACGTAAAACCTCAGGACGTCTGACCCCGGACGAATCTGAAAAACTGCTGCGTCTTTCTTCGGTATTCGAATTGGCAGTGGATTTGTTCGAGGGTAAACAGTCGGATGCGCTAAAGTGGCTTAGCACGCCCAAAAAGGCGCTGGAAAATCAAACGCCTCTATCCTACTCACGCACCGAGTTGGGTGCTCGTGAGGTGGAAAACCTGATCGGGCGATTGGAGCACGGAGTTTATTCGTGATTTCCGCTTGGCGGATCACTAAGCGAAAACATGCCAAGACGGACTTCAGCGGAAGCGGCGCTCGAAAATACGGCGGACGGTGGAATAGTCCCGGCACCGCAATTGTCTATACCTCGAAGACGCAGTCACTGGCGGTACTCGAGATGCTAGTGCATCTGGATGGGCCCGACCTTCTGCAGGCGTACGTTCTGATAGGCGTAGAGGTTCACGAATCCCTGGTGCGAGATCTTGATCTGCCCACCTTGCCACCCGGCTGGCGAAGTGATCCCGCTCCGCCCTCGTTGAGAAAGATCGGAGACCAATGGGTCGTCGCCCAAAGCTCAGTTGCGCTTCGAGTCCCCAGCACATTGGTTCCCGGAGAGAGTAATTTGCTTCTCAATCCTGCGCACACGGATTTCCAACGTCTCGCTATCGGCAAGCCGGCTGCGTTTAGCTTTAATCCGCGTCTCACTATTTAGGGTGGAATTGGTTGACCGCAAGATGTGGTCTAATAACTCGAAACGGTTCCCTACTTCCCCGGGAACCGAAAGTTCTCAAGAAACGTAATACAGGATGATGCCGGGAGGGATGTTGAGACCTCTCGACCGGAATCGGCCCCCTGTTGTCTCCCCGGCGGCAGGGGGAATTGCCATGCAAATGCAGCTCTTCCTCGATATTGTCCGCCAGTCGCTAGCCACGTTGTGGGCGCACAAACTTCGCTCGTTTCTCACCATGTTTGGGATCGCCTGGGGAGTGGGATCGCTGCTGCTTTTGGTGGGACTCGGCGAGGGCTTTCGCAGCGGGCAGGAAAAGAACCTGAAAGAGCTCGGTTCCGACATTCTCTTCATTTTCCCAGGTCGCATTCCGGCCGTCGCAGGCAGCCAGCGCTCCGGCCGCACCTGGAATTTCACTTATGGAGATTACCTTGCCATTCACGACCAGGCCAAGCATCTCCGTAATATCTCGCCGGTGTTGAATCGCGAGGACATCCGCGCTGTCAGTGATTACGGTTCTACGAATGGTCAGGTGTTCGGCGTCGCACCCGCGTACAACCAGATTCGCACCGTGCCTGTAGGTATAGGGCGTTGGTTCAATGAAGAGGATAACCAGGAACATCGTCGGGTTGCGGTTGTGGGATGGGAGCTGCTGAAGAACATGTTTCCCGGACGCCCAGCAGTTGGCTCAACCATTCTGCTTAATGGAATGGACTTTAGCATTATCGGGGTGGTCGAGAAGGTCGGTCGAGAGGCCAACAACGGAACGAACGCCAGAATCTTTATCCCAATCGGGACTATGCGCACCCTTTTCCGGTTGAAAGGAAACAGCCAAGCGGATGCGCTGTCGTTTATGAATTACCAGCCGCGTACGCGCGAGGAGCATGAAGCTGCCAAGGCGGAGGTCCACCAGATTATCGCGCAGCGGCACGGGTTTGATCCCAAACTCGAAGACGCGTTCGAAGATTGGGACACGGTGGATAACTCCCGGAAGGTGGCAAAGATTTTTGACGCAATGGATTGGTTCCTCGGCGTAGTTGGAGTTGTGACCCTCGGACTTGGCGCGATTGGGATCATCAACATCATGCTGGTCTCGGTTACAGAGCGTACTAAAGAGATTGGATTGCGCAAAGCCTTGGGCGCAACTTACCGCAGCATTCTCACGCAGTTCTTCATCGAAGTGCGTTCTTAACTCTTTTAAGCGGCGGGATTGGACTTGCGGGCGTGACCACGCTCGTCATCATGCTGGCTCAACTACCGGCACCCGACGGTTTCGATACCCCTCGCATCGTGCCGTCCTCAGCAGCGACGGCAATCGTATCTTTGGCGATCGCCGGAGTCGCCGCCGGTCTCTATCCTGCACGCAAGGCTGCCCTACTCGAGCCAGTCGAGGCACTGCGACAGGAATAAAGACAATGTTGAACGACATCGGCAAACAGGCTTACGGGGCGATGCGGCACAATCGCCGTCGAAGCATGCTGACCATGCTCGGCATGGCGTGGGGAATCGCGACGGTCGTGCTCCTGTTGGCTTATGGATCCGGTTTCCAACGTGGACTCATGGCGGCGTTCACCACGTTCGGCGGCAACCTGATTGCAATTTTTCCCGGACGAACAGAACTGCAGGCAGGTGGCACGAAGGCAGGTACAGAGGTCCGGCTCACTATAAGGGACCTCGAAAACTTGCGGGCCGAGGTTCCATTCCTCAGACGGTCTTCGCCGGAGTCGAACAAGCAGAGCCTCGTCGCGTACGGCCAGCGTAGCGCGACCTATATGGTCCGCGGCACATTTTCCAGCTATCAACAGTGCCGGCACGTTGATGTCGGCGAGGGATCTTTCTTTGACGATCAGCAGGATTTTGCGCACATGCGCGTGGCTGTGATCGGGAACGATGTAAAAAAGAAGTTGTTTTCCGGGCAGAATGCAATCGGCGAGAGCGTTCGCATTGACGGCATTTCATACCAGGTAGTTGGCGTCATCAAAAAGATGTTGTCGAATGGCGAAGACAATATGAACGCCATGGTGTACATCCCGTACAGCACCATGTCCGACTTGAAAAATACTTATTACCTGGAAGCGATCGTGCTGGGATATGAAGGCGAACACGCGAAGGTGACCAAGGCTGTGCGTGACTCCATGGCGTTTCATCACAATTTCGATCCCAAAGATAAGCGCGCAGTATTCGTATTCGACACCATAGAAGGCTTCCAGGAACTCGCGATCATCACCATCGGAATCAAAGTGCTGCTCGGTTTTATTGGATTGCTCACGCTGGGTATCGGTGGCGTGGGTTTGATGAACATCATGCTCGTGTCGGTTACGCAACGGACGCGGGAGATCGGCATTGAAAAGGCTTTGGGTGCCCGGCGCTGGCACATCCTGTTACAGTTTCTAGCCGAGGCGCTGGCGATCACGGCGATTGGCGGCCTGTTGGGGGTGGTATTGGCTTATATCGTTTCCTGGTCGGTGGGGGCTTTGCCCTTGTGGAGTGCCTTCCTCGATGACGCAAGCGAGGGGGACATTCACCTGAAGATTGATTCAGCGATTCTGATCTGGTCCACAGCGATCCTCGGTTTTGTCGGGATCGTCAGCGGAATGTTGCCTGCAATTAAAGCGGCGAGGCTGGATCCGATTGAGGCATTAAGGTACGAATGATTGTCGTCAGTAGTGGTATTTTGATTGAAGGAAGTACACGTACTGATCAACGACGCGATACACCAGCCGATGTTCCTGCGTTATACGTCGTGACCAAAGCCCAGCGGAGATGTATTTAAGCGGTTCGGGCTTTCCAATTCCGGCGAACGGATCCCGCAGGATGGCTTCCATCAAGTCAAGAATGCGCAACGCAACGCGCCGATCAGTCTCAATCCATGAACGTAAATCCTGACGAAACTTGGGATCGAGCACTGCCCCGAATTCAACGCGATCGGGCAAGGCCCATTTCCTGACGCAGTTTGTCTAGTGACTCGGGTTTAGCTTTCCGACGCTGCGAATTACGCAAAGCCTCAAGGAGTCGCTGGGCATTCCTTGGGGAACGCAGAAGGTGTGCGGTTTCAAGAAGACTGGAAAGCTCGTCCGCCGGAATCATAGCCACCGGCTGCCCTCGTTTTCGACGCACTACTACTACTTCGCGATCATTCACAATGCGGTCCATCACTGAAGCAAGGTTTTGCCGCAGGCTGGTATAGGTGGTTTCGACCATGCGCTCATTGTACAGCAAAGCTGTACATGTTCAACTAAGCAGAATGGCTAGCTCTTCAGAGGACGTCTAGGTTCGGTCATTCGAACAGGATCCAGAATTTCGTTGATTTCCGATTCGCTGAGCAGCTTCTTTTCCCTCGCAATCTCAATGATAGATCGGCCCGTTGTCACTGCCTCTTTAGCGATCTCAGCGGCTTTTGCATACCCGATATACGGATTCAGCGCCGTCGCCAACGACACCGTCGCTTGCACGTAGAAGTTGCAGCGCTTGTCATTGGCGGTGATGTCCGCCACGCATTTGTCGGTGAACTGGCGCAGCATGTTGGTCAGGATGGTAATGGACTGAAGCACGCTGTAGGCCATGGTCGGCATCATCACGTTGAGTTCAAGCTGGCCAGCCTGCACCGCCATTGCAACCGCCAGATCGTTCCCGACGACTTGAAACGAGACCATCGCCGCTAGCTCCGGTATTACCGGATTGATTTTGCCGGGCATGATCGAAGACCCAGGCTGCAGCGCTGGCAAATTGATTTCTGCGAAGCCCGTGTTCGGTCCCGAGGAAAGCAGGCGTAGATCGTTTGAAATGCGAATCACTTCCAGAGACAAATTTCGTAACGCAGAGGAAACTGCTGCCATGGCCAGATTCGATTGCATAGCATAGCGCATGTCATCGGCAGGGACGAGCTTCTGACCGGAGATGCGAGCCAGGCTCTTGATCGTCTTCTCGCGATAGTCGGGATGAGTGTTGATGCCGGTACCGACCGCGGAGCCTCCTAGCCCCAGCTCACGTAGCATTTCAGCACTCGATTGAATCGCATCCCTGCATCGGCGGATCGCGCCCCCATAAGCTGCAAATTCCTGGCCCAAGCGCATGGGGACCGCGTCTTGCATGTGCGTGCGGCCGGATTTCAAAATTTCGTGAAACTCTTTTCCTTTTTTTTCGAGCGCGGCGACCAGTGAATCGAGCACAGGGTACAGGTTCGCAAGTTCCAATAGCGTCGCTAACCGCATTCCGGTCGGGAACACGTCATTGGTGCTCTGGCCATAATTAACATGATCGTTAGGATGGATCTTGGAGTAGTCGCCGAGCTCGCCGCCAAGGATTTCAATGGCACGGTTCGCGATCACCTCGTTGGTGTTCATGTGGAAACTGACACCGGCGCCTGCCTGGAAGACATCAACCACAAATTCGCTGTTCCATTTTCCTTGCTGCACCTCATGCGCAGCCTGAATGATGGCATCGGCGATGTTCGTGTCCACGAGTCCAAGTTCGCGATTGGCTTCGGCGGCAGCCTCTTTGACCATTCCAAAGGCGCGGATCAAGGTCGGATGGGCGCGCATTCCTGAGATGGGGTAATTCTCGACGGCGCGGGTCGTCTGGATTCCGTAATAGCGGTCGGCAGCAATTTCTCGGGTGCCTAGTGAATCCTTCTCTGTTCGGGTAGCGCTGTGAACGTTTGTGGCCATGTTTTTTGCCTGACTGGAGTGGAACAGAAGAAAAGCTGACTCTCAAAAACAGTATAGCAATAGGTCGGCACTAAGCCGGGGAAGCGGAGCTCTCATCGCATTTTGCCAGACTTGCGGGCGGTGACGACGAGCTGCTTGGTGAATCGGTCGCGAGGGCGAGAGAAGGAAATGCTTTCAAAACCAGCGTACTGCATTGCGATGAACATTCCCCGGCGCGTCTGAAACGACTCATAGCGGCCGCGGACCTGCCGTCTTGCCGGTCAAGTGAAGAATCATTCCATTGACCATAACCCACAACCGAAACATCAAGGCTTTCGGTTTCGGAAATGCCAGCCTGAGTTCGTAAAGAGTGAAGCGGAAAGCGTGCAGGCTAAAGTGAACGGTCCCGCCTGGCTCCAAGATCCGATTGATTTCGCTCAACGCGACCGGAATATTCATGGAGGGCATTGCGACTTCGCACACAATGGATTGGAAGGCGGAGTCCGGAAATGGCAATGACTCGGCTCGGGCTTGGATGAACTTTCTGGAGGGAAATTTCTTGGCTGCGGATTGCAGTTGGTCGAGGGCAATGTCCACGCCAAAAACCTCGTCTGACGCGGAAACACTGGTAATACTAATGTTTCTACCGAAGCCGCAACCCAGGTCCAGGAGCCGCGTTTGGAGGATTAGCTTACACCACCTCCTCCTGATTTTTAATCAGAAATTTAGATCTATGAACGTGGTTTCTAGGGCGGGCAGCTGAGCTGCCGTGCATGCTAGAATCGTCAATCCCACGAACTGGTATTTGTCACTCTCAGGATAGTCCATTTGCCTACCAAACAGATTCCAGACACCTTGCCAAAGCCGCAAATGGAGGCGCGTCCCGAGATGCGGGCCGATGTCATCGTCATCGGCGCTGGGCCGACCGGTCTGGCTTGCGCCATTGAAGCGCAGAAAGCGGGCCCGAAGGTGATCAGCCTTGATAAAGGCTGTCTGGTAAATTCGATTTTTCATTACCCGGCGAACATGATCTTCTTCACCACGCCGGAGCTGCTGGAAATTGGTGACATTCCCTTCAGCACCGCCAATCCCAAGCCGAACCGTTTGGAAGCGTTGGAGTACTACCGCAAAGTGACTGAGCATTACAAGCTCGACGTTCGGCAGTACCAAAGGGTTGAGACCGTGACGGGCGACGACAACGACTTTCACATTACGACCTGCGACCGCTTGGGACGCGTTTACGATTACGTGTGCCGTAAGGTGATTGTTGCGACGGGTTATTATGACCGCGCGAATCTTTTGCGCATACCGGGCGAGGACCTGCTCAAGGTCTTTCATTACTATCGCGAACCGCACCCGTACTTCGATAACGATGTTTTGATAATCGGCGGGAAGAATTCTGCCGCAATTTCGGCCCTCGATCTATGGCGGCACGGCGCTCGCGTGACGATCGCTCACCGCGGGCCGAAGATGCACTCGCACGTTAAGTACTGGATCTTGCCGGACATTGAAAACCGCATCAAGAACGGAGAAATTGCTGCCTATTTCAACACTACAGTCCAGGAGATTGCCGCTGATCACGTACTGCTGCAGACGCCCGAAGGCGAAATCAGAATCAAAAACGACTTTGTCTTTGCTCTAACGGGTTACCACCCAGACTACGATTTCTTGCGGGCCATGGGCATTGAACTTTCGTCGGAACAATGCCGCCCCGTATGCGATCCGGTCACACTTGAGAGCAACGTCCCAGGGGTTTACGTAGCAGGTGTGATCGTCGCCGGATCGCGGACGAATGAGATTTTCATCGAGAATGGCCGTTTCCACGGCCAGCAGATCGCAGCAGATTTGAGGCAGAAGCTGGGATAAGCAACGAGCTATGAGCAGAGAGCGATGCGCAATCAGAGCGGACTCGCTGGACAAGCTAAATGCTCGCTGCTCCAGAAACCAAAACCCCGGGCTGTTTGACCCGGGGTTTTGAAGGAAGGGGAAGGGGCTAAGTCGCCTTAAGCCATGGAACGGCGCCGCAGTAATCCAGCGATACCCACCAGACCAGTTCCGAGAAGGCCCAATGTGCCGGGTTCTGGAACAGTAGGTGGAGGCGTAACGGGAGTCCCAGTCTGGACAAAGCCGGTGTTGGAGTTCGATCCAGGGCACTGCGTCACGCCCAGGCAAATGAAGTGGAATCCGAGCGCACTGATTTGGCCAGTGCTGACGCCGTTGAGAGTGAATGTCAACGTAGAGGGGCTGTTGCCTCCCGCCAAATTCCAGTCATACGCGTATTTAAAGCTAGCCAATGTGCCATTGCTCTTAAACCCCGTAACGTTTAGACCGCTGCTCAGACCAGTCAGCGAACTCTTGAGCAGAGTGGCAGTGGTGTCGATAAAGAGGTCTCCGCCCTTGCCTTTCTGATTG
>QHZR01000547.1 GCA_003224755.1 Acidobacteriota bacterium
CGGTTGGTAGCGGCCAATGCCGAATGAAAGGCTCACGTAACGGATGCTTTGGGCCACAAAATCGTACAACCGGCGCGCCTTCTCGTCCGCAGACGTGGCGCCCCGCGTCAATTCGGCGGCTCTGGCCTTGATGCTTTCGTCGGGCACAGCGCGCTCGCTCTGCAGCTTTGCATACCAGGTCGAAATCTGCTGCCAATCGGTGAAGCTCGATATCTGCACGTCGGGCTCGTCGTTATCCAAGTCCTCTTCTTCCTCGCGTTTCGAGCGCTTGGGCACGAAGTTCCTTACCGTCCATTCAAAGATCCGGCGATCGCCATCGTCGTGGGTATCGTACTTGCGGTCCGGACTCTTCAGCTTGATTTCCCGCGACTTTGGCACATTAATTTGAAGGGTTCCATCGGTCAGCGCTGCATAGGTCGGAAAACTGTACTCGTACCAGAATTCTCCCGCAGCCAGCGCCTTGACGCGCGTCACTACGTGATATTCGAGCGTGACGCCGGGTTGGAGATCTACGACCGAAATATGTTTTTGCCGGAAGTCGCTGTACATTGGGGCTTCGCGGAGTACGTCGGGCGCGAAATCCTGGGCGGACGAGACAGGAGTATTAGCGATCTGGCCATCGGGCCGGCGCACACGGACGTAGTCAACACTCAAATCTTCGTTCGCCGTGGAGTATCCGAACACGAGCTGCCCGAATGCCTGCACCCCGGCTTGGCTCTGAATGCGAATGACCGCAGTGGTCTCGCGCAGCCCACTGCCATCGTTCTCAAAACGCACCGACTCGTTCCAGCGTTCGAGGACAAGGGCTTCTTGAGAAAGATCAGGCGAAGCATTTCCTTGCGATTGGGCCCAAAGCGACGCCGAGAACAGTACCAGGGTGAGAAGCGCAAAAACTCTTTTAAACATGGCGAGTATTGTAAATGCGTGATCAAGAAGGCCGCCGGGATGACGCTTGTTCCCACTTGATCTGAGGCCCTCTTGTGTACTATTCTGCAACGACACCGGAAAGGAGGTGGTCGGATGACAAGTTCTGATAGTGGCAGTAGATGTATCCATAGACCAGGTGAGGTGGCTGAGACTTAGAGCGGTTGCTCTGAGTGCTTCGCAGCTCGACCGGTGAGTAGGATTGCTGCCCGGCGTCAGGTCGTGCCGGTGCCGGCAATCGTTAAGACCCGGAGTTCGCCGAAGTGGCCATATTAGAGAGTCCCCTCGAGGGGATGCTCAGAGTGACCACCTCTTGGTAAATCCCAACCAGTCCACCGAACGGCCCGCCGGCAAACAGCTTACGGGCCGTTTGCCTTTTGCTGTTGAATACTCTTTTGCTGTCGAATATTTGTCGAATATTAAGGATGAACGGCGCCGCAATGACACGGCAACGGTCACCTTGCGCGTCTGCATTCCACGCGACGATTCAGAACTGATCGTCGCAGTTCATTTGCAAACTACTCCGTTGACAGAGAAGCTTGTCGGCACCCCGTTCGTTCCGCTGTAATTGGCGGTGAATCCCATTCCGCCGTAGCTGCCGCCCGTTGGAATGCTCCCGTTGTAGCTCAAATTCTTGACGATCACAGCCCGGCCGCTTTGCGTATAGCTCCCGTTCCATAGTCCCGTGATTTGCTGATTGTTCGGGAATGCCCACCTCAGGGTCCAGCTGGTTATCCCCACAGTTCCGGTGTTCTGGATCGTAATCGCCGCCTGAAAACCACTATTCCATTGATTGACGTTGGTATAAACCACGTGGCAGGCAAATCCGCCGGAATTGGACTGTGTAGTCGCGCTTGCCTGGTTCGACGCGGGCGATGAGCCCACAGCATCCACTGCTTCGACCTTGTAGTAGTACTTTGTTGCAGGCAACAAACCGGTATTCGCGAACGATGGTGTGGGCAATCCGCTAGCGATCCGGTTACTTGAAGAAGGAGTGAAGCCGCTGGTCCTGCTGCGGAACACGCTATACGCGATGTCGCAGTTGCTGGGTGGAGGCACCGCGGTCCACGACAAATTGATTTGGCTGGAAGAGACTGCTGTCGCTGTCAGGCCAGTGGGTGCCGCGGGAGTCATTGAACAGGTTCCGCCGCCTCCGCCGCCTCCGCCAAGTGCCGACTGGATGGAGGCCAGGTCACTTTGTTTCTGCGAATTCTGTGGGGTTGAATCGTAATTATTGTCTTCGCCATTGAGTGCCCAGTAAGTCCAGTTGAGACTGGCATTGTTTTGCAGGAAGTTGATCAGGCTTTGGAACCATTGTCCCTGCGAGCCCGGAGTTGCGCTCTGAATATCAGATGCGTTGTTGCCGGTACCAAACTCCCCGACCAACACTGGTGCGGTGTGATTCGCGCTAATGTATCCCCAGAATTTGTTCCATACTGCGGACAAACTCGAAAAACTTGTACTGCTGTTGAACCAGCTCTGTTGAAAGAGGTTCGGACCATAGTCGTGAGCGGAGTACACGAGACGGTTGGCAACGTTCAGTGTGATCGGATGGCTTGAGACGCCTTCCAAATTTCCGCCCCACCAGTCACAGTCTCCCTTGTAGCAGTCAATGCCTTCGACCATAATGAGCAACTTCGAGTTCACTGACAGGACTGCGTTACCCGCGCGCTGCGCTGCTGCGGCCCAGTTTTGCGAGCCGTTGCTTGTTGGACAACCACCAGTTGTTGTATCTCCCGTCCAGCACGCGCCGGTGTGCGAGCCATTGGCGATTAGATGCGGCTCGTTTCGCAGATCAACCGCGATCACCGTTGGATTTCCACTTGCGTCTTTAAACGTGGAGTAGCGGTTTACGACGGTCTTCCAATCGTTGATCCACGCCGACTCGGGATAGGCGCCGGTGTACCACAATCCGTTTGCCTCAGCACTGTTGCCGGCTTCCGAACGGTGATTGTCGAGGATCACGCGAAGTCCGGCCGCGCCCGCCGCAGTCACGACTTTGTCCATCACTTGCAGCGCATTCAGCCCTTTCAAGTCGGTGTTGATGGCGCCGCTTCCGTTCGCATAAGAAATGTTCGACGGAACCATCGGGCTTTCGACCATCTGATTCGAGTACGGCAAACGAATGGCGTTATAGCCGTTGCTCTTTATGGTGTTCAGAATCGTGTGATAATCCTCTGCCCACAGGCCGTGAACGACTTGATCGGTGGTTTCAAAACCGTACCAGTTGACGCCCGCAATGCGTACCGTGTGTCCACCTGAATCAATGATCTGATTTCCGCTGGTGTGCCAATATCCGGCACCTTGAGCAAAGACGGCCCCGGAAGCCGCTACGACGAAGCAAAGAAAAATAAAAAACTTACCGACGAATTGGCTGGAAAGGAAACGGGCACACATCTACATACTCCCTTGATCTTGACTTGTTGGAATTGAAGGTCAGCTACGATGCGGTCTTCGTCGCAGCCGAAATATTTCGGCTAGATTACTCCCAAAAGGTTTGCAGATGGGAGTAATTAGGGCAATTCAACAGACGTTTTGTCCGCAAATTAGGGGAAACGCCTGAGAAGTTCCAGCCGTTGATGCAGGTTATTCGATTCCA
>QHZR01000546.1 GCA_003224755.1 Acidobacteriota bacterium
AATCCCCACACTCGCGAAACCATCTCCAGAGCCCGAGGCCAATTGGCCTGAGGCACCTGACGGAATGTCGCGCGCAAACGAAAACCAGCGTCGCCGGTGGCGGTCAACTCCACGTTCGCGTCGAGCGCGCCGAGTTCACTGACTTTTCCGTTGATATTCAGCTTGGTGCCGTTTTGTACAGGAATCTCAGATGGGGTGCGGCGAAGCCCCCAATAGAGTCGCTGGATGCGACCACCGCCTGTTTGTTCCGCAAACCGTACATGATCAAACCGTAGGGTGCCACTTCGGCGGTGGAGTCCAGCCAAACCAGATTCTCGCCCAGTTTTGCGGCAGTGATCACGTGATCGAATTGCGCCGGCGATGGAACGTCCGTATCAAGCTTACGATCGGAGTGAACCAATACGGGATAGCTCTTAATCCCTTCCGCAGAGAGCAAGGCTTGAAGAAGCGTGTGTTTGTCTTTGCAGTCGCCATAGCCATTCT
>QHZR01000548.1 GCA_003224755.1 Acidobacteriota bacterium
CGGCACCAGTACATGGCGGGAATCATGCAGTTGTGCCAGAAGGAATACACGCACGGCCGCTCGGCGAGGCTCTTTGGAGAACCTTCCTCCCACGAAATGCTAAAGCGGATGGTTGGCCCCAGAATGCGAATGGCCAAGTATCCAGCCCAGGTAATCAACCACAGCTGGATGCGTTCTTTCAGAGTGAATTTGCGCCAAGGTTTGTCAGTCCTCGGTAAGGCGGGAGTGGCGATGCTCACGGCATCATTCTATCGGGTGGTCGGATGATCTGGTGATCGGGTCATCTAAGACTCCACACGCTGATCACCTCCAGGTCAACGTTGATCTTAGATCACCCGATGGCCCGATCATCCGACCACCCGATATCCTTGTTTCATGCACCAAGTTCTCAAGTTCTTTGAGCATCGTCCATGGCCGCTACCCTCCGGGCCGTGGATCATGGAGCAGACGTGGAATGGCCTGCTGTTCGCGCACTGGCCGCTTGCACCCGAGAGTCTGCGAGCACTCATTCCGGCCGTGTTGCCGCTCGATACTTTCAACGGACAATGCTGGGTCGCTGTGACACCGTTCCAGATGACCGGAGTTTGCGGACGCTGGATGCCGCCGGTTCCCGGCACATCGCGTTTCCCGGAATTGAATGTTCGTACATACGTGAACTATGGCGGCAAGCCTGGCGTCTTTTTCTTCAGTCTGGATGCCGCCAGTCATCTCGCGGTCTGGGGAGCAAGAGCGGCCTACCACTTGCCGTACTTCTACGCTCGCATGAGAGTCAGACCGGAAAAAGACTGCGTTCGCTACGACTCATTTCGCAGTCGCAACGCAGAATTTGGAGGAATGTATCGTCCCGTCGGTCCCGTTCAGCTTCGCCAGCCAGGGACGCTCGAACACTGGCTTACCGAACGTTATTGCCTTTACACGGTTTTTCGCGGTTCGCTGTTTCGGGCCGAAATCCATCATGCACCGTGGCCACTGCAGGACGCCGAAGCAGAAATTTCCGCCAACACTATGGCCGCTGCCGCGGGAATTCAGCTGCCCGAAGTTCCGCCCCTACTCCATTTCTCCAAGAAGCTCGAGGTTCTGATCTGGCCGTTAAGAAAAATCCAGGCCACGGATTCCGCCAGTCAACATGGATAAATCTTTGTGCAATCCGCGCAAATCCGTGGCTGATTTGGATTTCCGCAGCAGCTCTCGAGTTTTGTTGCGGGCCTGCTCTGCATGCCCTATCCTGCCAAAAGATTCACCAATAAGAAAGATCCGCAAAATGCCAGCCTCGCCAGAACAGCTCCTGCTGCAATTGTTCGTCATCTTCGTCGCCGCCAAATTGCTTGGCGAACTCTTCGAGCGGCTGCGTTTGCCCGCGGTGCCCGGCGAAATTCTTGCCGGAGTTGCGCTCGGCCCTTATGCCATCTCAGTTATTCCGGCAAGTGATACGCTTCATTCCATCGCCGAGGGCGCGATTTTTGTCCTGTTCAGTGCCGGACTTGAAACCAGCCCGCACGAATTGATTCAGGTCAGTCGCAAGGCGCTTCTGGTTTCGGTCGCAGGAGTAATAGCGCCGTTTGTTCTCGGTTTCGCGTACCTGAAACTCCGCGGCGACACCAACCTCGAGGCCACCTTTGTGGCCGCCGCCAATGGTCGCGACCAGCGTCGGCATAACTGCTCGAGTACTGTCCGACATGAACGTGTTATCGACTCGTACAGCGAAGATCATTCTGGCAGCAGCGGTTTTCGATGATATTTTGGGAATGGTTGTTCTGGCCGTAGTGGCGGGATCCGCGTCAGGGTCTGGAGTGCGCTGGGTGCATCTGGGCGTGCTGACAGCCGAAGCAGTCGCATTCGCCGTGTTCATGATGTTCGCGGCACCTAAGATCGTTCGTCAGCTTCGTCCGCGCCTGGCACAATTCTCCACGCAGAACTCGACCCTGGTGATCGCCCTTACCATATGTCTCTTTTTCTCCTGGCTGGCCGTGAAAATTGGAATGGCGGCCATTGTTGGCGCATTCTTTGCGGGATTGATGTTCGCCGACTACGCTCCGCAATGGAACTTGATCCCTCGTGTCGGTGGAATCACCGCGTTTCTGGCGCCATTCTTTTTCTTCGACATTGGCGCGCGCTTCAACGTGCGCCTGCTCACTGGAAACCTGTTAACTGCCGCAATCGTAGTCTCGCTGCTGGCGGTCGTCTCTAAGTTGATTGGCTGCGGCCTGCCGCTTCTACGGGAAGGGTGGACTACGGTTTTCCGGGTCGCGTTAATTGTGGCGCTGGTCGGCCTGCAATCGGCAATCATGAGCCAACCGGCTTACGGAGTGGTTGTGCTGATGACCATCGTGACCACATTGCTGGCGCCACCCATCCTGCGATATCTCTTTCGCGACGAGCTTCACGCGCCTGCAGCAGAAAGCGCTACCGCTCCCGTGCAGTTATAATTTCGCCTTCACGGTAAAACCTGAATGA
>QHZR01000549.1 GCA_003224755.1 Acidobacteriota bacterium
AGCCGCCCAAAAACAACATTCACTGCGCTTCGCACACAACGGCATGTTCCGAGTTTCTGTTATGGTCGTGATCTTGTCTCCATTTTTCTTTGCTCAACACAATTTGTTGTGACGCTGCAATCACGGCTGAGCCTGTCGCCTTTGCGAGTTGGACGACTGTCGTCCGTTATAGGAACTCATTTGTCGCATGTTCTCGCCGCATACGCTTTTCTCTTCGAACACTTGATTGTGATATTGCTGTGCAGTGTACCGCTTGACAACTTCACGCTGGCCGGCCCAACGGACTCAGGGAACGACTGACCCAGGGGGCGTCTGGCACCCCGTCCATCGCAGGGAACGCTTAACAATCCTTTTAGGTACTTACGCCGAAAATGGACAATGCAATCGGCACGGACGACGAACTGCATTGTATTCGGTACAGCCTGCTTGTGCCTGCATTGGCAGCCGACGCCCGTCTGCCTTTCAATCGCTAATGGTTAATATTTGTCAACTAGACATTTTTTTGTTATCAAACTGGTAATAATGAGTGACTGTTCCATCCGTCATGCGTCTTCAACCCATTGATAACACACATGCTTACAAAGCCTGGTGCATGACTGTTGCCCATTCATGAGGTTACACGATACAAACCCACGCCATTGTTATTCTTGACCGGCCAAGCCACAGCGCTGTTTGGTCCCCCAAGCGTGCCCAGCGGAATGGTTGATCCATTCACCCAGAGAGTAGCCATAGACGTTAGATCTCCCGGCAGGTTGTCAGCGCCGGTGATCCAACCCCGATCGTTTATGCCTTTGGCAGAGCCTGCCGTTCCGCCAAGTTCGCCAAGCTCGACTACGCCGTAGTGGGATTGCGCGGCGAGATGAAGCGGCAGCGCAATCGCAATAAACAAAATCATCGCGCCCAAGCACGTCCATATCCGGGATAGCATGTGATCTCCTTTGGGCCTTCTTGGGCGACAACAGCCAAAACTCATGCGGATCAACATAGATCAAATGGCCGACCAAGCATGGACATTAGCGGACATCGCTCCCCGGCTCCTTGGACGTTTTCGGACGTGACTCCTGCGGTTCCGATTTTTGAGACTTGCAATTTCGGGATACGCCGCAGAGACTTGGCGCAGCCTTGACTGGCGAAGGAATCACGACTAACGGCAAGATCATCGCCAGCAACTTAGAACTTGAGGGCGAATTGTGGAGTCAGACCGAAGAACGTTTCTGTGGCAGTCGGCAGGACTCGCCGCCGCTACGCTAATCGGCACACAAACAGTAGCGGAGGATCGGCAAGCAGGGAGCTCGGCTGAACTGCTCAGGTGGATGTCATGGATGAACGAACCCGTATCTTCGAACCTGGTGGGTGACAAACTTGCAGTTCGCAGTCGCGCCAAGACCGACTTTTGGCGCAAGACTTTTTATGGCTATATCACTGACAACGGTCACTTCTTTCATCTGCCGGCGAGTGGAGACTTCATATTTCAAGCCCGAATTAACGGCCAATATGCAGCCTTGTACGATCAAGCTGGTCTCATGGTTCGGAAAGATGCGGAGAACTGGATGAAATGTGGAACGGAATTTTTCGATGGTCGGCGTCACGCGAGCGTGGTGTTCACGCGCGACTTTTCGGATTGGTCGACCATGCCGGATCTCTCAGATACTGCACCCATCTGGTGGAGAGCAGTCCGAAAGAAGGACTCGATAGAAACCCTGTGTTCTCTCGATGGAAAAGCCTTCACGTCCGTGCGCCAGGGATATTTCCCGCCCGATGAGAAGGTGGATGTGGGCATTATGTGCGCCGCCCCTGGGCCAGGTTTTGAGGCGGTATTCGACAATTTGAAGCTTGACACCGGATACAGTTTGTCTTCTCGAAAAATATGAACAAGCGTCCACTCTCCGTGACCACTGTCAGCTGCCTGTTCGCAGGAGCGGCTCTTTGTTTCGCGAAACATGAAAATCGATTGGCAGGCATTTAGGCGGGCGCGGGTGGCGCGCGACGTGCGCTTCGATGGCAAGTTCTTCGTCGGCGCCCACAGCACCAGAATCTACTGCCGACCAAGCTGCCCAGTTCCGACCATACCAGACAAGAACGTCCGCTATTTCCCAACCGCTGCCGCGGCAGCAGAAGCTGGGTTTCGACCGTGCCTGCGCTGTCGCCCGGAATGCTCCCCCGGTACGCCGGCCTGGTTGGGAACGTCAAGGACGGTTTCGCGAGCTTTGCGACTGATTGCAGAAAGCGGATTAGAGGACGGAGGAGTTGAGGGTCTCGCGGAACGCTTGGGTGTTGGCTCCCGCCACCTGCGCCGTTTATTTGTGAAGCACTTGGGAGCAACGCCGAGCGCAGTCGCTCAGACCCGCCGCCTGCACTTTGCGAAAAAGCTCATTGATGAGACAGCGCTGCCCATGAACCAGGTCGCTATTGCTTCCGGCTTTGGTTGCGTCCGGCGATTCAACGCCACCATTCATAAGACTTATCATCGAA
>QHZR01000075.1:0-6996 GCA_003224755.1 Acidobacteriota bacterium
AGATCTGCCCTGGCCCTACAAGTTCGCGACTCTATGGTCGGGACAGGAAGGCTCGCTGCTGTTCTGGTCCCTGTTGCTTTCGACTTACGGGCTCGTGTTGCGCTTGCGTCATAAGACTGATGAGCGCCTGTTTGCTCACGCATCCGTCATCATCGCTGCCGTTCAGGTTTTCTTTTTTCTGCTGCTGAATTTCGCAGCAAAACCTTTTGCGCTGATGGAAGGCCCGATCCCGGCTGACGGCAACGGTTTAACTCCGCTCCTTCAATATCCCGAGATGGTCATTCACCCTCCCATGCTGTACTTGGGCTACGTTGGGTTTACCGTCCCGTTCGCTTTCGCACTTGCCGCCCTGGCGATGAAATACCCCGGCGAGAAGTGGATCCACATCACCCGCCGATGGACGATGGTCACGTGGGGATTTCTCACCTGCGGCGTTTTTCTTGGAATGCACTGGGCCTACAACGTGCTCGGATGGGGCGGCTACTGGGGATGGGACCCAGTCGAGAATGCCTCTGTGATGCCATGGTTCACCGGCACCGCGTTTCTGCACTCGGTCATGATGCAGGAAAAGCGGGGCATGCTGAAGACCTGGAACATGTGGCTGATCTTCTCCACGTTCATGCTCGCGATTTTCGGAACGTTCCTCACGCGTAGCGGAGTCGTGAACTCGGTGCACGCATTCGCGCAGTCTTCAATAGGCGACTGGTTCGTGACTTTCCTCGCGATAATTCTCGCTACCTGTGTTTATTTTTACTGGAAGAACCGTTCGCATCTTCGTGGCGAGCACAAGTTGGAGTCGTTGATCTCACGCGAGTCCAGCTTCTTGTTCAACAATCTCCTTCTCCTGCTGGCCTGTTTCACAGTGCTCTGGGGAACTTTGTTTCCCGTACTCTCCGAATGGATCCAGGGACACAAGGTTACGGTCGGGCCGCCGTTCTTTAACAAAGTCAGCATTCCGGTTGCGCTTCTCCTTCTGTTGCTTACCGCTGTCGGTCCGCTGCTCGCCTGGCGCAAAACATCCTTCGAAAGCCTTAAGCGAAATTTCCTTTGGCCTAGCTTGGGTGCTCTGGCGGTCGGCGCTTTCTTGATGGCAACGCCACCAGCCTGGGGCGGGCCATTCGGCCTGCACCCCTGGAATGACGTTTCATATTTCTACTCGCTAATGGCGATCATGCTATCGGTGCTCGTCGCGTTGACCGTGATCTCAGAATTTGTGCGCGGCGGGCGCGTCATCTCCGGCCACACAGGCCAGGGGCTGGGCATTTCCGTGTTGCATCTTGCTCACCGCAACACCCGCCGTTATGGCGGATACGTCGTGCATCTCGGCGTGATCATCGTGTTCATTGGCTTTGCAGGTTCAGCGTTCAATCGCGAAGCCGAAAAAGAAATGAGCTACGGCGACAAGCTCGACATCGGCAGTTACAGCATCGTTGGCCGATCATACACGCAGGAGGAGAAGCCGAATTACAGCGCCGACCTCGCCATTTTGCAGGTCTTCAAGGGCGGCAAGCAGATTGACACGCTCTATCCTGAGAGCCGTTTTTATCCCGCCAGCAGCGAACAGCAGCACATGCCCGCCGTGCGCTCGACTTTGAAAGAAGATCTCTACCTGGTGTACGAGGGCCAAAATCCTGACACGGGCCGCCCCATCATCAAAGCCCATCTGAATCCTCTGGTTTCGTGGATCTGGGTCGGTGTCCTGGTAATGGTCTTTGGCACAATCGCCGCGTTGTTTCCAAATGCCGCGCCAGTGCGTGCCGTGTTTCCCCAGACGGTACCTGCTGATGCGCGAATCCGGCCCGCTCCGGTTGGAGCCGGAGATTGATGCACCACCTCAGCCAACGCGTTCGGTTGATAATGGTTCTGTTGACGGGACTACTTCTGTTCCTCGGAGCTGGCGACAACGGACGTGTGGATCGCATCGGTCATCAAGTCATCTGCATGTGCGGCTGCAATCAGGTTCTGCTCGAGTGCAACCATCTGGGATGTCCTTATCTTTCGCGCATGAAGCAGGAGCTGACTGCGTACGTTGATCGCGGCGACTCTGATAGCGCAATCACGCAATTTTTCGTTCAGACGTACGGTACGCTCGTGCTGGCCGCGCCGCCAAATCGCGGATTCAATCGCGTCGCATGGCTCATGCCTTACCTCGCGCTGCTGGCCGGAATAATGCTGGTCGTCTTTATCGTATGGATGTGGAGGAAACGACCGATCGTTACTCACGCCAGCGTCCCCGTACCCGTCCGCGGAGAAGAGCTAGCTCGCTTTCGCGAACAGGCACGCAAGGAGACTGGCCTATGATTTGGGCTTGCATCCTGATCACTGCCGCCGCGCTCTACTACATCTTTCACGTTCCCGATGCCATAACTGCCGGCCCCACCAAGACCCGCATCAATTATCTGCGCGAGCGCAAGGAAGTCGTTTACGAGAACCTCCGCGATCTTAATTTTGACTACAAGGCGGGCAAGCTTCCGGAGTCCGACTATCAGACTATGAGAAGTTCTCTGGAGGAAGAAGCAGCCGCAGTCCTGGCAGAAATCTCGCGGCTGGAATCCGGAACGCCAGCGAAGACCAAAGTAGGCGAGGGCCGCGCTTGAACCGAGCAAATAAAAAACAAAACAACCCACGTGGGGACAGCCGCCCTCGGCTGTCCTCGGGTCGGAGACCCGCACCAAGAACCTGGGACAATTTCCAGAACTCCGGTTGCGACCACTCGATCATCGCGCCACGAACAGCCGAGGGCGGCTGTACCCACATTTTCAAACCACTAGTCAGCGTTGCTATTGCACTCATCCTTGCTGCGTCTGCCTCAGCCGCCACCCTCACCGGAACCATCACCAATGGCACAACCAACGAGCCTTCCGCCGGAGACGAAGTCATTCTCATCAAACTCGCCTCTGGCATGGAAGAAGCCGGCCACACAAAATCCGACGCGCAGGGAAAATTCACTTTCACTTTCGACGATGCGATTTCACCACATCTGGTTCGCGCTATCCACCAGGGAGCTACCTATCACCAGATGGCGCCTCCGGGAACCAATTCTGTTTCTGTGCAGGTGTATGACGTGAGCAAGAAAGTCGAAGGCGTGAAAGCGATCGCCGACCTCATGTATTTGCAGTCATCAAAGGGACAGCTCGGCATTACCCGGATTTTTGCCGTGGACAACACTTCCAATCCTCCGCGCACCCAGATGAGCAATACCAATTTCGAATTCTATGCGCCACCAAATGCCGAGATCGATGACGCCCGGGCGCAAACCGCTGGAGGCCAGTCGGTCAAAACTTCTGCGACACCACAAACAGAAAAAGGACGATACGCTTTCCCCTTCCCATTGCGTCCCGGCAAAACCGAATTTCAGGTCACCTATCACTTGGCTTATTCCGGCAAGGCGACCATTGATCCGCGGCTCGTGTATCCGCTGCAGCATTTTGTCGCTATGATGCCGCGAAGCATCGCTTTCACCCCGGCGCAATCCGGAGTTTACGAAGACAAGCAGCCGCCCGACCTTCCCGACGCAATCGCTGAAGTCGCCAGCAATCCCCAGCCTGGGCAAAAACTCACCTTCGAAATTTCCGGCGAAGGAATGTTGCAAGACCAATCTCAAAACGCGTCCAACCAGTCCGGCGGAGAATCGAGTCCGCCTGCGGCAGACAATCGTCCCGGCGGCGGTCTGGGCAAGCCGATCGAGGCTCCCGATCCCCTGGAGAAGACGGCAGTGGGTCAGGGAGCAGGGCTTTCGTATCGCGTGATTACACTCTTCGGGCTTGAAGTGGTTCTCATCGCGGGTGCCGTTTGGACGGTGCGCAGATCTGCTGTGCCTCGCGCGGCCCCAGCGGTCGGTAGCTCGACCCCACTACTCGACGCGCTCAAAGAAGAACTCTTCCAGCTTGAAATGGAGCACAAGCGAGGCCAGCTTTCCGACCAGGACTACGCTTCCGCCAAAGCCGCTCTCGATCAAACACTGTCGCGCGCGCTTCGCCGCCAGCGCTGAGAACCAATTTCTCGCCGCAGATTTCGCGGATAAACGCGGATAACGTCAAATTCTTGGCCACGGATTTTCACAGATCATCAAGGATCAAAATCAAAAAGAATCCGTGAAAATCCGTGTTGATCCGTGACTCGTTTTTCTCTGCGATCTCTCTGATTCCTCTGCATTCTCTGCGGTAAAAGCTTTGAATTAATCCGCGAGATCCGCGAAAATCCGCGGCGATTGTGAATTTAATGGACGCAAGAACCCGTGCATCCTCCGTTCTTTCAAGAAGATGCATCCTGCGACCCCAGGCCGCATCTATTCGGTAGGGCTACTTATGGGAAACACATTCAAAACAGCATTCTTGCTGACAGCACTTACCCTGCTGCTGATGTTCATCGGCCGAGTGTTCGGCGGTCAAAACGGAATGCTGCTCGCACTGATTCTTGCCGCAGTGTTGAACTTCGTCTCCTACTTCTTCTCCGACAAACTGGCGCTGGCCATGTACCGCGCCAAGCCAGTCACGCGCGAAGAGCTTCCACGCGCCTACCAAATTGTTGAGCGGCTCATCCAGAAAATCGGGCTGCCGATGCCAACAATCTATGTTATTCCGACCGAGTCGCCCAATGCCTTCGCCACTGGACGCAATCCGTCGCACGCATCCGTCGCTGTCACGCAGGGAATCCTTAACCTGCTGAATGACGAGGAACTCGAAGGAGTGCTGGCGCACGAACTCGGTCACGTTCGCAATCGCGACATCCTGATCAGCTCGATTGCCGCGACCATTGCCGGCGCGATTACTTACTTCGCAGACATCGCACGCTGGGGAATGATCTTTGGAGGATACGAACGCGACAACGACAATCGCGGCGGTGGAATTGGTGCGCTTTTCATGCTGATCCTCGCGCCTATCGCGGCTTTCCTGATCCAGCTCGCTGTTTCCCGTTCGCGCGAATACCAGGCGGATGAAACCGGCGCGCACTTCACCGGCAATCCGTATGCTCTAGCTAGCGCTCTGGCGAAGCTCGACGCCTATTCGAAGCGGCTGCCACTTCAGGCAACACCGTCAACCGCGCACCTATTTATCGTTCAGCCATTCCTCGGAGGCTTTGGTGGTCTGTTCATGACGCATCCTCCGATCGCGAAACGAATCGAGCGACTGACCGGAAGGCCGGCAGAGTTCACAATGCAGTAAGAGGCAGAAGTTAATCTCTTGCCCTTTAACCATCGGCTGAGTTCTTAGCTAACAGCTAAAAGCTAATGGCTAAGAGCTTCTTGAAGTCACTAAGGTAACAATCAACGCCGCAGCGCCGCATAGTAGAATCGCCTCCATGTCGCTCGAAACCGTCATTGCCGCATCCCACCGGGCCTCGCGCCTGGAGAATGAACTCAAGAAAGTAATTCGCGGCAAGGATGAAGTCGTCCGCCTGGCCCTGGTTTCCGTGCTTGCCCGCGGCCACCTGTTGATCGAAGGCGTTCCCGGCGTCGGCAAGACGACTCTGGCCCATGCGTTGGCGCGGGCGCTCGGATGCAGCTTTCAGCGCGTGCAGTTCACCAGCGACATGCTGCCCTCGGACATCATTGGCATTTCGATTTATTCCGCCACCGAGCAGAAATTCGAATTCAAGCGCGGCCCGGTTTTCACCAACGTCTTGTTGGCAGATGAAATCAATCGCACTACGCCCAAAACGCAGTCCGCACTGCTCGAAGCCATGAACGAAGGCCAGGTCACGATTGACGCGCAGTGCTTTCCGCTGCCGCAGCCGTTTCTAGTCATCGCAACCCAGAACCCGGTCGAGCACCACGGCACCTATCCGCTGCCTGAATCGCAACTCGATCGCTTCCTTATGCGCCTCTACATGGGATATCCCGACGGGAATTCAGAACGTGACATTCTTCGTGCCAAGGCTGGCACCGCGCAACTCCAAAATTTGGAGACTGTCCTGACCGGCGCCGATATCCTCGAAATGCAGCAAGTTGTCACTCAAGTCGAAGTTGACGATTCGCTGGTGAACTATGCTCTCGAAATCGTCGCCCGCACTCGCAAGCACGAGAAATTAACTCTTGGCGTCTCGCCGCGCGGATCGCAAATGCTCTATCGCGCCGCCCAAGCCATGGCTTTCCTCGATGGCCGCGGCTTCTGCGTTCCGGAAGACTTCAAACCGCTCGCCGTGCCGGTGTTCGCGCATCGTGTTGCCATCCACGGAATGCACTCTTCAGGAATGAAAAAGTCAGTCCGCACAGAAGAAGTGATTCAGGAAATCGTGGACACAGTGCCGGTGCCGCTGTAGCTCCAAACGATCCAATCCTACGATAGATTTCAATTAACACCTTGTCATTCCGAACCACTTTAGTGGTGAGGAATCTGCATTCTCGGTCTCTGCAATTCTGCGCGTTTCTTTGCGTCCTCTGCGGCACTTTGCGGTTAAAGATTTTGATTTTTCCCGCGGGTCGTAAGAAAGTCGTTCTCGAATCATTTATTCTGTTGATTCACCAAAGCGCAAGATTCATCTCGACTGCAGTCATAACCCCGAAAAGCTAGGAGCTAACAGCTAAGAGCTGATTTATGAAAACTGGCATCATTGGCCTTCCTCAAGTCGGCAAGACATCTCTATTTCGGATCCTCACCAAGGCTCATCTTTCTTCTGCGCCTTCCAATCCGCGCGAAGCACACGTCGGCGTCGCCAAAGTTCCCGACGACCGCCTCGACCGTTTGGCTGTCCAATACAATCCCAAGAAACTGACTCACGCCTCGGTCGAATATGTTGATCTCGGCGCTATAGGACAGGAAGCGCTTAAGGAGTCCGGTTATCTCGGCCATCTCCGCCAGGTAGATGCCATTGCCCACGTCGTCCGCGCTTTCGAAGATGACTCAATCCCGCACACCGGACCAATCGACCCCTTGCGCGACATCAAGAACGTCGAGTTCGATCTGATGGTCAGCGATCTTGGCCAAATTGAAAAACGTCTGGAGCGCGTGGAAAAAGACCTGAAGAAGATGCGCTCCGCCGATCTGGAAAAAGAAT